>DATKUX010000139.1:0-12340 GCA_035530395.1 Spirochaetia bacterium
TTCTTACTGAGCACTATTTCGAGCTTCTTTGTCGCGGAACGGTACTTAAACACAAAGTTACCGCATCCGGCGTCATGCCGACCCACAATTCTGAATCCCTTGAGTCGGCTGTCGCGCCATTTCTCAGCCCAGCGTCCGCGATCGCCGGCATATCTCGTCTGCCGCGCGCGGGCCAGCTTCTTCGTTCCGAAGGTGACACCGGGCACGCGGGATTCCATACGGCGGAGTCGATCGCTCATTAAATTGATCGAGTGTTCGATTTGTGAAATAATATTTTTAACCCGCTTCATCTCAGGACGCAGAAACTTGTGTTCAAAATCGTAAAGATTAAAGAACACCCGGGAATACTTGCGCTGGGAAACAGCGAAGATCCCCGATGGCAGTTACCGTTCCTTACAGCCACGGTAAGTCTTTAGCTTGAGATCTTTCTTAGGCGGCTTTTTGAGCTTAGACGCTTTGGATATCCTGATGCAGGATATAAGCATCGCCCGCATGCCCTTAAGTTCCTTCCTGAGTTTCTCGACCTTCTTCTTTTTGACGGTGATACGGTCTCTCAGTTCGGCTATTTCTAATTTGTGTAGTTCCACCCTGCTAGACCACGCAGCTTTGGCGTCGATGATAACAGAGTTGGCAAAATAGTCGCTGAAACCAAACTTCATTTTGACAAGCATATGTAAGCTGAAATCCTTTAGGAAACAGAAAATGCCGTTATGTTCCCTGGTCAGAAGTTTGACCAAGTACCATTTTGCACGGTTATATTTATAAGTTTCCTGCTCTATTTCGATCTCAGCCGACCTGCCGATGCGCTTTTTGTAAACACGGTTAGAGAATACGGTTATCATAACTCACCACCACCTTCCTTGAAATCACCAGGCGTTCATCCAGTGCATCCCCTTAATCGAAAATCCATCGACCCAGAACATATTTTCTGTTGATCTAAAGGGAGGGGAATCCTTTGTTGACTGTAATACTTTTCCAGACAAGATTCGACATTGAGAAGGCTATTGCAGATGTGATGGCCAGGATTTCCCTTAATTTCTCTCAATTATATATCCTGGCATTGCAGTGTCAACCACTTTTTGAACATTTTACAAAAAATCGCCCTCACTGGCGATGCCGCTTTCATCCCACCCCACCAGGGGGATGGGTTTTCAGCGGCTACCTTCTACAAACCGGACGCGGTGGCGCAATCAGTTCGAGGAAGCAGCACAGCCGTCTCCCCGGCAAATCCCGCCCAAAAAAATAACCGCCCTTTCCGGGCGGCCTTTTTCCACTGCATAGGTTTCCTTGCTACTTTATGTCCACCGAGGCGCCGACTTCCACCAGTTTGGCCTTGATGGCCGCGGCCTCTTCCTTGGTGACTTTCTCTTTCACCGGCTTGGGAGCGCTGTCCACCAAGTCCTTGGCTTCTTTGAGGCCAAGGCTGGTGATCTCGCGGACCACCTTGATGACGTTGATCTTCTTGTCGCCTATGGCCGAGAGGATGACGTCAAACTCGGTCTGCTCCTCCTCTTCCACCGGAGCCGCCTGGGCGGCAACCGGAGCGGCCATAGCCGCCATCGGCGCTGCGGCGCTCACCCCGAACTCCTCCTCGAAGGCCTTAACCAGCTGGGACAACTCCAGCACGGTCAGCCCCTTGACCATCTCCACAATCTCGTTGACCTTGGACATATGTGTTCCTCCTATACATCGAAGTTAAATTTACCCCTTAAGTGACCCGCTTACGCGGGTGCCCCCCCGCCTTCCTTGGCCGCACGGACGGCATCCAGGACGTAGACCAGGCTTCTCACGGTACCCTGCAGTACGTTGACCAGACCATACATCGGGCCCTGCATCCCGCCCAGCACGCGGCCCAAAAGCACCTCCCGCGGCGGCAAGTCGGCCAATTCCCGAATCGCCGGGGCGTCAACCACCTGTCCCTCAATGACCCCGCCCTTTATCTCAAAGGTCTTGAACTCACGGGCAAATTCCAGGAGGGCCTTGGCCGGTGCCACCGGATCGGTCAGACCGAAGACGATGCCCACGGGACCGCCGAGGTAGCCATCCAAACCCTCGATACCGGCTTCCCGCGCCGCGATGGCGGAAAGGGTGTTCTTGGCCACCTTGAATTGTCCGCCACCGGCACTGATCTTCCTGCGAAGCTTGGTGGTGGCTGCTACATTGAGTCCGCGAAAGTCCGTCATGATGGCCACCTTCGCGTCCTTGAAAAGCTTTCGCAGCTCGTTCAACGACTGTTCCTTTTGTTGTTTGGTCGGCAAGCTTAAACTTCACCCCCTTTCAAAATAAAAAGCGGACTTCCCTTATAGACAAGGAAATCCGCGTCAAACGCGCCTTCCCTTACCTCGGCTGGCGGACGGCAAGCCGTCCATTAAGTAATGCCACCAGCTGTCTTTAGTCAGGAAAAACCATAACTTATGCTATTTTGGTATCCGCAGACCCTTAGCCCACGACTTTCAGGTGGTTGAGCTTGATACCGGGGCCCATGGTCGAGGAGACGGAAACCCCTTTGAGGTACTGGCCCTTGGCCCCCGAAGGTTTGGCCCTCATCAGGGCGTCCATCAGGGCGCGCAGGTTCTCCACCAGCTTCTCCTCGTCAAAATTGACCTTGCCAATGGGAGCGTGAATGATACCGGCCTTATCCACCCGATACTCAATCTTGCCCGCCTTGACCTCCTGGATGGCCCGGGCCACGTCAAAGGTCACGGTGCCCGTCTTGGGATTGGGCATGAGGCCACGGGGGCCCAGAATCCGGCCCAGCTTACCAACCGTGCTCATCATGTCGGGAGTGGCGATGGCAACTTCAAAGCCCAGCCAGCCGTCCTGAATCTTGGCCACCATATCCTCGGCCCCTACGAAATCCGCCCCGGCACTCTCAGCCTCGATGACTTTCTCACCCTTGGCAAACACCAGGACGGTGCGGGTCTTGCCGGTGCCGTGCGGTAGGACCACCGCCCCACGCACCTGCTGGTCGGCATGGCGGGGATCGACTCCCAGCCTGACGGCGACTTCCACAGTTTCCACGAATTTAGCCGGGGCCACCTTCTTCACCAGGGTGAAGGCTTCAGCGGGTTCGTATAGCCGGCCCCGCTCCACTTCCTTAATGGCGTCCTGCAGTTTCTTCCCCTTATCCATAATAAGCCTCCTTGTGGTATTTGACGGAAAGGCCTAACCTTTCCTCCCACCCAAATTGAATCAGCCTTCGGCAATCTCGATGCCCATGCTGCGGGCGGTGCCCTCCACTATACGGACCGCGGCATCCACTGTGGTAGCGTTGAGGTCGGGCAACTTCGTCTCGGCTATCTCGCGAACCTTGGACCTGGTTACCTTGCCCACCATTTTCTTGTTCGGCTCGCCCGAGGCCTTTTCGACACCGGCCGCCTTTTTAAGGAGCACTGAAGCCGGCGGCGTCTTGCAGACGAAAGTGAAACTACGGTCCTCGAAAACCGTGATCTCCACCGGAATGATCAGGCCTGCCTGCGCGGCGGTCCGCTCATTATATTCCTTAACGAAGGCCATGATGTTGACGCCGTGCTGGCCCAAAGCGGGACCCACCGGCGGAGCCGGCGTAGCCTTGCCTGCCGGCACCTGCAGTTTCACCACGGCACTGACTCGTTTAGCCACTCTTTTCTACACCCCTTCCTCTAAGTAGTCTTCTCAACCTGACCGAAATCCAGTTCGACGGGTGTCTCCCGGCCGAACAGGGATATCTTCACTCTCAGTTTGGCCTTGTCCGGTATGACTTCCATGACCGTACCCATGAAATTTTCGAACGGTCCGGCTGTCACCCTTATGTTCTCGCCCACCCAGTAGGCTTGCTTAAACCGCGGCTCGTCGACACCCATCTGGCGGATGATGGGGTCCGCCTCCTCCTCGGTCAGAGGAATTGGTTTGCCCCCCGAACCCACGAAACCGGTTACGCCCGGCGTATGCCGTACCACGTACCAGGAATCGTCGGTAAGGATCATTTCCACCAGGACGTACCCGGGGAAGATCTTCTTCTGGGAGATCTTCCGTTTGCCGTCCTTTATTTCGACCTCGTCCTCCATGGGAACAAGAATGCGAAAGATCTTGTCCTCCATGTTCATGGACTCGATTCGTTTTTCCAGGTTGGTCTTGACCTTATTCTCGTAACCGGAATAGGTGTGTACCACGAACCATTCTTTATTCATATGGGTAACCTCCCGGAGTTGCCCGGTATGAAATCCTTACGTCTTGGTGACGAAGTGAAATACATAACCCAGCGCGGTATCGAAGATCCACATCAAAAGGGCCAAAACACCCACCGTCACCAGCACCACAGCGGTGTAGGTCGCCACTTCCCGGACGCCCGGCCAGTGGACCCGCTTGAGTTCGGCCAACACACCCTGAAAATATTTCCTGGTCCGGCCTATATAGTCCACCCGTTCTTTAGGCGTGCCAGTCTGTTTGGCCCTGGCCGCAGCGGTCTTGCCCGCCCGCGCCAAAAGACCCTTGTTGTCGCCGCCTTCGGGCGACTTCACGTTTCTGCCCTTTTTGTCCCCGGCCTGCTTTTTATTGCTAATGGTCGTCACCACAGCCGCGTCACCTATCCTTAGCCGATTGCTGCTCTCTTTGCCCAAACCAAAAAAGCCGCGGTATCACCGCGTCTCCTTGTGCACGGTATGGCTATGGCAGAAGCGGCAGTACTTCCGGAGCTCTATCCGGTTGGGATCATTCTTCTTGTTCTTGGTAGTAACATAATTGCGGCGCTTGCACTCGCCGCATGCTAGTGTAACCCCTACTCTCACGGGACGTTTACCTCCCCAAAAATGAAAAAATCGCGCCCGTCTGGAAAATCGCCCACATCAATTTATCACAATTGCCTGGGGCTGTCAATAGCAGGCCCGCTCCAGGCGCACGCCTCTGGGTTAAAACCCCAGCCAGTGGTTACAATACCCTCGGATTACGACTGGCGGGGGGTACCACATGCAAAGCCCACACCAACACCCGGTTTGGGTCGTTCACCACCTGCCCGGCCGCACGCGGTTGGCCTGGCGCGGGCTGTACATCGACCAGCGGGGCGCCCAACG
The DNA here is from genome assembly GCA_035530395.1 of Spirochaetia bacterium. Lineage (GTDB taxonomy): Bacteria > Bacillota > Desulfotomaculia > Desulfotomaculales > JAJYZD01 > JAJYZD01. The sequence goes on from DATKUX010000139.1 coordinate 5,049, forward strand.
CATGGCCCGTCATTTATCCGGCCAAAGCGGCATCCGTGAGGCTTGGGCCAGCCACCGGAGCGGGCGGCTGCTCGTACACCACGACCAGTCCATGTCCATGACCCAGGTCCTGGACATGGTGCGGAAAGGCGTGAAAGTAATCGCCAACCTGACGGGGGACGCCCCGGATGACCCGGAGATGGATACCATCTTTTCCCCGGAGCCGGAAGATCAGACCCTGGGCCGGCACTTTTCCCGGGTAGGAGGCGTGGGAAGCCTGCTCCTGTACCTGCTGGTCCGGCGAAAAGTAAGCGGACCCTCGCGTCTGTCCACCTCACCGTTCATCTTTAATCTTATGGCCGCCACCGCCCTGGCGGCCGGTTATCCGAACATCAAGAACGGCTTACGCTACCTGAGCGGACGCCGGGCGGCCGGGCACGACTTCCTGCTCAGCCTGGCCACCCTGACCGTGCTTTTCCTGGGCGAAGGTTTCTTAGGCCTAACCGTAATCTGGCTGGTCAACGTTACCGACATGGTCCAGGCCCTGCTCTGGCAGAAGACCCGGCAGGCCTTTCCCCTGCCGGACCGGCGGATACCTGCAGCCAAGCCCGATCAGTTTACCAAGGCGGCCCGGGCATACGCCGACCGGGTCGCCGGGCTGACGCTGGCCGGCGGCATCCTGGCCGGAGTGGCCGCCAGCGACTTCCGGCGGACTCTGGCCGTATTGTTGGCGGCCAACCCTTCCGCAGCCGGCCTGATCGCTCCGGCTGCCTTTACGGCAGCGGCGGCCCGGGCCCGGTCCCTCGGGGTCTCGGCCGGCAACCGCGGGGCAATGGCCGCCCTGGCCGGCATGGATACGCTGGTAATCGGCCCGGGCCGGAAAACCGGCCTTGCCCCCCGGGACTTCGGCAACCTGGCAAGCATCGGTCTGCGGGTGGCACCGGTACAGGACACCGGCTCCCGGGCCTTCCTGAGTCAGGTCGAACGGCTCCAGGCGGAAGGAGCCAAAGTAGCCGTAATAGGGCAGGTCCCGGAGGATCTGGAGGCCATGCAAAAAGCCTACCTGGCCATGACCTTCCGCGACGCACCACCCGAGGTCCTGGCCGGGGCAGCCGTGTTTCTGCCGGACAGCAATCCCGGCCCCCTGGTCGAAGCCCGCCGTCTGGCCCAGGCAGCCGCCAACCGAACCAATGGCGGCCTCTCCTTCGTACGCATGGCCAATCTGACCGGCCTGGCCCTGGCGGCAGCCGGCTGGTTACCGCCGACCCGGGGCGCCCTCATGGCCAATCTGACCTCCCTGGTTGCCCTGTTGATAGCGGTGCATCCGCTGCACCGCCGACCCGGTGCGCCGCTCCCCCGAGGAAGGAAGACCGCCCCGGTCACCGGTGTCCCGGTCCGCGCCCCAACGGCTCTCCCCAACCGCTAGTTCCACGGGAAAAGCCTGGGCCAATCCCGGCTTCAACAGCCTTTCCAACCCTGTAATTTGTCCTATTGTTCCCGCCAGGTCCCTTTACGGCGGCGACCGGGAGGAGAAGCCCCCGGCCCGGTATATTTATTTGGCACGTGAGACAAGATATGGACGATTTCTGAAAGAGGTGGTCATGTTCTTGTACAATAAAAGGCACAACCCGGGAATCGACCCGCACCTCAGGGAGGAATTGAAGGAAGAGATTCTGGCCCAATTGTCCCGTCCCTCTTACGACGGGCAGACGCATGCCGCTTACCTGCAGGAGAAGGAGGCCCTGCGCCGTGAGCTCCTGCAGGAGATCAGCCGGCAAAAAGGGCTTGGGTTAGCCGGGCCTTACCGGGATGCCCGCCGGGAAACCCTGACCAGGGACATCATGGAGGAAGCCCGTGATTTGAACTTAACCCCGGATGAGCTTTACGCCCGGCTGGCCGGGCCGGCTCGACCGTCGTGGCGGGGACGCCTGAAAGGTCTGGTCACCAGCCGGGAAGGCAAGAGTTTCGGCTGGGGGGTGGGGCTGACCCTGGCCGCAGTTCTCCTGGCACCCGGTGCCCGCCGCTATGTCCGGCCGGTAGCCCGCAAAGTTGTAGAAGAGGTTATGGAAGCCGGCAGCCGCATCCAGCGGTTCGTGAGCCAGACCCGGGAAGACCTGGAGGATCTGGTTGCGGAGGCTAAATTCCAACAGTTCGGAAACTCGGCGGGGGGAACTCCGGCCGAGGACGATGCCGGCCCCGGCCCCGGGGAGGCCTAGGTCGCGTGGATGAGGAAATGGTCGACCTGGCCCGCGAGCTGGAGCGAGTCCTGGCGGAATTGAAACCGATCGTGGACCGCAGCGTGCGGCTCAGGGCGCAGGAAACCCGCCGGGAGGCAGTAAACATTCTGTGGGAGAAGTTTCTGGCCTCCTTTTTATGCTATGCCCGGAACAAAAGCCAGGAAAGAGGCCAAAATTTCTTTCATGGTCTCTCCCTGAGCCGGGTCTTCGGGCGCTAACCTGTCATCGCCTAAACGAACCGGTTGGTGAGCCGGCCCAGCTTCTCCACCTCGACGCTAACCAGGTCTCCCTTCTTGAGCCAGACGCGCTTTTCGCGGGGCAGTCCCAGAATGACGCCAGCCGGGGTGCCGGTCAGGATGACATCTCCCGGTAGAAGGGGAAGATAACGAGAAATATAACTGATCAAGGCGGAGCAGGGAAAAATCAGGTCCGAGGTACTGGAATCCTGGCGCTTCTCACCGTTCACCCAGGTTTGAACCCGCAGGTTGCCGGGGTTGGGGATGTCATCGCGGGTAACCAGCCAGGGGCCGAGAGGACAGAATTTGTCGCAGGTCTTGCCCAAGAGCCACTGGCTGCTCGCAAACTGGAGGTCCCGGGCCGAGACGTCGTTGGCGCTCGCGTACCCGAAGACAAAGGATAGGGCGGTATCGACTGCCACGTCCTTCGCGTAGCGGCCCATGACAATGGCCAGTTCGGCCTCGTAATCAACCTCCCGCACCCCGGCGGGAATGGGAATTGACTCCAGGTGGCCGGCCAGGGCGTTCCTGAACTTGCTGAAAAGGATGGGACTGGCGGGAACGGAGGCGCCGGTCTCCTCAGCGTGACGACGGTAGTTGAGTCCTATGCAGATGATTTTTTCCGGGTTGGTGGCAGGGGAGGCGAATGTGGCCCCGTCTTCAGGAACGACGTACTCCCGGATATCGAAATAGTCGCCGGCGGCAAAGGCTAGGAATCTCTCGTGCAATTGGTCCAAAAAGCCGGGACGCTGCCAGAGGTCGTCCAGCGCGGCCAGGCGCAAGTCGCTTGGCAAGAGCCCGGCGTGCACCAGATGGTTGATCTCCACCACCCCTCCTGGCACCTGGACGACCGGTTCAACCCGTGAGTCGCGCCAAATGTTGCCCAGTTTCAAATCTTCATCTCCTTAACTTTACGTATCATCAGCCTCAAATACGAGGGATTAGACTGCTATGCAAGGCGTAGGGTCTCGCCTGGCGTAAGAATGTGGACAGGGGTGCCAAACTCGCCTTCCACATTCTTTTTGAATTCCTCCGGGGATTGGTCAATCAGAGGCCAGGTATTATAGTGCATGGGAATGACAGCTTTAGGTTTGAGCAGCCCGGCGGCCTGGGCCGCTTCATTTGGTCCCATGGTGTAGTTGTCGCCGATGGGCAGTAAAGCGTAATCCAGCTTATCCATACGGCCGATAAGCTCCATATCGCCAAACAGACCGGTATCTCCGGCAAAATAGATATTTATGCCAAAGAAGTTGACGACGAAGCCGCAGGCATGTCCGCCCGATATTCCCGATCCGTGAAGGGCCGTTGTAAGTCTGACGGAACCAAACTCAAAGGAATGTTTGCCGCCGATGTGCATCCCGTGGGATTTACAACCTTCTTCACCAGCCATAACCGCAATTTCGAAAGACGAAATAATCGTGGCACCGGTACGCTTGGCAATACTTATGGCATCGCCAATATGGTCACCATGCGCATGTGATACCAGAATATACTTGCAGTCGATTTCTTCAGGATTAGCTGTATTGACAGGGTTGCCAGTAAAAAAGGGGTCAAACAGTAAGGATATGTCATTTTTAGTTAAACGAAAGTTTGAATGCCCATAATATTCCAAGGATATCACTTTTCATTTTCACTCCATTTCATGAACATATAATGCACAAAAGTTGACCGTACAGCACATGGCCGGCCGCCCTCAGTCCCGGTCGCTGAAGATTTTGCCGGGGTTTAAGATACCCGCCGGATCCATGGTCCTTTTCAGGTCCTGCATGAGGCGGATGGCCGGCGGCGCAAGGTCCAGGGAAAGAAACGGTTTCTTGCTCAGACCGATGCCGTGCTCCCCCGAGAGGGTGCCGCCCAACCGGACGCAGGCGGCAAAGATGGCGGCGGCAGCCTCTTCCACCCGGGCCATCCCGGCACGGTCGCGGCGGTCACAAAGGATGTTGGGATGCAGGTTGCCGTCGCCGGCGTGGCCGAAGATGACAATTTCCAGGGCAAAGTGTCCGGCGATGCGCCGAATTTCCCGCACCATGGCTCCCAGGGCGCTGCGCGGCACGCAGATGTCCTCCCCTATTCGGGTAGGACGCACTCGGGCGATAGCCGGGGAAACCGCCCGCCTGGCCCGCCACAGGGTAGCGGCAGCCGCCGCATCGACGGCTACCTGGAGATGGGCGGCCCCGTTCTGGCGGCATACCCGGTCGATGGTAGCGATTTCGGCCCGCACCGCCTCCGGCATCCCGTCCACTTCTATCAGCAGCATGGCTTCCACCTGCCGGTCCAGGCCCAGATGCAGGTAGTCCTCCACACAGTTGATGCAACTCTTGTCCATCAGTTCCAGGGTGGCCGGAATAACTCCGCTCGATAGAACGGCCGTTACGGCCGCCGCCGCTTGATCCAGTTCGGCAAAGCTGCAGGCCATGGTCCTGCGCGCGGCGGGCAGGGGCAACAGCCGCAGGGTTATACCCGTAATCACGCCCAAGGTGCCTTCCGAACCGACGAAGAACTGCACCAGGTTGTAGCCGGTGACGTTCTTGAGCTGGCGGCCGCCTAAACGAACCAGTTCCCCGGACGCCAGAACCACATCCAGACCCAGGACATAATCCCCGGTTACCCCGTACTTGAGGCCGTGCGGTCCGCCGGCGTTTTCCGCGACGTTCCCTCCCAGGGTGCATGCCTTGAGGCTGGCCGGGTCCGGCGGATAAAAAAGCCCGCAGCGTTCCACCGCCTCCTGTAGGTCGCCTGTCACCACGCCGGGCTCACACACCGCCACCATGTTCCCGCGGTCGATCTCCAGAATCAAGTTCATACCGGCCAGAACCAGGGCTATACCGCCCCGGGCGGGAACGGATCCGCCGGACAGGCCCGTGCCGGCCCCGCGTGGTACCACGGGGACCGCCCTTTCCCCAGCCAGCTTTAACACGTTGGCTACTTCAGCGGCGGACCGCACGTACACCACCACGTCGGGCATGGACTCGGCCAAAGTGGCGTCGTATGCGTACAAGGTGCGGGCTTCCCGGGAGGCAACCACCCGCTCCTCCGGGACAACCCTTCGCAGTTCCCTAAGCAGACCTGGCCGGTCGCCCCCCCGCATTACCTCTCCCCCTTGGCGCCTTTTCCGGTAATATTAGCCGTTCCGGAACCAGGCACCTTCCTTCAAGTTGAATTTGCGCCGAGGCGGGACCGAAACCGGCATGAAAAAGACGGTGCCCCTTTAGAGGCACCGCCCGCAGCTGGCTTAAACCCGTTTCTCAAACGGATATGCCGGCCACCACGCCGGCGCCCACGGTACGGCCGCCCTCGCGAATGGCGAAACGTAGACCCTCCTCGATGGCGATCGGCGTGATCAATTCGACGCTGATATTGACGTGGTCGCCCGGCATCACCATCTCCACCCCTTCGGACAGCGTGACCACACCGGTCACGTCGGTGGTCCGGAAATAGAACTGAGGCCGGTAGCCGTTGAAAAAGGGCGTATGACGGCCTCCCTCTTCCTTGCTCAGCACGTATACCTCCGCCACATATTTCGTGTGCGGCTTGATGCTGCCCGGTTTGGCCAGCACCTGCCCCCGCTCGATCTCTTTGCGGTCCACGCCCCGCAAGAGACACCCGATGTTGTCCCCGGCTTCGCCCCGGTCCAGGATCTTGCGAAACATCTCCACGCCGGTCACTACTACCTTGCGCGGCTTGTCCATCAAACCGACGATTTCGATTTCTTCCCCGGTCTTCACCGCGCCGCGCTCCACCCGGCCCGTGGCCACCGTGCCGCGGCCCGTGATCGAAAACACGTCTTCTACCGGCATCAGGAACGGCTTGTCAATATCCCGCTGCGGTGTCGGTATGTATTCATCCACCGCGTCCATGAGCTCCCAGATCGATTTACAGGCCTCGCAATCCTTCTTCCCGCAGTGGCACTCCATGGCCTTAAAGGCCGATCCGGTGACGATCGGAACGTCGTCACCCGGAAACTCGTAAGCGGAAAGCAACTCCCGGACTTCCATCTCCACCAGTTCCAGCAGCTCCGGATCGTCGACCATGTCAGCCTTGTTCAGATAAACCACGATGTAGGGAACGCCCACCTGACGCGCCAGAAGGATGTGCTCCCGCGTCTGAGGCATCGGGCCGTCCGCCGCGCTCACCACCAGGATCGCCCCGTCCATCTGTGCCGCGCCGGTGATCATGTTCTTCACGTAGTCGGCGTGACCCGGGCAGTCCACGTGCGCGTAGTGCCTCTTCCCGGTCTCGTACTCCACGTGCGCCGTGTTGATAGTAATACCGCGCTCGCGCTCCTCCGGCGCATTGTCGATTTCCTCGTATTTCTTGACCGTCGCGCCGCCCACTGACGCCAAAACCATCGTAATGGCCGCGGTCAACGTGGTCTTCCCGTGGTCCACGTGCCCGATCGTACCTATATTGACGTGCGGCTTGGTGCGCTCAAATTTTTGCTTTCCCAATGCCTTTTCCTCCCTCATTTCCAATAATGAGTCACCGGATTCAATTATAACCAATTGAACCGGCCTTACGCAAGAGACAAAACAACCGGTTTTTATATTCGCTGGGCTCACCAAATTTCCTGCCGTAGATAACAAAAACAGCCGGCTATAAGCCGGCATAAAAATATATGACGTTAGGGAACCCGAACCCCGGACATCGCGGCTGTGAACCGCATGCCCCTTCCAGCTGAGACTCACCTAGCCCATAACCGGGATTGAACCGGTGACCTTATCCTTACCAAGGATACGCTCTACGACTGAGCTATACAGGCATGGTTGCGGGGGCTGGACTTGAACCAGCGACCTTCGGGTTATGAGCCCGACGAGCTACCAGCTGCTCTACCCCGCGTTGG
>DATKUX010000140.1:0-22700 GCA_035530395.1 Spirochaetia bacterium
GATATTGCCGAGGGCCACGGCCCGGCCCCGGAAATCACCCGGGATTCTCTCCGCGATCAGGGTCATGCCGAGTCCCCACTCCCCACCGAGTCCCAGTCCGGTGAAAAAACGCAAGACCAGGAGGGTGCCCAGGGAATGGGCAAAGAAAATTGCGCCGGTGGAGAGGGCGTAAACCAGGATGTTCACCATCATGGCACTCCTGCGGCCGATGTAGTCGGCCAGCGTCCCCATGACGATGCCTCCCAGCGCCGATGCCGCCAGTTGGATAGAAAAGACGAGAGCCAGTTGGGCCGGTGCCAGGTGCAGGGCCTTCATGATCGGTACCGCCAAAAGGGCCAACAGCATGATGTCGAATGCGTCAAACATCCAGCCGCCGGCCGAGGCTACTAGGGTTAACCTGGCTTTAGAGGCCGAGAGGCAAGGGAGGCCAGCAGCCAATCCCTTGAGTGGCAAGGGCTAAGGACCCATCAGGTGGGGGCGGCTAGTCGTGTTAACCGGAGGAAGAGACCACATACCAAGGGCAATTGAAAATAAATGGTATACAACGGCTAGGGCAACCACACGCCCGTGTATACCACTTATAGCTTCAAGTATACCCAGGCCGGATCACTAGCAGAGTAACGAAAAAGGAGCCTCGGTTTCCGGGTCTCCCCTGGATCACCGGTAAGCCTCTCGTCGATGTTTAACTCGTAATGCGTAAATATATGCTTCTTCTTGAATCATGCGCAAGAGCACTCTATAATCGCCCACTCTTAACCGGAAGCGGTCCGGAGTACCCTGTAATTTCTTGAGGGCAGAGGTACTACCGCTAAACACCATGTTATCCAAGGCTGCAAGAATACGCTGCCTTGTTTTGTCATCAAGTTTTGCCAGGTCTTTTCTGGCCCTATCGGTGATAACCAATTTCATGAGCTAAATTCCCGCTTAAGGCTGTCCCAGTCCTGGTACTTTCCTTCGGCTATTTCTTTCTTGCCCTCTTCCCAGTCGGCCTCGTCCTCTTCGGTCCAAGGCTCGTCATCGTAAGGGATGAAACGGATTTCCCCACCCAGTGTGACCCACTCACCAGGAGCGGAAGAAGTAACACTTTTGAGGAATTCAAGCTTTTCAACTGGTGTCAAGGCGGCGAAATCACGGGAAACCCTATCAAGCGCCGGGGACATACTCATCACCTCTTTAGTCCGGGTATGTAATTTGATTGTATCCTAAAAGACCATTTAAGGCAACGACCTGCTGCCAGAACAATCTCCCCTTTGTTGTCGTAATACCCCCAGCATAGGAGGCATGAATCCTGCGAGTAAAGAGAACCTCTACCAGCCGGCCAAGGCTGCTTCCGTTTGTCCTTATTTTTCGATTGGTCTCCGGTTCATGAAATCCAGAGTGTGCCGAGTGATGTCCTCGCCCTTGTCTTCCTGCAGGAAATGTCCGGCGTCCCGAAATCGGCCGCCTCCTCTACCGCCCCGGCCACATTACCTGCCGGGTCAGTGGTCGCCGTCATTCGGTCACTGCCGACCAGCCACATGTCGCTTCGCACGCCAGAAACCCATCTGCGGTGCTTCGGGCAAGTGTCTGGCTGACGCAGGGAGCGCCAGAATGTCTTTTTCGAAGAAGTTCTGGAAAAACCGGAAGGAATTTCTGGCTTCGTAACGAATCCTGCGTGGAAAGGACTACTTACGGTTACAAGGCGGTCGTTGCAGAAGCACACTCCACGTACCAGCGTGATTATGTCTATAATTGGAAGTTGGGGGGGGGGGGGGGTAATTTGGCGCCCCTGGGAATGCCTACCAGGGCCACCGCGGAGACGCTATTTCATACCTATCTCAGATACTTATCTGCGATCCTGTATTTACTGGCCGCTCGATGGACCCTCTCCCCCCCGCCAGTACGCATGGGGTGGTGAACGTTGTCCTAAAGGAAAAGATAGATGATGATTTCAACTCTAATCCCGAATTATTCATGTGCCCTTGCTAAGCCTTATAAATCAAGGCTTTTATAACAAGCTCGGTGTTCGACATGCTGGTAATGCCTGCCGTCCAGGAAGTCAAGCAGCCATCCCGGGTGCCACCAAGATTTGATTCTTCCAGAAATTGTGTAGGATCGTGTAGAGGTTGGCTGCGATGATTTGCCCTTAATCAACTATAGTTTTTTCAAAAGAAGCAGAAGGAATTTTCAGCCGGTAGGACGAATTTCCATGAAGACTAACAACCTGGTGGTGTAAAAGGTGAAGTTGTCTAAAGAAACCACTGAACTCGTCCGGATGTCTCTCAACTTAAAGAGACAGATTGTCGATTACTATAAAAAGGATAGGGACATTCCGAAGTATAAATCGATTATTGAAAAGAAGTTTGCTAACCCATCAGATGGTCTGTTGGATGAAGTTGACGGCATTGATTGGTTTATTCATAACTATCGCTTCAGAAATGGGGATACCTTTATAGATCGATTTATCAGATCTCACGAGGCGTTAAGTAAATTAGAGACAGAAATCCTCAATGGGTGGAAGGATTCTGTTTATAGCTGGTTTCAGGTTAAATCGGTTGACAAGGAAACAATTACCCTCCTCAGCCTATTGGATGGGCAGGAATATATAACCACTTCTAACCTTGGAACACGAGCAATAAAACAGTTTAAAGTGAGTCACTTTGTTCTTACTAGGCTAGTGCCTATGCACAATATTTACTTACTAAGTGGCCATGTAAGGGCACTTCCACCTGATGCCAAAGAATATGTGGAGAGTCGGGTATCTGAAGCCCTAAAGTCCAACATGAAGCTCACTTTTGGTGGGAATAAAAATAAAATAGCTGAAGCATGGAAGTCACAGAAGGAGCGCAGAAGAGAGTTTATTTCGTATTTTGGCAGGGATACGATAATTGTGCCGGGAAACAAAGTTATTGAGGCTATGAATGATTTTTTTGGGTATACAAAGAGCCTTGCATTAAGTCGTTTGCCAGAGAGCGAAAGAGAAAAGTATAAAAACATCCCATTTAACGGATCCTACCCGGATAGTTTAAGTGAAGTGGACACAGTTGGTATTATTTTCGACGAAGTAGAGGGAATCAACTTATATCCCCATTTTGACCTTTTTATTGCCGCATTCAGCAACCCATCTAATCTCGAAAAAGAAGAATATCGTGAAGCCGTATTGGGTTATTTGTGGAGCGATACCATTTCTCCGCTGCCTTTCAAAAGAATGGTGGAAATGTATCCAGAAAACGCAGGAGAAGTCTATAAGACGTTGTTTAAAAAAGATAAATGGGACAACCACAAGGATTTTGATAATCTTATGAGGAAATACAAGGGTCGTTTTTTAAGTGCCAAGGAAAGACCATGTATTATTCCAGTGGCAACGCCGAATCACCCGGCACGAGATTAATTGATATTGAAGGTTTTAAGCTACTTGGCGGGATGTTCTCAATCCAGCCCAAGAACGCAAGTGCTCAGGCTCAAGTTTCGCGGTTGACCTTTCATTTCCTAGTGCGTAATTATGTCTATAACTGGTAGTTGAAGACTTTTGCCACGCCTTTCTTTAGGTACTTGAAAACACAGTTCTGTTTGACAAGGAGTTACTGTCGATGAATACAGCCACCTGTAATTTTCTTATAGCCATGTATGGGGGGTTTGACGAAGCCAAGTATAAGAGGGACTTCCGGGAGGGCTTTTTCGGAGTCGAGGCGTGTATGTTTCCTTGTGAAAAGGACGTGGATACACTTGCACGTCATGCCCGGGAAGACGGCTTTGTCTTTGGGGTGCATTATCCATTTGTTAAGAAGGACACGGCATATCGAGATCCGTTTCTGCTCTCGCTGGATGCCGAGGAAAGGCAGGAGTCTTTATAGTGTTTTGAAAACGAAGCGGCGTATGCTGCTGAAAAAGGAGCCGCATATATACTTACCCACTTCCCCAAGCCGGTTCTTTTGGACAGCGCTGTTGAGCTGCGATACTGGAGATTTGCTGGAGACAGGGAATGGATGTATGCTGAGTTATACCCTCCTGAATTGCTGGAAGCCAATATCTGTACCATGTTTTCCAGGCTCGCCGCCATTGCCTGTAAATACAATATCCGGATTATGATCGAGAACGAACCAATATCCAGGTTGCTTCGTGACGGCAACCTGCTGGTCGATATGCTGACGCGATATGATCAAGTCAAACTGTGTCTCGATTTAGGAAGACTGCATTTGCAGGAGAAGATTGACCCTTCTTTTAACGCCCTCAAGTTTGCGGAAACGATGGCCCCGTATACTTGTTCGATTCATCTCTGGAATGCCAGTTTGAATCATCCCCCGTTCGGGGGACATTATCCAGCCCTGCCCGAGCTGACACCGGCTGATGGTTGGGCCGATATTGGGGCATTAATCGAAATAATAAAAGAATCCAATTGTGCCGTCAAAGTAGTGTTTGAGCATAGATCTGATCTGATAAGTGATCAAGATTTGAATAGGTGCTATGGCTGGATTGCTGGGATGCTAAAATGATCAACCTTTAGCATCTGTCCTTTGGCCGGGAAACTGAACAACCCCCTACCCTCACCGGCTGGGTCCAGATAGCCCTTAAGGGAACCGAGGTCGTGGATCGTCGCCGGAATTCGGCTAGGGCCGTGGTGGACCGGGACTTGAAAGCGATTGCTGGTCTGATTGAGAGTGATTGGGCGATGCCCAGAGACACAGTGCCGCTTATACTGGATAATGAGAGCACGTGATTGTATGTGCTTCCATCGGCGCCGGGCTCTTGCATGGCAAAGCGTCGATAACTTGGAATCAAATGTCTATTATCGGAAGTCGAAACAACCGCTCACGGAGGTATCCATACGGATATTTCAAGAATATGGTTAGGTTGTGCTGTTTGATATTCCGAATGAAGGAGGAAAAGCAACTACGCCTGTGGTAATTAAAAAATACTGCAGTGGACAATTTAGCAAACAGATTGTAAAAATGTCATTATTGGCTTTCTTTTGGCAGAGTTTATTCGCTTACAATAAAGAGGGGTCTAAATGAAAAAGGTTGAGAAGTTGCCGCTATCTTCGTTGTTATTAGGGCGTACCCATTTGGTTGAACTTATTTTAACCGCATTTCTTGCTGGATTTAGTATTAGTCTAATAGCAAGCAGTATATCTTTATTGAAAAATTTTAATGCTTTAGTGGGAATTTGGTTAGGATTGACAATATGTATAATTTCCATTGCGTTTATTACAATTAGAGTTATAGGAAGGGGGCATGAAAGATATATGTTTAATGGTTTCTTTGTCCTGAATGAAAAGGAGAACATGATACTAAACATCGAAGAATATGATTTTGCAGAAAAATTAAATGAGTACTTTGTTACAGCATTTAATGAAAATAAGGCATTAGAACATATTTGGATTTCTGAACCATTAAAACTTCAAGATGAGCTCAAGACACCGGAACCGCGCTCCATAAATATAATACGTGAGTCCATTGAATATTTTTTGTTGGATAGTCTTTGTTCGCATCTTTTAAGCCATTTTAAATATCCCGCTGAACACAAGAAAAATATTTCAATATTGGCCAGAGAACAAATATCGAGTGTCTTACTCACTAATAGGTTCCTAGAGCTTTTCTCTAAACCTATAGAAGATAGGGACTCTTTTTTAGGGGTGGATGAAACTATGAATGAAGATTTCGAACCATATATTTTAGAAGTTAATGGAACAGTTTTTAGAAAGTTTGTATTAGTGTTACCTTCTAATAGTGTGGTTCAAAGAATAGCTAATAACGCGATTGCTCTTAAAACAAAGCGGTTTTCTTTGAATTTAAAGGTCGATTTTGATGGAAGCAATACAATATTACCAAACGGATTCCTAGAAAATTACTTATCAATTCTAGGACTTGAGGACAGTTTGGCAAATGTCGTTTACGATGTTAAAGTTATAATTTCAATAAAGTTTAAATTATGGTCAATTTTGTCCAGACTAGGATGGGAGGATTATAAATGGATTGATTCATTTTTAGGTAGATTAAGCAAGTTTTTATCAAAGCAGCAGTTTTTTGATGACATTAACTGGAATACAGCTTCTACAATTATTAAATGTCTAAATAAGTAAATTGGTTTTCAACTAGCAACGAGATGCCGGCTCTATGTGTTTCACCTGTTCATTGTATTGATATCATGTGCATACCTGCCTTTCCGAGATGCCGTTCCTCCGCTTCCAAGCGTATCTGGCATCATGTCCTGTTAATACATCTTTATGTGCACCAACCTAGTAATCCAAAGAGCCAAGTGCAGATTGATTTATCACAACAGATAACCGGGTTCGTAATAAGTAAGGAGTCCATAAAACAGCTATAGAAACCGCTATTGGCTATTTGGGTTTATCGATACGAGCATTAATTCGTAATATACGTACTCCCGATAAATCGGAAGAGTTAATTCTAATAGATAGATAAGGGGTAGCAATGCTTTCGTTGCCCAATCTTTTACTTGGGGTGAATATATGGATACTGTTGAGTTTGAACGCGATAATGATGAACTCATACTAATATATCATTCTGACAGGAATGATCCCTATGAAATTTCACAGCGTCTTTATAGCGGAAAGGAATGGCGTATTAAAGGCTGTTTATGCGTCAGGGAAGAATTGCTGAAGCAATCTAAAGATGAATTTGAAACTGATGATTTGCGATTTCGTGTCGGAACTGTAGGGCCTGAATATACAGAAATAGACATTAATGTAACTGAGACAGAGCACACGTTTTATTTTGCAAACGACATTACTTTATCAGAAAAAATGTTTATAGCCACCTATAACATATCGATATTGAGAAAAATTGATGCAATTATTAGTGCTGATATGTATATTGGAGGAAACGAGAAGGCTTATGGATATTTACCAATAGAAGTTTTCAATCAACTTATCCTAAAGTTTCCAAGATCGGCAGAGCTAAAGCGATACACTAATGCGCGAATTGCGAATATTGTGAAAGAGTACTTCGTAGAGACGGAAACCCATGAAATAGCATTTGAAAAGTTCCTAAAACGACGGTCATATCTTGTTATGACAAATATTGCTCATGGCAATAAGCTAATAGAGCTGGAACAATTCAAGTCATTGAATGAATACCTGGCACAGTTATTAGACGAGGCTGAGGGTATAGACGAGGATACCTGGCAAAGAGAGATACATGATATCATTAGGTTACTTTATCCAAAATATATATTAGGATCAAGGGAAATAATAATTCGAGGAGCTAATGGATATAACAAGCGGCCTGATTTTCTTCTAATCGATGCTGATGGATATGTGGACGTTATGGAGATAAAGAAGCCAAGTGTCCAAATTTTAACTAAACAATCTTCATATCGCAATAACTATGTTCCTGTACGAGAGCTAGCTGGGGCGATTCAGCAAATTGAAAAATACATTTATTGTTTAAACTGTTGGGGTAAAGATGGAGAAGAGTATCTTGAAAAACGTTTAAAAAAAGATATGCCTGATGGTGTAACTCCTAAAATTATCAATCCTCAGGGTATTCTCGTCATTGGCCGCAGCAATGAATTTAATCTACAACAGAAAAATGATTTTGAGTTAATAAAACGACAATATAAGCACATTGCTGATATTATGACTTATGATAACTTGTTGTACCGTATTAACAACATTATCTCTGCATTAGAAATGACAACATCTAAAAAATAATTATGAGCTAAAGGAATAAAAAATGTTTATCCTTTGACAACTAGCTACGTTTATTTAAGCGTTCTATTTTTGTTTTTGGAATTCAATCAAATAATATATGACAACCAATGAATAGCGCGTGCGCGCTAACAAGACGAGAGTCAATAAGAAACGTTATGAACGTCCTATTATCCATATTACGGGAAATACAAAAGTTACCCCGCTGACCGAAATCGGGGCGCTAGGCAGGTTTTGCTGCCCCTGTCGATTGCGCCCTTTCGGAATCTGAAGGGTGGCTAGGCCTCCAAGGGATTTTCATGATTAGTACAAAGCGGAGCTCGATACTGCCAAGTTACAACTGGGTCAATGCCCCACCTTTTGGAGCCGCATTAACAGAGGGGTTAGGGCCTGCGCGACAGAAGCGTCACGTCAGAGTGGTCTGCAGGCCCTAATGGAACACAATAGGATTGAGTTGCATTGAGGCAATAGCACCTTGTCGTGCCATTATTGGTCCCGGGGGCAATTGTCCGAGTGAAGCCTCCTCGCCCTGAAGGACAGAGGGCCCATCCTCTACTGCGAGGCACCTCTGCTATGCTAGAGGTGGCATTATGGCTTCATGGTCCTAATGTTACGCCGTAAGTTCGCTCTCTGATGAGAGCGGTTCTTGTGGTATGCAAAACGTTTTGCGTAGGACCGTCTTTCTGGAACCGATTTTACGTGGCAACCCGTTTGACCTGCCACAACCCCATACCGGCTGTCAAAGAGCTAATACTATGATATACGGCGCTGGTGGGTTTGTCAATATGTCCAAGGGATTCCTTTTTTAGAAAGTTGCACCTTTCATTGCCTCTTTTATGCGGATAGAGACTTCCCGGCGCCTTTGTTAGAGGCAGGGAATGAACCCCCGTATCCGAAAGGTTGGGCCATTCATCCTTGGGGCAAGCCCACAAAAGGTTTTCTGGCCTTTTTCTATAACGATAGCGAGGAACGTCACGGAACTCGTAAAGGCGATTCGTCACGGTGGGGAATCGCATTCGCTGGTGACCGCCGGGTTCGCCAGGATATGGGGGACCCTGATTTCATGGCCCATCGGACCGGCGGTGCTGTCCGGATACCTTTCGCATCTTGGCGTGGACCTGGCCAACCAGTCGAAAGTGATGCTATTTTGGCTGATCCTGTGGGACAAGTTGGCCTATGTCAAACCGAAATTTCCCCGGTGGAAGGCGGAGGGCGGGAAGGAGTGGCTATGGGCCTAGCCGGGTTTGCCGGGCTCGTCGTTTTGGTCGGGCCGGTGGTGCCGGGACACTTTCTGCACGTGCCGCAGTTTCATGCGCTGAAGGTTGTGAGAGGGAAGTGATCCTCCCCATCCAAAAAAGCCTGCATCCCAAATGATCTTTTCGACTTCAGGGTCATTCCTTTTCGGTCCGGCCTTTAAAATAACGTCGGGTCGGGCCCGTAAACCATGCTTCGGCAGGCCATGAGCCTCTGTTGGAACATCGTGGTACCCTGTCTACAAGGATCTTCAGAACCCCTGCGCATCCTGAAACTGCACCTGGACCGTGGTTCCAGCCCCGACCTGGGCACCGGCGGCGGGCGTCTGGCTGGTGGCCATCCCGCTTCCCTGGACCTGCAGTTGAAGGCCCAGGCCGTTTAGAACGTCACCGGCCATCTTGATGGTTAAGCCGGACAGGTTTGGTACCGTGGTCGCTTGTCCCGAACCGGGGGCTGCCCTTGTATCCAGGGTTACCGGTGTTCCGGAGGTAGAGGGGGTGCCAGCGGCGGGGTGTTCTCCGGCCACCAGTTGACCTTGTCCGTTCACGTACACGTTTAAGCCCAACTGGGAGAGAATCTGCCGGGCGTAGGACACCGGGTAGCCCGTAAGATCGGGCAGAGTGGGAGCGGTCGGGGACGCGGCGGCGGCCGGGGGGGATGCCGGCTGGCTGTTAAGCGGCAGATCATAGGGGATATTCAGGTAATGCAGGATCTTGGCACCCAGATCCTGAAATACCGGGGCTGCCACCTCGGCGCCGTAATACAGGTCCCCCTTGGGTTCATTGATTGACACGATCATGGCGAAGGCCGGGTTGCTGGCGGGGGCGAAACCCAAGAACGAGGAAACGTACTGGTTGGGCTGGTAGCCGCCCAGACCCGGCACCTGGGCCGTACCCGTTTTGCCGGCGACGCTGTACCCGGGAATAGCGGCCGAGGTACCGGTGCCGTTCACCGCCACCAGGCGCATCATTTCCATAACTTCGGCGGCGGTGGCGGGGGAGATAACCTGTCTGACCGTGACCGGTGGCCGCTCTTCAACCGTCTTGCCCGAACTGTCGACGACAGCCTTTACCAGGCGGGGCTGCATGAGGTATCCTCCGTTGGCTACGACGGAGGCGGCCGTAAGCATCTGCAGGGGGGTCACAGCAATGCTCTGGCCGAAGCCCATGGTCGCCAGGTTCAGGGGCGTAGCGCTCTTTTGCGGAACGATAATGCCGTCGGCTTCGCCGGGCAGATCCACGCCGGTGGGCTGACCGAAGCCGAATCCGTAGATATAGCGGTAAAACCGGGTTGCCCCGAGGTCCAGACCCAAGCGGGCGAACACCGGGTTGTAGGAGTTGGCGAAGGCCCAACTCAGGGTTTGATCGTTGTCGGCCAGAAAGTACGCGTCATTAATACGCTTGCCCTGTACCATTATGTACCCTGGGTAGGAATAGCGGGTCCCCGGGGTGGTCACGCCCTCTTCGAGGGAGGCGGCAACGGTAACGATCTTAAAGAGCGACCCCGGCTCAATGGCACCCAGGACAGCCGGGTCCTGGTTCCATATGGACTCAGGAGCCGCCTGCCAGTTGGAAGGGTCAAAGGTGGGGCGGTTACCCATGGCCAGGATGGCCCCGGTCTTGGGATTCATGACGATGATGGTGGCGCTGGCCGGCTTATATGTTTGGGCGATCTGGTCCAAGGCCTGCTCGACGTAGAACTGGATGTTCTCATCGATGGTCAGGACGAGGCTGTCTCCCTGCGTCGGTTGGAGCACCTGCTGGACGGTCTGCAGGATAGGCTTGCCGTCGGCGTCCATCTGAACCTGCATCCAGCCCGGGTGTCCCGCCAGTTGGTCGTTGTAGGTTTTCTCCAGGCCGGTGAGGCCTGTCTCCCCCTGGCCCGTAAAGCCCAGCACCTGGGCGGCCAGATCCTGCTCGCGGTAGAGACGCCGCTGGCCGGGTAGAAAGTAGATGCCCGGCAGCTTCAAATTCTTTAAATAGTCGGCCTGGGCAAAGGGGAGGTCGTGTTGCAGCCAGACGAAGTATCTGTTGGAGGCTAATTCACTCTGCAGGTCGGCCTGGCTGATGCCCAGATAGGGAGCCAGTTGGGCGGCCTCGGCGGCGGCATTTTTGATTTCCTTGGGGTCGGCGTACAGGGAACTGGCCGGCTCATTGCCCACCAGCTCATTATGGTTGCGGTCATATATAATGCCGCGGGCGGCGGGGATTTCCTCCGTGGCCGTGCGGTTGGACAGAGCCTTGGCGCCGAGCGCGCCGCCCCAAAGCACCTGGATAAAAAAGAGGCGCATCAACAGCGCGCCCAGCACTAAGGGGACAACCAACAATATAGTTTTTCGCCGGCCACCCGTGAAAAAGTTTCCCCCGTTGGTCTGGTGCAACCCTTTCCAACTCCCCGTCTAATCGGCGCCTGTACCTCAAGGACTAACGTACTGCGTGGGGTCGAGCGTAACCGGGTAACCCGCGGAATCGAAGCCGGTAATGATGCCGAAGTGGAGGTGTGGACCGGTGGAATCACCATTGGCACCTACGGCCCCAATCTCCTGGCCCGCCTTCACCACCTCGCCCGGGTGAACCCAGACCCCGTTGGCGTACATGTCTCCGTATAACGACATCAAACCGTCGCTGTGCTGCATGACTATCCATTGGCCAAAACCCTCGGCCGGACCGGCATACAGGACCACCCCGTTGTTGGAGGCGATGATGGGGGTCCCAGTCGGGGCGCCGATGTCAATACCCCCATGGAATTCCCTACCCCCGAAGATGGTCCGCCAGCCGTAGCCGGAGGTGATCGTATAGTGGCCCGGCACAGGCCATAACCAAGCGCCGGCGGGTGCCTGCGTGCTGGCCTTGTTGCCGTACTTCTCCTGCAGGGTCTTGATCTGGGACGAGATATACTGCATGGCGTGGTTTTCACTGTTTAAATCGGCCTGTTCCGCCTTCTTGGCCGACTGTACCTGGCTCAGTAAGCCGCTTTTTTGGCCGGATTGATCCTTTTGCTGTTGCTTGAGCTGACTCAGGCTGGCCAAGGTATTGACCTGGGTCTGTCTGGCCTGGTCGAGAGACTGCTTTTCGCTGGCCAGGGTCTGATGGTCGAAAAAGAGCTGGGTCAGTATATTCCGGTCGAAGGATAGAATAGTGCCCATGTAGTTCATGCGGGTCAGGAAATCGCTGAAGCTGTTGGCCCCTAGAATTACCTGTAAATATGATACAGGACCGTCCTCGTAAACGCCAACCAGGATTTTATTGAATTTATCCTGGTCTTGGGCCTGTTTTGTCTCATTGCTCGTAATCTGAGCTGATAACGCGGTTATGGACTTGTTCATTTGGGCGACCTGGACCTGCCGCTGGCTTATACCGGTGTTGGTGGTCGTAATTTGCCGGTCCAAAGTGCTCAGCTGGTTTTGCAAGGTATCGGCCTGCGACTGGAGGTAGTTTATTTTGGCTTGCGTTTGGGCCTGGTTTTGTTGCAGTGATTGATACTGTCCGGTCAGACTCTGGATGTCCGACTGTATAGAGGACAGCAGGTCAGCCCGGGAAGGGGTTGTCCCGGATAAAAGGATAAAAAAG
The DNA here is from genome assembly GCA_035530395.1 of Spirochaetia bacterium. Lineage (GTDB taxonomy): Bacteria > Bacillota > Desulfotomaculia > Desulfotomaculales > JAJYZD01 > JAJYZD01. Next base: position 12,472 of record DATKUX010000140.1, read on the forward strand.
GGCACCATTAGAAGAGTAAGCAGTATGGCAACGGACTTATTAAGCATGAATGGATCTCCCGGCTGGTATAGTTTTAGGGCACTCCTTTGTGTTATTCGACATTTTAGGTGATTTGCCTGCCGGGATTTCTAAAAGTTTTCTCAAAGTTTGGCAAGTTATGCCTGAACCAGCCGACACCGGGTTACCAGCCAGGGATGCCTGGGCGGCCAGAAACATCACGGTTTGAGAAAGGCTTTCGCTCTGCGTAAAACCTTTCTCCCATATCTTTCCCGCAGCGCATCGATGGTTCTGGACATTTGGCTGTCCCTGTCTCGGTCATTGGAGAAGAAGGCCAGTTGTTCGCAGTCGGCGAAATTGGCGGCGTGGACCCCGACCAGCCGCCAGGGTGGGTTGCCGCAGTGGGCGAGGAACAGGTCCCTGACCACGGCGTAGATGCCGCCGTCACCGTCCACGGGGTGAGACAGCGTCCTTGACCGGGTAATGGTGTGGAAATCACCAAACCGGATTTTCACGGCGATGGTTCGGGCTTTCAGCTTTGCACGCCGGAGGTGGTAGCCTACCTGTTCGGCCAGGTCCAGCATGAAGGTCAGAACCTCGTCCCGGTCATATAGATCAGTGAGGAATGTAGTTTCCTCACTGATGGATACCGCTCTGTGTCCGGCCTGGAGAACGCGGTGGTCAATGCCGTTGGCGTACCGGTGCAACATGGCGCCAACTTTTTCAAACTTCGCTACGAGCAGTTGTTCGGGGTATTTAGCCAATTGCCCGATCGTGTACACCGCCATCCGGTTGAGTTTCTCTCCCGTCTGCGGTCCCACGCCGGGTAAGTCTTTGACCGGCAGGGGCCAAAGTACTCCGGGGACATCCGCCGGCTTGATTTCTTTGACCCCGTTGGGTTTGGCCAGTTCGCAGGCAATTTTGGCCAGGAGTTTGTTTGCCGCGACCCCCACCGTGACTGGCAGGGAGAGTTCATGTCTAACCGCCTGGTGAATCGAGCGGGCGATTTTCTCGCCTTTGCCGGCTGGTACAGCCAGGTAAACTTCGTCGATTGAAGCCGGCTCCAATTCCGTGGCGAACCGGTCGTAAATTGCCTGTACCTGTCGGGAAACTTCCTGGTATCTGGCCATGCCGACCGGCAGGAACACGGCTGACGGACACAGCCTTACGGCCGAAACCATGGGCATGGCCGAATGTACGCCGAATACCCTGGCTTCGTAGGAGCAGGTGGACACCACCCCGCGCTCACCGGCTTGACCGCCCACTATCACCGGTAATCCCCGCAGTTCCGGATGGTCGCGCTGTTCCACGGACGCAAAAAAGGCGTCCAAATCGCACAGCAAAATGTCGTGCATGAGCCTGACCTCTTGCGAAAAACGTTCTGCCTCTATGTTCTCTTCCGGTGCGATGTTTCCTTCATGGAGACAAAAGGCGGGGCCTATGAGGCTGGGGAGGTAGGTGAAAGCTGCTCACTATGGGGACAGGGCCCGGGCGGCGTCTTTCCGGTCTCGTCACCATAACCTTCCATATGTACGTTAAGGAGAAAACAAGCTCTTTGACCGTTTCTTGTGCCCATCCGCCTGGATCCCCGGTGCGCTGGTTCCTCCTAACCAATTGCCTGGATGCGGGCGAAGTGGTAAAATACTAGGCACAGGCCTGAATGCAAACATAACGCAGGACGGAAGTACGGTGCGGCGCGCGGTCGGGACAGTCACGGACATATGGCAGGGGGCATTCTTCCCGCGGGGTGGGTACCTGCAAAAAGGCGGGTATCGGCCTGTCACCCCGGTGGGTAGTTTGGTTTGTCTTTCCTTAACCAGGCCGGACGGAGCTTGGCGCGCACCTTTCGGGGAGGTTTACAAAAGTGATAGTAGTCATGCAGCAGGAGGCAGGGGAGAGCGAGGTAAGGGGGGTCTGCGAGCATCTGGAAAGGGCTGGTCTGGCCGTTCACCTGTCGCAGGGAGTGGAACGGACCATCATCGGCGCCATCGGCGACCGCGGCAAGCTGAGTGGGCTGGTCCTGGAAGCGTTGCCGGGGGTGGAAAAGGTGGTGTCCATTCTGGCCCCCTACAAATTGGTCAGCCGCACCTTCCGGCCGGAGGACACGGTAGTGGAGGCCGATCACCTGGCTATCGGCGGCCGGGCGGTACAGGTTATGGCCGGGCCCTGCGCCGTGGAGGACAGGGCGCAGCTCCTGGAGGCCGCTCACATGGTCAAAGAGGCGGGCGCGACGATTTTACGGGGAGGTGCCTTCAAACCACGCAGCTCCCCGTATTCGTTCCAGGGGCTGGAGAGGAAGGGACTGGAATATCTGGCGGAGGCCAGGGAGGCTACCGGCTTATTGATCGTCACCGAGGTGATGGACGCCGGCACGTTGCCCCTGGTGGCCGAGTACGCCGACATTCTTCAGATCGGCGCCCGCAATATGCAGAACTTTTTCCTCCTGCGGGAGGTCGCCCAGGTAGACAAACCGGTGCTGTTGAAGCGGGGACCTTCGGCCACCGTAGAGGAGTGGCTGCTCTCCGCCGAATACATCGTCAGTGGGGGGAACTCCCGGGTGATTCTGTGCGAGCGGGGCATCCGGACTTTTGAGACGTACACCCGCAACACGCTGGACCTAACATCCGTGCCCGTGATTAAGCATCTCTCCCACCTGCCGGTAATAGTCGATCCCAGCCACGGCATCGGCAAATGGCGGTATGTTCCACCGATGGCCCTGGCCGCGCTGGCCGCCGGGGCGGACGGCCTGCTGATCGAGGTTCATCCCCACCCGGCTTCGGCCCTGTGCGACGGTCCCCAGTCCCTGACGCCGGAAAACTTCCGGGCCCTGATGGACCAATTGAAGGGGTTGGCCGGCTTCCTGGGAAGGACTCTATAGGACATGGGGAGACAAGGGAACAAGCCTCTGTTTGAACGTGCCGCCATAGTCGGAGTGGGTCTCATTGGCGGTTCGCTGGCACTGGCGATGAAGGAGCGGGGAGTGGCCGGGACCGTGACCGGCCATGACAGTGACCCCGCCGCCCTCCGGGAGGCCTGCGACCTTGGGGTTTTGGACCGGGCGGAGGACTGCGCCGGAGCAGCCGTCCGGGGAGCCGACCTGGTAGTCGTGGCCACACCCGTCGGCTACACGTGCGCGGTCCTGCGGGAGCTGGCGCCGTACCTCACGCCGGGTGTCCTGGTAACCGATGTGGGCAGCACCAAGGCAGCTACGGTGGAAGCTGCCCGCCACCTCGTCCCCGGAGGGTGGTTTGTGGGAGGACACCCCATGGCCGGTTCGGAGCGGGGGGGCGTGGCGGCGGCCAACCCCTACCTTTTTGAAAATGCCTATTACCTCCTTACTCCCACCGGTGAGACCGCCCCGGCAGCCCTGGCTGCGGCGCAAGACATGGTGCGCGCGCTGGGGGCGCGCACCGTCATTTTGGACCCGGGTGAGCATGATCAACTGGTAGCCCTGATTAGCCACTTGCCGCACCTGGTGGCGGCGGCCCTGGTCAACACGGCGGCATCAAGCAGCCGGGCCGGGCGGGCCTTACCCTTGGCGGCCGGGGGCTTCCGGGATACGACGCGGATCGCTTCCGGCCCCCCGGCCGTGTGGCGGGACATTTTTCTGTCCAACCGGCAGGCCGTGGGCGCCGCCCTGAGGATTTTCCGGGAGCAGTTGGATTTGTTGCAAAGGGCTGTGGCGGGCGCCGATCCGGACACCACCCTGGAACTTCTGACCCTGGCCCGGGAAACGCGGGAGAGCCTGCCGGAGCACGGGCGCGATTATCTGCCTGTGCAATACGAGGTGCTGGTCACGGTGCCCGACCGACCCGGCAGCATCGCTTATGTAAGCAATATCCTGTTTGAGGCGGGATTGAACATAACCGATATCGAGATCCTGCGGGTGCGTGAGGACAACGGGGGGACCATGCGCCTGGGGTTTGACAGTGAAGAGGCTCAGGGAAGCGCGGTGGAGGTTCTGGAAAACTACGGCATTACGGCCCGTAAGGCCAGAAGCAGGGGGTAACGGGATGTGACGCTGGTTGTCAGACCGGGAGGCACTGTGGTGGGGCGGACCACCGTTCCGGGAGACAAGTCCGTATCCCACCGGGCGGCCATGCTGGGAGCGCTGGCCGAGGGCGAGACAGTCATTGAAAATTTCCTGGGCGGGCAGGATTGCCTTTCCACCCTGGGCTGCCTGCGGGCGCTGGGCGTGGCGGTGGGCGGTCCCCTAAGCGGGGTAGTCCGTGTAACCGGTTGCGGTCTGGACGGGCTGCAGGAACCGCAGGACGTTCTGGATGCCGGCAACTCGGGGACGACAATGCGCCTTTTGCTCGGCATCCTGGCCGGGCAGCCTTTTTTTTCCGTGATTACCGGCGACGCCAGCTTGCGCAGCCGGCCCATGGCGCGGGTGATTGGACCACTGACCAGCATGGGGGCGCGGATCGCCGGCCGTGCCGGCGACTCCAGGGCTCCGCTGGCCGTTAGTGGTGGCGGCCTGTCCAGCAGCTCCCTGGCGATTCCGACCGCCAGTGCCCAGGTGAAATCAGCCATCTTGCTGGCGGGTCTGTTTGCGGACGGGGTGACCACCGTGACGGAGCCTTCTCCTTCCCGGGACCACACCGAACGGCTTTTGCGGGCCTTTGGCGGTACGGTGGAGAAGGAGGGCTGCCGGGTCGCGGTGGCCGGCCGGCCTTCCCTCCAGGGCCAAAGAATCAGGGTACCCGGGGACATTTCCTCGGCGGCCTTCCTGCTGGTGGCGGCCGCCATCCTGCCCGGTTCGGAGTTGACCGTGGACAATGTGGGTCTTAACCCCACCCGTAGCGGCGTTCTGGAAGTGTTGGCGGCCATGGGGGCCGGTGTGACGATAGAGGGGCGCCGGGAGGAATGCGGTGAACCGGTGGGCAGCGTCCGCATCCGGGGTGGCCCGCTGTCAGGCACGGTCATAGGCGGTGACCTGATCCCCCGCCTGATCGACGAAATACCGGTGCTGGCCGTCGCAGCGGCCTGTGCCCGGGGAACCACCGTCATCAGGGACGCCGCCGAACTGAAGGTCAAGGAATCGGACCGCATTGCCACCGTGGTTCGGCTGCTCTCCCGCATGGGGGCCGATATTACTGCGACGGCGGACGGGATGGTGATCAACGGGGGGCTGCCCCTGGCCGGGGCGGTGCTGGAAAGCTTCTCCGATCACCGGCTGGCTATGGCGGCGGCCGTAGCGGGTCTGGTCGCCCGGGGTGAAACGGTCATTCCGGGTGAAAAGGTGATTGATGTGTCGTTTCCGGGATTTGTCGATTTATTGGATTCTTTGCGGGAACGCTAAGAGCGAATAAAAAAAGGAAATTGGCTAAGGGCTGTCGAAGTACCGAAGGGTCATCGAAATGTTTCCAAAGGCGAAAGAGTAGCGGGCGAATGAAGGAAAAGATGGAACAGGCGGCCGGGCACTACGCAAACGACCAGCATAACGGTCATTTAACCATAGCCATCGACGGCCCCAGCGGAGCGGGAAAGAGTACCGTTGCCAGGCTGGTGGCTGATCATCTGGGGCTTGCCTACATAGACACAGGAGCCATGTATCGGGCTGTTGCCCTGAAGGCCATGGAAGAGGGAGTCGATCCGGGCGACTCTCCTGCTCTGGGCCGGCTCGCCGGTGAAGCCGTAATTGAGTTGGTGCCGACCGGCGGTGGTCTGGAAATATGGTTGGACGGTCGCAATGTGACCCTCGCCATCCGGGGCCGGGAGGTCAGCGGTCTGGTTGCGCGGGTGGCCGCCGTGCCCGAGGTTCGGGCCTGGCTGGTGCAGCGCCAGCGTGAACTGGCGGCCCGGGGCGGTGTGGTGATGGAGGGACGCGACATCGGTACCAATGTTCTCCCCGGAGCACCCTACAAGTTTTATATTACCGCCGATCCGGCTGTCCGGGCGCACCGGCGTTCGGACGAGTGCCGGGCCGATACGGAACCGGCGCGGCAGGTCGTGGCCCGGGAGATGACCGAGCGCGACCGCCTGGATGCCGCGCGGCCGGCTGATCCTCTTTGTGCGGCGGATGATGCCGTTGTTCTCGACAGCACCAGCCTGAGCGCCGAGCAGGTGGCGGAACAGATTTGGTCCAGGGTCACCGGGAGGGGCTGAAGTGGTGCTTTATTCCTTCGGCCGGGGCGTTTGTATGGGGGCCGTGTACGGGTTGCGGGGCATGCGGGTGAGCGGCCGGGAGAACATCCCGCCGGAGGGCGGACTGGTCGTAGCGGCCAACCATATCAGCTACTGGGATCCGCCGGTGGTGGGTTGCGTTATGGACCGCCAGGTCCACTTCATGGCCAAGAGAGAACTTTTCCAAATACCGCTTTTGGGACCTTTCATCAGGGGGGTCGGCGGTTTTCCGGTTGACCGCCGGAGTACAGGTGCAGGGACGGTCAAACTGGCCGCCGCGCTTCTGCGCCAAGGGAAGGTGCTGGGCATTTTTCCGGAGGGAACCAGGAGCCACACCGGTCGGCTTTTGCCGCCCCAGTTGGGTGCCTTTTTGCTGGCCGGCGTGGCCGGTGTCCCGGTCCTGCCCCTGGCTATTGCCGGATCCCGGGGGGGTAGTGGCCGCATCCGGGTTAACATAGGCCAAGTGATGCCGCCTCCCGAGCCGGGTGCCGGTAGATCCGGGTTGGAGGAGTACGGCCGGGAATGGACGGCAAGAATAAACCATCTGTTGGGCCAGGCCTGAGGAAAGGGGGACGGTCGATAGTGGCTTTTTGTCAACTGCCGCTTCACCCGCCTGCGGTGGGTGCCCGGCTGGAGACTGTGGTGTGTCCATGAAGGTACGGAGGGCTAACCGGACGGGTTTTTGTCCCGGTGTCAAACGGGCCATGGAACTGGTCCGGCAGAATATTGAGGGCGGTACCTCACCGGTTTATTGTCTAGGTCCGCTCATTCACAACCAGCAGGTCATGGAAGGCTTGTACCGCGCGGGGGTGCGGGAAGCAGGCAGCCTGGCGGAAATCGAGTCCGGTACGGTCATTGTCCGGACCCACGGCGCTGGGCCGGCCGTCTTTGCGGAGGCCGGCCGGCGCGGTCTGACGGTGGCTGATGCGACTTGTCCGTTCGTGCGCCGGGCGCAGGAAACGGCCAGGAAGATGAGTGGGGAAGGCCTTGCCGTCATCGTCGTGGGAGATCGGGATCACCCCGAGGTACAGGGCATTGCCGGCTGGGTGCCGGGTCCGGTGCTGGTGTTGCGCGATCCGGAGGAAGCCCGGAATCTCGAGTGCCTCCCGGAGGAGGCGGGGCTGCTGGCCCAGACGACCCAACCGCGGGCCAATTTCGAGGCTGTGGCCGCTGTTCTGCGGGACAGGGGTTGCCGGCTGAAACTGGTGGACACTATCTGCCATGCCACCCGCGAAAGACAGGACTTTGCGCGTGCCCTGGCCACGCAGGTGCAAGTGATGGTGGTGGTAGGCGGGGCCAATAGTGCCAACACCGGAAGGCTGGCGGCCATATGCCGCGAGGCCGGCGCCCCGGCCTACCTGGTTGAAAGGGCGGCGGATCTCGACCCGGCCTGGTTTGTCGGGGTCGAAAAAGCCGGCTTGACCGCCGGGGCATCCACTCCGGACTGGATTATAGAGGAGGTAGAACGCAGGATGAGTGAGTTCGAGACGGTTACCGGCGCGGAAGAAGAAATCAAGGCGGAAGAGGAAATCAAGGCCGAAGGCGAAAGCACGGCTGAAGGCGAAAGCACGGCTGAAGGCGAAAGCACGGCTGAAGGCGAAAGCACGGCTGAAGGCGAAAGCACGGCTGAAGGCGAAAGCACGGCTGAAGGCGAAACCACGGCTGAAGGCGAAACCACGGCTGAAGGCGAAACCACGGCCGAAGGCGAAACCACGGCCGAAGGCGAAACCACGGCCGAAGCGGAAGAGGCCATGACGGAAGTCGAGTTCAAGGCTCTACGCCACGGGGAAATCATCAGGGGCGTGGTAGTGGCGGTGGGCCAGGACGAGGTGTTCGTGGACGTGGGCGCCAAGTCCGAAGGCATTGTTCCCTTGCGGGAGCTGTCGTGTTGCGAAATTAATTCCCCCCGGGACATCGTCAAGGTGGGGGATGAAATAGATGTATTCGTGCTGAAGACGGAGGACAACGAGGGCCGGGTGGTGCTTTCCAAGGAAAAGGCGGACGCCGAGAAGGCCTGGGTGCATCTGGAGGAGGCCCTGCAGAGCGGAGAGCCGGTGCCGGGGACCGTTCGGGAAGTGGTCAAAGGCGGCCTGTTGGTGGATGTGGGTGTGCGGGCCTTTTTGCCGGCTTCCCTGGTTGAACGCGGTTACGTTGACGACCTTTCCCGGTATCTGAACACCGAGATTACCGCCCGCATTATCGAAATGAACCGGGGGCGCAAGAAAGTCATCCTTTCCCGCAAGGCCGTACTGGACGGGGAATTCGCCCGCCTGCGCCAGGAACTCCTCGAAAAGCTCGTTGAGGGTCAGGTGGTACGGGGTGCGGTACGGCGTCTTACGCAGTTCGGGGCCTTCGTGGACATCGGGGGGATCGACGGCCTTCTGCACATCTCCGAGATGGCCTGGCACCGTATCGGGCACCCTTCGGAGGTCGTGAAAGTCGGCGACGAACTGGACGTCATGGTCCTCAAGGTGGACCGCACCGCCGAAAAGATTTCCCTCGGCCTGAAGCAGGTCCTGCCCAATCCATGGAACGACGTGGTCATCAAATACCCGGTGGGGGCCGTCGTGCCGGCCAAGGTCGTAAGGCTGGCGCCGTTCGGGGCTTTCGTGCAACTGGAGCCGGGCGTGGAGGGTCTGGTGCACATCTCCCATCTGGCGGACCGGCATGTGGCCAGGCCGGAAGATGTTGTTTCCGAGGGTGAGACCGTCGAGGTTAAGGTGCTCAGCGTAGACCAGGCGGAAAAGCGCATCCGTCTGTCCATCCGGGAAGTCGGCTCCATGGAGCACCAGGCGAAGCCGGCCGAAGATTCCACGGTGCCGGAGGAGCAGGGTGACCAGGGCGCCGGCCTGACCCTGGGTGATGTCTTCGGGAGCATGTTTGCGGCTAAGGAAGAGGAGTCCGGGACGGAGGAGTCAGGGGAATAATCGCCTACGGGACCGGCTGAGCCACAGCCAGGGGTCATCTTTTTTAGCTTTTTCGGCGCACCGGTCTGAAGACGCGGCGGTTTCCAGCGGCATGGTTCGAGGGACGGGGAAGGATCCGCTACGGCGGCCTTTCCTGCCCTTTGTGATCCGGTTGCATGACGGTGAGAAGTTTCTCGCCGTCTTTTTGCCTTTGGCGCTGGGCGAGGCTGACAAGGTCTGTCCTTCGAAGCCGGGCTCAAGCATCCAGTTAAATATGTCGACTTTTGACTAATACGCTTTTCCCCCCGAATGAGGAACCGGGTCGTAACACGAGAGAGGAATCCGTATGGAAGGTGCCCGGAAAGGGGGAAAGAACCGGCCGACAGCATGCCGTGGAGTATCTTTACCGGGTGGTCCGCGGTAGCGCGGCCTATGGCATGGCCCGCCGGAGTGATCCGCGGTGACCACGCTGTCCCTGCGTTACATTTATATCAATTTGGCTAGGGAGGTGGAAGTTTGTCCGGCTTGAATCCTGAAATTGAAAGGATGCTGGGATTCGTTTCTGTTCTTAGACAGATACTTGGTGACGGCGCCATTATTGCCGTCAACGACCGGGAAAAGTACGTGTTCAATGAAGACGGAAAGAATTTCAGCCTGGGGGTCAAGAAAGGCGACCCGATCGTAAGGGGCGGGGCCTCCGAGCAAGTAATGACCACGGGCCGCCCTCTTACCAAGAAGGTACCGAAGGAAGTTCTGGGGGTTCCCTATCACTTCGTCGGCATTCCGATCCAGGATGGTGACGTGACCGTCGGCGGCCTGGTTATTCTAAAAAGCCTTCAGACCGAGGAATCGCTGTGCGGAATGGCGTCCGTTCTCAATGCCTCGATCGAATCGGTCTCCACCAACTCCTCGGGTTTTGCCGCCTCGGCAGAGGAACTGGCGGCCACTTCGGCCGAACTGGCCGGCAACACCGACAAGATCCGGCACGACGTCAAAGACATGGATGCCATCATCAGCCTCATCATGGAGATAGCCTCCCAGACCCACCTTCTGGGCCTGAACGCCGCCATCGAAGCCGCCCGGGCCGGCGACCTGGGCCGCGGTTTCAACGTGGTGGCGGAGGAAATCCGCAAACTAGCCGGCCGCACCCAGTCCTCGGCCAAGGAGGTAACCGAAAAGCTAAACCGGATTAAAAGC
>DATKUX010000141.1:0-37460 GCA_035530395.1 Spirochaetia bacterium
TTCGCAGATGGTCGTTTGTGATAAACAATTGCCGTCACGTGTATCCATTATTCACCACAGAACCATATATTGGCCTATAATTGTTTCTTGATACATCTCCTCCGTAATTACCCTTGTGTGTGCTTTCGTGATGAATTCCGACAAGCAATAGAAGGGAAATTACCTGCAGGGATTAATCAGAATAAATCGCAAAAAAGTAGACACCACCTTTCATTTCTGATATAATGGAGTTGCTACACACCATTTAGAAAGGAAAGGTGGTCTACTTGGACTCAAGTTTAACAGATGCCCATGAGGAAGTCAAGCCACATAGCACGATTCGTTTCTTCATAAAAAGGTTCGATATCATGAAGTGCTTCCAGGAAGCTGGGGTCAAAAAAGACAAAGGCTATGCCCTAAAGGACGTAGTTATATTCTTGATATCTTTGGTATTCACCAATAAGACCTACTATGCTCTTATGAAAATTTGCAACTTCAATAAGCCTTTTGATAAAGACGTAGTGTACAGGTTTTTCGATAACCCATGGAGCAACTGGCGTCTTTGCCTACTTAAGATTGCGGGTTTATTAATCAATAATCATCTATATGGACTGACAAGGCCTGAGCGTGCGAGAGCTTTGGTTCTTGATGATTCTTTCTTTAATCGTGACCGAAGTTGGAAGGTTGAGCTCTTAGCATGGGTCAAGAACCATACTACGGATGTCACTCAAAAAGGATTTCGTTTTCTCACCTTAGGCTGGACAGATGGGGTATCATTCATTCCATTATCGTTCTCCCTCTTGAGTTCAAGTAAAAAGGAATTCCGGATATGCGAGGCCAATCCCGATATACCGCCGGACTCACCGGGAGCTGCTCGTCGCAAAGAGGCAGTAACCAGCGCAATAGATGTATCGCTCGCCATGGTAGATGAAGCCATGAAACATGTTAGGTGCTTCAAATACGTATTATTTGACAGCTGGTTTCCATGTTCTAAGCTCATCCTTGGAATCAAAGACCGTGGTCGTCATGTTATATGCATGCTCAAGGAAAATAAAACACTGTATGGTTATCAGGGCAGGGCATACAAATTTCAGGACCTCTTTTCGGTTGTCGCGAAAACAAAAGGTAATAAAGATGACATATTAGCCTCCGCTATTGTGTACTATTTTGGGTTGCGCGTACAAATAGTATTCGTTCGCAATAGAAGAAAGGATGCCAAAAGAAAATGGCTTGCCTTATTGTCAACAGACCTTTCCATATCGCCAGAAGAGGTTATCCGTATCTATGGCATGCGCTGGGATATCGAAGTCTTCTTTAAGATGTCAAAATCCTTCCTCAAACTTGCAAAGGAGTTCCGGGTGCGTAGTTACGACTCGATGATCGCTCATACATCTATCGTTTGTATCCGTCATATGCTCTTAAGCTACGAAAGCAGGTTTAATCAGGATAATCGAGCATACGGAGGAATATTTTACGAATGCTGCGACGAAGTTGCTGAGATTAGCCTTAATCAATCTTTTAAACTAATTATGGACTTACTAGTCAAAACTCTGCACGAGACACCATTTCTATCAGATGAAGAAGCCAATCAAATCCTTGAAAGGTTTATTACAAATATACCCTATGTTCTCAGAAACAGCCTATTAAGACGGACTGCATAAACCGAGCGACCTGTCAAGTGCGAAACTTGAGCTTCATCTCAGCACCTGATAAACTTCTGTAGAGATTAACCATATTCTGCAAAAATCATACTGGCAGCCCTAAAGGACCATTTCGTTTCCCGCTAACCTGGCCAACATATCAGGTACCATGCTTACGCATTCACCCCCAGATGGCCAATCATACTCGCAGTCAATACTTGGACTGTTGGGGCCTAGATAGCCATGGCGGTGATTCACGAATACTGTGCCGGCGTCGCCCGGAAGGTTAACAACCTTTGCACCGCGAGCTCATGGCTGAGGCGGGGCAGGAACAGCGACTGATTGACGATCATTTGGTGCGAACGGTAATCGAGAGCGAGTTAGAGTGGTAACCGGCCCTGTGCCATCAGTGAATTTAGCGATTAAGGAAGGAGGTATCCCAATGAGGGGCAAAACGGGCAGACGTACCACAACACTTGGTAGTTTCTAGAAAAAGACTAACTGATGGCACTGGGGACGGTTATTGTCTTCAACAATCACCCCATGGGGCGTTATACCACATGGGGTGATTTTGTTCAATCTTTTTTGTCTACGTGTTCAAACTATTTTGGCAATGTTCATACTTAGTTGTTAATCTTCAAACTTAGTTGTATCTCTACACAACAACTGTTGAAAGAAAATAATTATCTTTACCAGATGGCATCCGCATGCCCTAATTTACTCCCCTCACAAGGATGTCTTTGTATTTAAGTTACCTTTCCTAATCGCTACAATACTTGTGTAATAATACCTTTTCCGCGAAAATAATTATTTTTACTGACCTGAATAGCCAACTAGAGACGGCACCTTTCCACCGAATAAGCAACCGCTGTTGATGCCCCTGAATCTATCTAAAGGGCATACGTGGAACTCGGGGGAACCAATGTTCCCGACTACACACAAGGCATTGGTCCGGCGTACGTGACCATGCGGCATAACTAATCTCCGCACGACCCGATAGGGCGGTACCTGGCCATGCGCTCCCCCACACTGTTTCTCATAACGCCCTACCATCCTGCCACCGTAGCGCTACACATTGGCGACGTTCCGGCACGGCACTGCGACACGGTGAAAACGGTACACGCCAAGATTGCGTCATTCGAGCGGCGTTCCTTGATATATCCTGGTCGCCGTAAGCCCTGCCGAAAATGATTTCCTACTGTGACGAAAAACATCTTGACACGGTGGCGCCGCCGCAGTAAAATTACTTCAATCTATTTGAGGAGTGGTCCGATTGACAAAATACAATATTTCATTCTTTGACTTGTCGAAGGGCGTGCCCAGCGCGACGCTGGCTGACTACGGTATTACACTTAACTCTGCAGCGAGCAAGATCCTGACGCAGTGGAAATATGCTAGAATAGGATTCGACAGGACCAAAAATCTAATAGTCATTGCTCCGCACAACAATGACGCTGAAGCACCTGAATCATTTCGAATCAAGGACAACGCTACCTTTATTAGGATCAGCAGTAAAGATTTTGTCCGCATGGTGTCTCAATACTGCAACATACCTCTCCAGCCATCGTCTAGGTGTCTGGCGGAATGGGACAAGGATGAAACAATACTGGTCATTGACCCCAAAAAAGTGCTAGATACCTCAAGGCAGCCAAGCAATAGTCAGCGCCCCTCATAATTCCAAGGCTAGACATGAACAAGAAATTCAATAGGTAAAAGGAGGCTTCAAAAATGGAGAACCGTGATCTCTGCCTCGCTCTAATGAAAGCAGATACCGAACAAAAAGTAATCGATGTTTTAAAATCTGCGGACTACTGGGACAGGCCGGAAATCTGGCGTTTCTTCGGCAATTATGAAAACAACTACAATTCAATTGGCAATCAACAAAGCCGGCCGGAAGCAGCACTTGTAGAAAAACTTGTAAATTCAATAGATGCACGGCTAATGTGCGAGTGTATTCTTAGAGGCATCAGCCCCGAGGAACCAGAAGCGCCTCAGACCATAAGGGAAGCAGTAGGAATGTTCTTTGGAGACAATGTACCGCATCAGAGCGCAACGGCAGGCTTAATCTCAAATTGGTCAAGTTCAAAGAGAACGGATGTGTCGAGAGGCGTAACAGTAGCAGCTACAGGTTACAGGCCTAATAGCGGCTACCCGAGTATTACTATTTCAGACTGTGGCGAAGGACAAACCCCTCAAATGATACCCCATACCTTCATGTCATTGACTGATTCTAACAAGCTCAGGATACCATTCGTACAAGGTAAGTTCAATATGGGCGGCACGGGGGCGCTAAAATTCTGCGGCCACCATAATATCCAGCTAATCCTGACTCGTCGCAACCCGGGTTTGCTAAGGGAACCCTATGAGCACCACACAGATGCTGACTGGGGGTTCACAGTAGTACGCCGGGAGGATCCACAGGGTTCTCGTCGTAGTTCAGTATATAAATATTTAGCCCCTTTGGGTGTCGATGAGAATAATCAAAGCGGTCAGGTTCTTCACTTTTTCAGCCCTACAATGCCCATCTTTCCAAATGGAGCAGAACCTAATGAAAAGGACTCTGAGTGGGGTACGCTCATAAAACTTTACGAATACGCATGCGCAAAGAGCCATATATTGATGAAAGATGGGCTGTTAGGACATATTAACATATTATTGCCATATATGGCCCTTCCAGTCAGGTTGCATGAATGCCGTGAGGGTTACAAGGGCAAACCCGGCAGCTATGAAACCACTGCGTCCGGCTTAGTAGCGCGCCTAGATGATAATAAGGCCGAGAACATTGAGGATGATTTCCCGACTTCGCACTCCATGTCGGTCATGGGCGAATCTGCTTTAGTAACAGTTTATGCCTTCAAAAAGAAGCGGGACGAAAATTATAGAAATCATGAGGGAGTTATATTCCTCCTTAACGGCCAGACGCATGGGCACTTCACAAAGGATTTCTTTCGAAGAAACAAGGTTGGCCTGAGCACTCTATCTGACTCAATACTGGTTTTGGTTGATTGCAGTAGTTTTTCTGGTAGAGCCAGAGAAGATCTTTTTATGAATAGTCGTGATAGGCTCAGCAGTTGCGAACTGAAGAGGAAGATTGAAGAGTCTCTAGAAGAAATACTTAAGGACCATCCTGGCTTGAGGGCGCTCAAGGAAAAGAGGAGAAACGACGAGGTAACATCACAACTTTTCGACTCTAAACCACTAATTTCCGTACTCAAATCTATACTCAGGTCCTCTCCGTCCTTATCGGCCCTCTTTCTGGAGGGCAAACAGCTATCAAATCCCTTTAAGCCTGCGAAGACTGGGGCTTCTAATGATAAATTCAAAGGCAAAACTTTCCCGACATATTTTAGGTTCAAGGGTAAGGAATATCGGAAGGAGTTAACAAAAGAGTGTCATATCAACCTCCGTTGTAGAATACATTTTGACACAGATGCCGCAAATGACTATTTAACTCGCGATACCGATCCGGGAACATCTTATCTTCACGCTATCATCGATGATGAGAACAAGATCCTTGTGGACAGCTATTCACTTAGCCTTTATAATGGCGCTGCTACCTTAAGCGTCAAGTTGCCAGAGACTTGTTCTGTCGGCGATGCTATAAAATTTCAACTCACAGTGTCAGATTCCTCCAGAGTTATGCCATTTCAAAATACTTTTGCAGTACACGTAAAGGAAGCTTCGGAGACTAAGTCCAATAAGAAGGGAGGGGGGCGTAATGGTACGAAGCCGCCGGGCAAGGACGACGGACACGACAGCACCATATCGTCTGGGATAGCTTTGCCCGATATTAAGTTAGTTAATGAAGATGGCTGGGCATCCATGTCCCCACCTTTCGATAAGTTTTCCGCCTTACGAGTCAGAAACGACGGTGAAGATGGAGATAGTAACCAGGCCTATAGATTCTACATTAACATGGACAATATTTATCTGAAGACGGAAATGAAGAGTGCCCAGAACGACAGGGTTTTAGAGGCAAGATTTGAGCATGCGCTAGTCCTTATAGGTCTTTCCCTGTTACATTATGACTTAAATGTACAGGAAGACAAGTCTAAAAGTGAGGATACCAGTGAACATAGTCAAGGGGAAAACATTGAAGATAGGATAGAGTCTTTCAGCAAGGCCATTGCGCCTGTGATTCTTCCCTTAATAGCCTCTCTCGGGGCGTTGGATGTTGACACCATACCAGTAGGTGATGCTATTGGAGAAGCCGTGTAAATCGATGCCTATTCCATCCGATGAAACAGGACGACCTCCTGACTAGATGAGCTGTCGCCTCTCATATTTGCATACCATTTTCGATTAGGCACGTTTCTCCAAAGCCTCCCATCTGGCGAGTTGGGCATCGACGAAAGCTTAATTTCTACAAGGCCGATATCTTTCATTGTTGAAAGATATCTTTCCAATTGCCAAGGCAAGTCTGAAAAGGCAAGTACTTGCACAATGAGTGTCCTATTGTCTATAAGTCTAAGAATTGAAAGCCAGGACTTTTCAAGTTGGTTAAAGTAGTTTTGGAGATGCTTTTGCTTCCTACTCCCCAACGTATAATAGGCTTCACCCTTACTATCTAAACAATTAGCGATCCAGAAGGGAGCCGGAGTTTCTTTCCGTCCTCTCACTTGCCAGCGGTGGTAAAGAACATGCACTC
Organism: Spirochaetia bacterium; assembly: GCA_035530395.1. GTDB lineage: Bacteria > Bacillota > Desulfotomaculia > Desulfotomaculales > JAJYZD01 > JAJYZD01. Next base: position 6,268 of record DATKUX010000141.1, read on the forward strand.
CCGGATATGGGGGTGAAGTAAGTATGAGGGCCGGTCGCAGATTACCCTGCATTTGTCTATCATGATCAATCTTCTCCGCCGACGCATGAAGACAAACGCTCCAGCATGGCTCAGATTGACTTTGATATTGTAAGATAGCCGAACTGTATTCGTTCATTCCACGAATCATATCATTAAGATATAAAGACAGTTGTTGTTTAAATAGACTTATTCCCGGAACTTCTTGACGGCAATCAAGGGCCCATTGTGCCGTCCGTAAAAGAAGACAACGGGCAAATTGCCTTTGCCTATCCAGAGGAAGTGATTCCACCTGAGGCAATGCCAGCTCGAGAAACTTTCGAATTGGCCAGCTCTTCTTTCCGCTGATATATTTCTGATAACCGAGCTCTATCCAATCTAATGGTCTATCTACTTCTTCATGCAGATTTACACTGTAAAGAACAACGTTCAGCCACTGCCTTATTCGAGAGAGTTCACCTTCGCTAAGAGGCGTAGTTTTTACTTTAGAAAGGAAGACGGCGAGGCTACTTATATCGCTCCCGAACGCATTTCGACCCATAGCCGATGCTTCGACTAAAGTAGTTCCACCACCCATAAACGGATCCAAGACTATGTCACCAGGCTTCGTAAATGATGCAATTATTTCCCTAGCCAACGCTGGTGAAAATCTCGCTGGATAATGGTAGAAGTCATGGGTCAACCCTGCAACAGGCCTTTGATACTGAGCAGCTTCAAAAAGATTGCCCGTGACTTCATCGCTAACGACCATAATTTCACCACCTATAAGATAATATCCCAGGACCAACCCGTTTGACAGATAGTTGTTTATGTAAAATCTATAACCGCATCAGCATCACTTTCCTCGTCCACTGACAGCTCCGGGGCACAAAGCTCTGCTCGCCAATTTCGTACCAAGGGGTATACGAAAATCGTCCTAATTGGAGCATGTGACCTCTTTATCCTACAAGATCTACCATTACTAGCGGTTTCCCCTACAAAACGCCAATTAGCCGCCCGATAGCATGTTCCCTTATGCGGTGAAGTAACAAAGGTTTCTACCAGTACCGGAGCATACCCATACCGCTCAACCCAGTCTTTTCGTAACCGCCGTACTGCCAAGCCCAACACATGGCTGGCTAGGTGCGGCACCTGGATTCCTGGCAGAATCAAAAACCTGCTATTGCTTACAATACGATACCTAAACCTCTGGCGCTGAAGAGTGGTCCAGCCGATCCATGCATCCCGGTCAGCTAGGGCTTTTGCTGGCGCCGCAAACAGCATCGCACCTAGTACGATGGTGTTTGCCTTCCCTTCGGAGCGAATCCAGTACCTTTGATGAGCCCCAAAAGGCTGCCGAAAGCCCATTGGGTGATACGCAGCCATTGTAGAGTTCCAGACGGCCAATTCTGAATTTGGTACAACGTCTACTGTTACTGGGGACAGCCGCGACAACGAGCACTTTATCTCGGTTGTTAATACTGGCGGGACCTTTGTATGACAATAAGACTTCCTATCCCCGCCCAGTTTTTTGGGGGGCAGAACAATCAGTCCTGCATCGGCCATCTCCTCTAGCAATAAGCGGCATCCGTTGACTCTTATCTTGCCGTTCGGCGCCTTCCATGGTAAGTTTTCGCACACCGTTGCAGCCAGCTCGGTGCGGCTCAACTTGCCAAATTCCCGAACCATCCTTTTAATAAACACCAAGTCCTCAACTGTGAATAGACGGTCTCCAATCCAAAAAGGTGGATGCCACGAACGCATTGGGTGTCCTCCGCCTGATATTTTGTCCCACCCTATTATCTCAGAACGCATATACCGTGTCTAGCCCCTTTTTGAAAGAATATTACGCTCATACTCCGACAATCTCTTCCTGGAAGGCTAAACCGCCGTGTACCTTAGTTTTTACATCAGCTAAAATCCCGTTCCGTTTACTGTAGTTGGCTCCCCTCACTCAATTTAATTCTGCTGAAAAGGAAAAACTTATCCAACGAGCTACAGTGCTCATCGGCATGCTTATAACGTATTTACCTCTCGACTTCATCGGCTCGTCCAAGGAGCAAAGCTGCCCACCTGTCCTCCGAACGGCGGCTGTGTCGTAAAAGATAAAAGCCCTCGTCTCCAAACTCGTATAAAAGTGCCTGCCGATTCCACGAGCCGTTGGCCGAAAGCACGTTACTGAAAAGTTCGTTTGTACACTTATCCTTTCCATCTCCCCTATGGATCAAGGTTGAAATATGATGGAAATCCGGACAGCCAAATTCGAGGATAGTGACGTTTTTACCGGTTATCCAAAACAGATTGAGTTTAACCATTTTGCGCTTACGATCGTCAATCCTGGAGAATGGAGTACTGCCCGGAAAATCCATAACTATGACGTCAATTGAGCCGTTAAACTTTTTTCGAAGGTAGCGTAGCATGGAAAAGAATTCGTCCAGTCCGTCTTCCGGATTTGTGGTAGGCCAAGTACCTGGCTCAGATGAATGGAGAGCAATATCTATCGACGATCGCTTAACTCCTGGACCAACGTCAGCCACGCTGACGGAAAATGTCAGGGACGGGCCTGCGATCTGGCGCCACCGCTTCCTGGTTTGCAAGGACATTGGGACTCGGTGAATGGTTATTCGTTGCCATTCCCCTAGTGCCGAGATTGCATCAACATGAAAGGAGGCATTACCGGAAGCGGCAGAAAAGCGGTCTATTTCCAGTTGCCGCCTTGGTGCCCTGACCCGCCGCCACTTCGATTGGACGACATCGCCTTCCTTTTCTAATCGCGGGTGGCTCCATAATATGGTCGAAATAGTAAGGCAAGTTGTCTCGGCCTGTACAATCTCGCGTACTAAAAATGTATCCCCTATGAAGTGTCCCCGCACCACCATTCGAACCACCTTTGGCATCGGCACATCAACCTTGGGCGGAAAAGATGACCTGGCTGTCGTTGGCTGCTGCAAACCGTAATAGATGGCATCCCATGCCGATCGAAAATCAGGCAGCAGGAGAAGTCTGCCAAGTTGGAGTACCATGCCTTTGGTCAGTAAGCGCAAGGGAATCTCCTCAGAAAAGCGGATCCAGAGTTTATCTCTATCCATACGGTGATATCGCACTATTTCTTTTAGAAACGCAGGTTCCAGGCAACGAAGGGCAAGATATCTGGTGGGTGCTATTAGAGTCCGAATACCCTCGATTACGGGAATTATCACCCGCTGCCCATTGGTAATAGAAAATAGCCAGCATTTTTCAGCCAGATTTGCTCGTGTTCCCAAATACAGCAGAGAACGGGAAATTACAGATCCTGCCTCTTCCGTGATAATAGATGGACCATGCCGTAGATCGATGATGTTATGGTCACTCACTCGATTTGGCAACGGACTTCCGTCACGGTATACGTGGCCGCAACGAAGAAAGGGAAGCGCCCCCCATGGAACTTCAACGTTCACCAGGTTCTGGCCGTCCAGGAAGACAGCATTTGTTCTCCACTGACGACTTGCTGGTTCCATGAAGGGTGACTGAACCCAATGTAAAGTAACAGCACGACCTTTGGGGAAAGGCCATTGCTTCCACTTAATCACGTGATAGGACAAGGACGCCATCCCTTTCCTTTTCTAGCCCGAGCGTTTCGATAAGAGATCGGATCACCGGAAGTTTGGCCAAGTCGTCGCGGATCCGGGCTTGTCGTAGCAGCTGCCATGCCTTCGCATGGATTCCCATATCAACAAAGCTATCCCGGGTCTGCTGCAGGCGTCGGCAGGCAAAGGCCACTCGGTCCTCGACCACTTCACCTATCCTATTCCAAGTATTTGGCATTTTCTCCGGATGCTTCTGAAGCCAGCTCAGACAACCCAGTTCGCGCCCAATGGCCGTGGCGGAAATGCGGGCAATGGGATTAGATCGCATCTTTAGCCGCTCGACAGCACCGTCAACCTGGGCTGCCATGGCATGATCTCTTTCAGCCCAATTCACACGGGTTTTGCGATCCACTCGTACCTTCGGCCGTGACTCAGGTTGAGTCCTCATCAACCATTCCCGGTCATGACGGTAAAGCCAGATATAGGTGCCCTCCAAAGCCCGCCGCAACTCCGTGCGGGATACCCCTGGATTGTCTGCCTGATGTCGCAGCCAGTTTCTTCTATGAGTATCACATGTATCCTTGCCCGGCGTCGGTGACTCTTTTGCCTCCGCAGATTTCGCCCAGCGAGGCAGCTTAAGACGGGCGGCATGGTGGGTGATTGTTCCTGGATCGACTTTAAGCAGGCGGGCTGCGCCGCGGAGGCTCACGCCGGGCGTTTGGCTGAGTTCTGTTAGTCGGGTTTCCCACACGGCCCCGAAGCTAAGCACCCGTGCGCCCCTGAAAGGGTCTGCATCAAGGGTACAACGGTAAGAAAATCCACAATCACACGCGAAGACTCCACAATCGCGTCCGTCTGTACGGCAATATATCTTAAGTGGTGCCGGAATCACGGGCATACCGTAATGATCAGCCGCAGGGTTGAGGCAGGGCCACGATTTGATCTTTGCCTTATTCTTTCGGATAACTGGGTTTAACAGAGTCCCGGCATCCAGACCCAAAAAGTATAAGAGCAAAAGATGCTTCAGGGGATGTTGAGATCCCTTGGGGTGCCTAACCATTCGCTGCAGCCAGGTGTGCTCCGAATCGGCAGGCAAATCACAGCCCAATTGTGGGAGAAGGTCACGCCCCAAGGCATCTATGAATCCACCGACCAACTCCCTAACGCGTACCCGGCCGCTTGGCAAGGCCATGTCCTTCAATTGAAGCGCGCTTGTATATCTTTCCTTAATCATCACCAATCCCACGGCAGGTGTCCAATTTTGCAGCAGCCACAGGCTCTCCCGCGCAACAAATTCAAGTACCGGCCGATATTGCCCGGCCATCTCCTCAAAAGCGCATCCCCCGTCGCCAAGAACCGCCTCTAGGGTGACAAATCCATGCCGGGTCGTGGCATTGTGCTTAGAAACTGAACTGCCAAGAACTGTAGTTCCTGAATGATGCGGGCAGAAACCAACGCCAGGCAACTGATGCACCCGGTGCCAGAAGGCCTCCCCGTATTTGGCGCGATCGGTATCCGCGCAGCGGGGGCAGAACTGCAGAGTTGAAGGTTCTCTCACGGTGCTTGCCATAAGCCCGGCCCTTCCCGCTACCGCCGGTCCGCGTTCTCCAATCATATCCCACATCACGGACGCCAATTGATCCCGTTCCAGGAAGGGGGCAAAGTATGGTAGGAGCGTATGCCGTTTTATCAGGATTTCCGACGAGTAGTAACTCCCACGCGGAAGGTTCGCCACGAGGGCGCCAAGGTGACTGGGCAAGTTGACGACAGCCAGAGCGTTCGCCGTTCCAAACAGGTCCAAGAGCGCAGCCTTGCGGTTTGTCTCCATCAGGCGCTCCTGGTAGCGGGCAACGACGCTGTACATCAGTTCCTCCGGGTAGGGATCCGGAAAAACGGTAATCATTGGGCTCCCACCTCGGTGAGGAATTTGCTCAAATCAACAATTAATCCGGCTCCCTTGAGAGCCTCATGTGGTGTTTTTCCTGATTGGTGTCCCTCATCGGTTATCTTTTGGAGCAAGATGACCTTTGGCCCACTTTCCACCTTGCGCCGTGATCTTGGTTTTGCCGGCGGGGCGGCTTCCTGGCCCGGTAGAAGGGATAGCGCAACCTCTAATGCCTTTTGGCGAACGGCCGGACCATCCGCACTATTTTCCACTGCCTCCTGGGCCGCCTGCTGGGCTATCGCCGCCGGTATGCCGGCATCAATCAGCCATGTAACGGTGTCCGAAGGCAAACTTGCCGCCGGTGACTGTTGGCTGCTCCGCCTGATCGTCTCCAACCGCCCCATGGTACGCACCGAATTTTCGCTTTCCGCCATGATCCGTTCCACGTCAAGAGGAACGACGTCCTCCACCCCCTGCAGAAGGCGCATATCCTTGGTGCGCAACGCCTGTAAGATGGGCGTGGCCAGGCGAAGACTATCCTTTGCTACCGAACGGATCAGGCCGGGAGTAATAGTAACGTCATCGCGGGCGATCGCCCTTGCCTGCGCCAGCATGTAAAGTTTCACGGCAAAGTCGGTTATTCCCGCACTGGCTTCATAAAGCGCTTCCCGCAAAGAATCGGTCAGGGCCGTAGGCCTACGGGTATATTGAAACCGCCACAGGGCCTCAACGAAATACTGCCAGATGTCGTCATTATCCATCGGATCCCATACGAAATCACCCTGACCGGTACCCCGGCGGGTTTGACGAAATTCACCACTTAAGAAGGACTGCGCCTTGTACGTTCCCACCAGGACTACCGGTAATCCTATCATGTTAACTAACTGGACAAAAAAGTTGAGCATCTTTCTGGATCCACCGCTCTTAGCCTCACTCAAGTGCTGGATCTCATCGATAACCAGCACGCCCAGTCCGTGCAAGGCCGCCACCCTGGCCATCCTGGGCAACAGTTCGTCCACGGTGCGGCGACCGGAAGCGTAGCGCTCGTAATACCGCGAAGAAAGAAGATCGTCCACGGCCTGAAAAAAATTGAGACAGAGGCCCTTGATGGAACCATCGAATGGACAATCCAACTTCAGCCATACTACCTGGGCCATCGTAAGGGGCTGATCATGGTAAGCATGATGGTAAATCACTTGGGGATACAGAGAGAGGATCCTTTCCACGGCAGTAGTCTTCCCGATGCCGCTGATACCCAGAATGGTGAAGCCGGTGGCCGTCGACCGGGGGGATGGTGGAACCAGATCGGAATCGATCAATAGGTCAGCCCTGCAGTGAAGACTCGATACGAACCTGGGATCCAGGGGGTTCCGGGCAAGATACCCTGTTCTGATCATGCGGGAAAACCGCTGTTCCAATTCCAGATGGATAGGAAGCGGTTCAAAGAACTGCAGGGTGCTCTGCAGGAGGTGAAGGCGCAGATGGGCCGGCGTCAGGCGGTCCTGTTCGTCGTAAACAGGATAATATGTGAGGAGATCTGTCACCTCGTCCTCTGTCCATATGGCCGGCAACGCCTCGATCAAGGGATTACCGCGATAGGCGGGTATCGCCTGGGACCGATAGTCCGCGTCGACTATAGCCCCCTTTCCCACCAGGAACCCCGGTTTGTTCATTGATCGTCCTCCTTGTCCCGGAGCTTCCGCCTTTCCCGAAGCCTTGCCAGCCTGTCGGGCGGCGGTACATATTCTTCCGCATCCAGTTCCCGCAGGGGAGCGGCTGCAAGCTCGGCCTTACCAAGACGCCACGCCTCGGCCGAACGAGATTCTTCCTTTTCGGCCTGGCGGTTGGCCCGGATGTTTCGAACCCGGGCCCGTTTGCTTTGGTTGGTGAAGGTTTTCTCTGCCTCCGCATGGGCCCGTTCAACCACGTTTTTGGTCTCGGCATGGAACTCGGCGTCGCCTTGCCGATCTTTTGATTCCCTGGTTACGGCCTTCTCTGCCCGCACCTGCTTCCACTCTTCATATTCCCACCACGTATAACCCCGAAACCGTCGGTGCCGCTCCGTTAGATTGCAGGGTTCTATCTGCCGCCCCGCCTCCAGGCGCAGGTAGATCATATCCATCAGCCGAGGATCGTAGGCCACCGGAACATGGAAGGTCCCCGTGTTGCGGGCCCGTACATACCAGTGTTCACGCATGGCCCGTTCCGTGCTATAAAGAACGCCGCGAAACTGGATTCCGCGGGGAGTTACCGACGCATGGCCGCCTGGTAGCAGGTTCAGCCGTAATATGTCCCGGGGCACGGTACGCAAATGGCCTGAACGATTGACGATGCCCCAGTTCCAGAGGTCTATTGGATAAGGATCGACTCCGTCGGCCACCATATCTTCGGTCATCGGGTAGTCGTCGACGCAGTGGTGGAGATTGTGATTCTTGACCCAAAGCACCATCAGGTGGGTATACTCCTGGAGAGTCAAGACCGCGTCCTGACGATAATCGTGTTCTCCCCTCTCGTGGGGTTTACGGACAGCTCCTGGTAATCGATGCACCAGAGCGAGATGCAACAGCCGGAAACTCTGTTCGATGATTCCCTTCTCGTCGGCGCGATACGGTGGCGTGTTGGCAATACGAATGCCCAAAGCGTTGACCAGGTTGTCCGCGTTATAGCCTTCCAATTCACCCCGGTCCGCCAAAATAGCTTCCGGCAAATGACAGGATGGCCACCACTCAATATCATCAATGCCGAATCTATTACAAAAGGGCTTCTTATCGCTGGCCGTATTCTCCAGAGCCAGCATTGCTCCAAGCCAACTGGGCCCCTCCAGGGTGACTGTGATTCCGGTTATGAGCCGGCTGAAAACGTCCTGAACTAAATAGACTACCGGCCGGCCGATTATCCGGTTACGACCGGATCCGCTAACGAGGTATACATCATCCATGGTTGCGTCAATTTGGTAAACGGATCCAGGACCCATGGCCATCTGGGTCGAGTTTCCGACCACCGGCCGGTGGGCCAGGGCATAGCGGGTGGGCCCAAGCCGGCGCTTTAACGATGACTCCAAGTCCTTTTCCTTCTCGTACCAATATCGGAACTGGCCAAAAGTCGGCAATTCTGAAACCGGAGGTAAGATAGGAATAAAGGTCTCGCCCCGTTTTTCGTAGCCCACGTTAAAAAGATGTTCCAGAGTAAGCTGATAGGCTTCCGGTAGGCTTCGTCCTTCGCGGTTCTCATAATAGAGGCGGATTCCCCTTTGAAACTTGGCCCGGATGGCGTCATTGACATTTACTCCCGTATCCTCAGTGGCCGAGGCCCGCCGGGGGGGACGACCGCGTTTGGATTCACCTGCACTCTTAACCTTGCCCTTACCGCCCCGCCGATCAAAGGCCGGCAAGAGAGCGTTTTTAGTCTGGCCGCCGCGCCAATACCGCCTGAGATAGGAATATATGGTGGGTTTGCTTACCCCGGTGCTGGCACAGACTTCCTCAACCAGAGGTCCCCGCTTTTCCGGTATGAACACCGCACCATCAGCCCTCTCGATGATAGGTTGAAGCACCGACCATGCCTGGTCGCGGTGAATACGTTGCCTATCAGTAATGTCCGCCTCTGGGCGCATACCGTTTAGAAACGGATCTTCAACGAGAATTCTTGCTTCCCCCTGCTGTATGGCACTCTCCAAATCGACGATCCTGCGCCATACAGGCATAGCTTTCGGGTTTTGGACATCAAAAAGATAGGCATCGCTGTGACTCTGATCGATCCACAACAGGCGTTCAATATTAGGCTGCCCCTGATCGTTCGGCCACTCAATTAGCTGATTCACATAGAGGTTCATGAGGCGTTCACCCCGGTTGGGGAATGCAAGTCATCCAGAAAGTGAAGGCAACATCCGTCTTCCAACAACGGCAGGGAAAGATCGACTCGCCAAATGCGAGAAGCCAAAAGATGACGGGCTACCGAGAGGCTTGTCCCAGGGACGAGGCCCAGCCGGTCATCGACGCTCTTCGTAACTTCGGTCAGTATATCCGTGTCAGACCGATAATGTTCTAAAACGGCGCGAATTCGAGCGACGTCCTCACCGGTCAAAGGAAACAAAGCGTCCAGTCTCTGATAGGGCTTCAACCACTTCAGGTTTTCAACCAGGATCCGGGGAATGTCGCGTTCAGTCACTATGCGCCAAGAGGTTTGACGTTTTTCCCAAAACCGTCGTTCCAATTCAAGCTTTTCCAGAACCCTTTTACTGGCCAGTTTTTCGGAAGGTTTGACCGCGATAGCCTGCTCCACGGTCATATTTCCCCGTCTTATAGTAAGGAGAAAGTCGGTAGTACGGACATCAGGGTCATCGGTCCCGGGGTAAGTAGGATGTTTTATGCCTGCCTCTTCCGCCAGCGACAGGGTCTCCTCCAGAGGAAGCAACGGGTACTGCTCGCGAATGTCGATGATGGTATCGGCCCAGTCGAAGACGAGAAAACAATCGAACTCCAGGTTGCTGAACAAATGATGTTCCCGGCCAGTCGTGCTGCCCAGCACGCGATTGGCCAACCCATGGGAGGGAACGTCCTGCACGAGGAGCCATGGTTGATAATCCCTGCCGCGACCGGTTCCCCGTCCTTCCTCCAGCCGGCGTTCGGTCGTTGCTGAGCCGCCCTGCCGTTTTCGCTTGGCCACCGAAGGAAACCTCCTTTCGGAAGGGTACCCTGTTCCAAGGAGCATTACAAAAAAGTACTGTTGAAGGGGGACTATTCCACCGCTTCAACAGTACCATAAAAACCCTGTCCAGTCAACCTAATTTTTTTCGAGGCAAGCTAATTATTTACCGGTAAAGCTAATTATTTTCCTTCAACAACACCCTCGAACACCTGTTCCCTACTCAACCGTCACACTTTTCGCCAGATTACGCGGCTTATCCACGTCACACCCCCTGGCCACCGATACGTAGTAGGCCAAAAGCTGCAGCGGTATCACCGCCAGGGCCGGCGCCAGCAGGGGATGGGTGGCGGGAATATACAGGGTGTGGTCCACCACCTTGGCTATTTCCCGGTTGCCCTCCATGGCCACCCCGATGGTCGTGGCTTCCCTGGCCTTGACCTCTTTGATGTTGGAAATCATCTTCTCCACCAGTTCCGGCTGGGTGGCCAGGGCGATGACCGGTACTCCTTCCTCCACCAGGGCCAGAGTGCCGTGTTTCAGTTCCCCGGCCGCGTAAGCCTCGGCGTGGATGTAGGAGATCTCCTTCAGCTTGAGGGAACCCTCCATGGCTACGGCGTAGTCCAGGCCCCGCCCGATGAAGAAGACGTCCCGGGCCGCTTTGTAGCGGCCGGCCAACTCCTCGACCGCCTTGGTATCGGCTAAAACGGCCTGGGCCCGCTGCGGCAACAGGGCCAGTTCCCGCAGGATCTCCTCCCTCTCCGCTTGGGGCAGGGTCCCCTGGACGGTAGCCAGATGCAAAGCCAGCAGGGTGAGGGCCGTCAACTGGGTGACGTAAGCCTTGGTGGAAGCCACGGCGATCTCCGGCCCGGCCCAGGTATACAGGACGTGGTCGGCTTCGCGGGCCACCGAACTGTCCACCACGTTGCTCACGGCCAGGACTTCCGCCCCCTGCCGCCGGGCCTCCCGCAGAGCCGCGAGGGTGTCGGCCGTCTCGCCGCTCTGGCTGATGACCACCAGAAGGTCCCCTTTTCGCACGAGGGGCCGGCGGTAGCGGAACTCGGAGGCAATGTCCGCCTCCACCGGAATGCGGGCCAGACGCTCGATCAGGTATTTGCCGACCAGACCGGCATGGTAGGCCGTGCCGCAGGCGGAGATGAAGATCCGGCCGCCCTCGCCGGGCCGGAAGGACTCCAGGTCGCAGCCCAGGTTGATCTGCCCGTCAGCGGCATCCAGCCGGCCGGCCAGGGTATCCCGGATGGCCCGGGGCTGCTCGTGGATCTCCTTGAGCATGAAGTGGGGAAAGCCGTCCTTCTGGGCCTGGTCGGCTCGCCAGTTAACATGGAAGACCTTCTTTTCCACCGCCCGGCCGCTCCGGTCCAGCACCCGCACGCCGTCGGGGCGCAGGTCCACCAGTTCCCCGTCGCCGATGATGTAGGTCTCCCGGGTATAGTCCAAAAAGGCCGGGATGTCCGAAGCCAGGAAATTCTCACCCCGGCCCAGGCCCACCACCAGGGGGCTGTCCTGACGGGCGGCCACAATGCGGTCCGGCTCGGGCGAGGCCATGACCACCAGGGCATAGGAACCCTTTACCCTGTCCAGGGTGGTGCGTACGGCCTCCAGGAGGTCGCCCCGGTAAAACTCCTCGATCAGATGGGGCAGGACCTCGGTATCGGTCTCGGACTTAAAGACGTGGCCTCTTGCCTCCAGCCACTCCTGCAGGGAGAGGTAGTTTTCGATGATCCCGTTGTGCAGGACCGCAAAGCGACCGGAGCAGTCCAGGTGCGGGTGGGCGTTCACGTCGCAGGGCCGGCCGTGGGTGGCCCAGCGCGTGTGGCCGATGCCGGCCGTGGCCGGAAACTCCCGCCCGTTCAGGTGCTCACACAGGTCGGCAAGGCGGCCTTTCTTCTTTTCCACCACGATACCGCCGTTTTCCGGTACCGCCACGCCGGCCGAATCATAGCCCCGGTATTCCAGACGGGCCAGCCCCGCCAGCAGCAGGGGCACCACCGGCCTCTCCCCGGTATAACCGACTATGCCGCACATATGTGAAAACCTCCGTTTTATTTATTTGGTCAATGAAACACAAATAGCCGGTTACCCACCGGCCGGCAAACAACACAAGATAACCCCTATCCCATGTAAGGCAGGATTCGCCACCCGGGACGCCTTTTGTCCCGGCCGTTGCCGGCCGGCTTTGCGACATCCCTTACGACTGTGGCCGCCGGAGGGCACCCGCCGAAAACCTCGATGAGCCCTCCCCTCGTCAACCCCGCTGATGCGGGGTTCAGGCGCTTGCTATTCAGTTTTACGGAGCAGTCAGGCTATCTTCCGGCCCGCACCACCTCCCGGTCAGCGTCCTTGACCACCGCCACCAGTTCCGCCACCACCCGGCGCATGAGAGCCTCGTCACGAGCCTCCGCCATCACCCGTACCAGCGGTTCGGTCCCCGACGGACGCACCAGCACCCGTCCTTGGCCGGCCAGTACCTTCTCCTGCCGCTCCACCGCCGCGGCCAATATACCGCTGGCCATGACGGCCGCCTTGTCGGCCACGGACACGTTCTCCATCATCTGGGGCAACTGCTCCATGCCCGCCACCAGCGCATCCAGCGGTTGGCCGAACCCGGCCACCGCCTTTAAGATGTGCAGCATGGTCAGGATGCCGTCCCCGGTGGTGTTGAAGTCCAGATGGATGATATGCCCGGACTGCTCACCGCCGAAGCGGGCCCCGGAATGCAGCAGGTCCTCCAGAACGTAGCGATCCCCCACCTTGGTCTCCCGCACGGCAAATCCATCCTGCCGGAGCGCCAGGTGCAGGCCGAGGTTGCTCATCACGGTCACCACCACGGTATCCAGGGCCAAAAGCCCCTTATCCCGGAAGTAGCGGGCCAGGAGGTACATGATCCGGTCGCCGTCCACCAGGCGGCCCCGGGAGTCACAGGCCAGCACCCGGTCGGCGTCCCCGTCCAGAGCAAAACCGAGGTCGGCGCCAGCGTCCACCACCGTCCGGCATAATTCCTCCGGGTGAGTCGATCCGCAGCGGTGGTTGATGTTCACTCCGTCCGGGCGATCGTTGATGGCGGTCACCCCCCGCAGGAAGCGGTTTAGAACCGCGGGCGCCGCCTGGAAGGCCGCTCCGTTGGCACAGTCCACCACCACTTTGAGTCCGCAAGCCGGCACCGGCACCCTCGCCGCGGCATAGTCCACGTAGCGGGCCACGGCGTCCTCCACCCGGTAGACCCGGCCTAAGCTGCCGCCCTCCGGCGAGGCCACCCCCGCCAGTGAGTTGGTGACTAAACCCGATATCTCCTCTTCCAGTTCATCCGAGAGTTTGTATCCGCTGGCCCCGAAGAATTTGATGCCGTTGTCCTCCACCGGGTTGTGCGAGGCGGAAATCACCGCCCCCGCCACCGCCCCCAGTTCGCGGGTCAGGAAAGCAACCCCCGGCGTGGGTAACACCCCGGCATCCAGAACGTCCATACCGGCCGACAGAATTCCGGCTTTCAGGGCCGCCTCCAGCATGTCGCCGGAAATGCGGGTATCCCGGCCGATGACCACGGGACCCCGCCCGTTGCCCCGGGCCAGCACGTGGGCCCCGGCCCGTCCCAGCTTAAAGGCCAGTTCCGCCGTCAGATCCCGGTTAGCCACACCGCGCACCCCGTCGGTACCGAAGATGGTGCTCATCGTTCACTCCCTCACCGTACGGACCGTAGCGAAAACTATATGTATTATAGCGCTTGAACAGCGAACTTGTCAATTTGGGCCGTCTTCCCTGCTTCACCTTATGACGCCGGAGAAGCTACGGTGCCTCGTGCCAGGGAGGAAAAAACCGGTTCGGTTTCCTGCAAACCATGCAGGAATTCCGTATTTTTGTCGAATATCTGACTTAAAGGAACAATTTTCTATGGACGGTAGCAATATGACAATCAACAGCCTGAAACACCGCCTCCGGGCCATATTCCTGTTGCCCGTGCTGCTTTTCCCCCTGATCCTGTCTGCCCCGGCAGCTCACGCCCAGGGCAGTATCCGCTTTGTGATTGGGGCCAGATACTGGTATGCGGACGCCCAAAAGCAGACCATGGATGTCGCCCCGGAAATAGTGCAAAACCGCACCTACCTGCCGGTGCGCTACCTGGCCCAGGCCCTGGGCATCGACCCCAGCCAGATCTTCTGGCAACCCAAGGACAACACGGTGACCCTGGTCTCCCAGGGAACCACCGTTAAGCTGACCATCGGCAGCAACATCGCCTCCGTCAACGGGAGTCCCCTGACCATGGACGTCGCCCCCCTGCTGGTGCCACCCGGCCGGGTGATCCTGCCGGCCCGCTGGCTCGCCCAGTCTTTCGGCTGGCAGGTGGACTGGCAAAGCGCCCAACAAACCGTGTCCATTTATCCGCAGGAAGTCGCCGTGGCCCACGACGCCGTCAACGTAAGGCAGGCTTCGTCCACCACCGCCCCGGTGCAGGCAGTGCTGGCCCGGGGCACGCTTTTGGCGGTGACCGGCCAGGCCGATACCTGGCTGCAGGTCAGCCTGCCCGGCGGCGCCACCGGCTGGATCGCAGGCTACCTGGTAAGCAAAGCAGGGGTGCCGATATCGCCGGCCCCTTCCGAGCCCTCCCGCGGCCAGGTTGATCCCCCGCCGCAGACGAGCACGCCGGCACCGGTAACCACCCCATCGCCCGTCAGCACCCCGGCACCGGCGACCACTGCGTCTCAGAGCAGCGACGGCAGTCCGCTGATCCGGGTGTCACTGGACCAGGCCCTGACCCAAACCTCCTTCTCGCTCAACTCCCCCGGCCAGTTGCTGGATGCGGACTCTAACCGGGTGTTGGCCACCCTGTCGCCGGGTCAGACCTACCTGGTCGGCGTCCTGCCCACCGGTCTGAGCGTAAGCGGGGTTACCCTGCCGGCGACCAGCCACGATCTCCTGGTCCAGGCGCCCCCGGCTATCTCGGCGAGTCCCTTTCTGATCAGCCTGCAAGCTGGCGGCACCGCCCACCGTTACCGGGCCGGCCTGGTCCTGCAACTCGCCGCCGGCCGGATCAACGTATCCAACCAATTGCCCCTTGAACAATATCTTTACGGCGTGGTGCCGAAGGAGTTGTCCCCTTCCGCCCCGCCGGCCGCCCTGGAGGCCCAGGCCGTGGCCGCCCGCAGCTACGCGCTGGCCCACCTGGCGACCACAACCGGACAGCCCTACGCCCTCTTAAGCTCCCAGGCCAGCCAGGTCTACGGCGGCTATGACGCCGAGTACCCCGCCACCGACCAAGCCGTCGACCTCACCCGGGGCGTGATCCTGATGGCCGGCGGTCAGTTGGCCGATGCCGTCTATGCCGCCAGTGACGGCGGCTGCACCGAAAACAGCGAGGATGTTTGGAACGGCACGGTACCCTACCTGCGCGGCAAACCGGATCCCTACGACCCGACCGGCCGACCCGCAGGAAAGTGGCAGGTAACCTACACGGCCGCCCAACTCAGCCAGCAACTCGCGGCCGCCGGCTATCCCTTCACCAGTATCAGCAACCTGAGCATTAGCGCCCTCACGGCCGCAGGCCACCGGATCAAATCCCTCACCGTGACCGGCCTTGGTACAGGCGGCCAGCCGGCCAGCGTCACCATCAGCAACGCGGACAATGTGCGCATGGCGCTGGGTCTGGCGTCCGCCCCCTTTAGCATGACGCCGATGTTCACCACGGCATCACCGAATCCCGTGGCCGGTAGGACAGGCTCCCCCACCCAGACGGCTCCGTCATCATCCACTACGGCTACGGGTAAGACAAGCACTCCCAATCCGGCCGCCCCGGCGGCACCGGCTTTAAGCGCGGTCACCTTTACCGGCGGCGGCGACGGCCACGATGTAGGCCTGTCCCAGGAAGGGGCCGAAGCCATGGGAGGCTCCGGCCACAGCTACCAGAACATCCTCAACTTCTACTATACCGGCGTCTCCCTGGTTCCCAACTACGGACGCTAGGGGCCGGGACACCGGCCCTCTTCCCTACGCTTCCCGGCCCAAGGCCTCCTTGAGCTGAACAAAGGCACGCAGCAGTTCCAGCGAGGCATCCGACATCACACCGGCATGCTCCGGCCTTCCTTCGCCCGCCAGGGCGGCCGCTGCCTGGTGGACCCGCCGGTGCGGTTCTTCCATGGCCTGCCAGGCCGGCAGGTGCCCCCATTTCGCCGCATTGTCCCCGCCGTACCAGCGGCCGAAGGCGCATTCGGTATGGGTGGCTACTTTCTGCCCGGTACCCGTTTTTTCGACTACCCCGTCGATGAAGCGGGCGTGATCGACCAACCGGCCACTCAGAACGTAAACCACCGATTCCTCGACCAACCCCCGCATCTGGGTGTCGAAGACCTGTTCCACAGCCTCGCGAACATGGAGCGGCATTGACCGAACACGCCTGGCCGAAAGCCGTCATTTCAGCCAGGCGCTGGCTTACCTGGGCAAAGTCCTCGGCCGTGGCGGTAATCTGTTGTACCGGGGTGGTAATCCCGTCCAGGGCAGCCGAGGCGCCCTGCATGCGGTCCATTGTCTCCTGGCCATTTTGGGCCGAGAGCCTCATCTCACCGGCATAGCCGTCAAAGGAACCGCGCACCTCCCGGCTGCTGGCCCCGGCTGTTTCGGACAACTGACCGATCTCGTCGGTCAGGCTGCGCACCGTTCCCACGGCATCCTTGGTACTGCCGGCCAAGTGACGCACCTCCTGGGCCACTACGGCAAAACCCCGGCCGTAGGCCCGGGCCCGGGGGGCACCCGCATCAGCGGGTCCTGGCCGCGTTCAAAGCCAGCAGGTTGGTCTGGTCGGCAATGGCGGCCACCTGTTCACCGATCTCTCTGACCTGCCCGAGGCGCCGGCCCACCTGTTCCAGCTGGCTTCCCACGTTGTCGATACTGCCAGCCACCCCTGCCAGAAGGCCTCCTATCCTCTCAAACGAAGAGCGGTTGTTTTCGGCCAGCCCGTTCATTTCGTGGTGGGCTGACGCCATCTCCTCCACCGAGGCGTTGACTTCCTGGGTAATGGCGGAAAGCTCCTGCGCTCCGGCGGCCAGGCTTTCGGCCTCCTGAGCCGAGTCTTCCGCCTTTAGGCGACTCCACAGAGCCAGAAGGTTGGTGTGGGCAAGAACAAACCGGCCCACGGCAACGCCGAAGAAAAGGTCTCCCGCGCTGCAGCTGGTGATGTTATTACCCTTGTCCTTTTTTCTGTTGCCAAACAAATGAAATCTCTCCCTTTTAAAAGATCAAGTCTATATGTGTGAATTCTTCAGTCTGAACGGCAACGGCATCCCCGGAGCGGATACTACCCGGAGTGATAAAGTGACTCTTTTCAAACTACCTGAGTTAAGGGGAACGGCAGAGATGAGAGCCGGTGAGGCACCATGGATGATCAGGCACAGGGCATGGTAAGAAACACGGCTGGAGTCTATTCTTGGTCAGAGCAGACATCTCCCACCTCCCGCCAAATATTCACGATGCCGCTTCCCCGGGCACCGGTACCAACCCTTAATCACGTGGAGTTGTTTCTATTTTCGGCAAAATCACCCATGGCTTTGTCTCCCTGTCCTGGGCTGAAAACAGTTCATCTTTCCCGCCGCAGGTAAACAACCCCCAATTAATTCTGGCGATACCACACCCCCAGCCAGCAGGAATAATCTTCTTGGCCATAGAAAATAAGAAACAAAATAAGCAAACCCGGGAGGTGTGGAGTCATGGAATATGAGGAGGTGCTCGGGCATCTTGCCCCGTGTGGACTGGATTGTGCCAGATGCGCCGATTACGAACACGGAGAAATCAAGCTGTTTAGTCAGAAGCTTGTTCAATTGCTCGGTAATTATGGGCGATTGGCGCAAATGAAAGCGGAAGGCATGCCTATGTTTAATGGATACCCTCAATTCAAGGAGATCCTCGACGGCTTTACCCAGGCTTCATGCAGCGGCTGCAGGGGCGACAACGTACAATGCCCCTTAACAACATGTTCCGCCAAAACCTGTTCTAAAGAAAAAGGAGTTGATTTTTGCTTCCAGTGCAGCGAATACCCCTGCGATAAACAGTTCAGCGGTCGCTTGCGCGACCGCTGGAAACAGATAAATGACCGTATGAAGGAAATAGGCGTAGTCGAATACTATTATGAACAGGTTAATTTGCCCAGGTACTAAATAAGCTCCAAGTAGGTTTCTACATTGCTTTCGCTCCCCGGCAGTAAAGTGACCGGTCTGGTCATCATCCGGGAGAAGGATGGCTACATCGTCTGGGCCGCGAATCTGAACCACCGCCAGTTTGTTGCGATCAACAAAGAGGGCAAGCCGGTGACCATCATGGACCGGCGGGCAATGCTCCGTCGTGGCCGGCGCGGTCGGAATACCCGTTACCGGGTAGCTCGGTGGAACAACCGTAAACGTCCTTCGGGTTGGCTCCCACCGACATTAAGGGCCAGGGCGGACTGTGTAGCCAACTGGGTGAACAAGCTGATGCGGCTTGCTCCGATAACGGCAATCTCCATGGAGACTGTCCGCTTCGACACCCAAAAACTTCAGAACCCGGAGATCTCGGGCGTTGAGTATCAGCAGGGCACCCTGTTCGGCTACGAAGTGCGGGAATACCTTCTGGAGAAGTACCGGCGCGAGTGCCAGTATTGCCATGGTAAATCCAAGGACCCCGTGCTGGAAATCGACCATATTCAGCCGAAGTCGCGGGGCGGCAGCGACCGGGTTAGTAACCTGACTTTGGCCTGCCACACCTGTAACCAGGACAAAAGCAACCGGACGGCTGAAGAGTATGGGCACCCGGAAATGCAAGCCGAGGCGAAAAAGCCGCTCAAGGACGCGGCGGTGCTCAACGCCACCGGTGGTACATCTGGAATCGGCTCAAGGCTATCTCGCTAGAAAATGGGCTGGATCTGGAGATGGGTACCGGTGGCCGGACCAAGTACAACCGGACGCAACAAGGGCTGCCCAAGGCCCATCACCTGGACGCCGCCTGCGTGGGCGCCAGCACGCCGGATCTGAAAAACACATACATCAATCCGCTTGAGATCCGTGCCGTGGGCCGGGGCAACCGTCAAATGGCACGTGTGGACAGCTTTGGTTTTCCGAAGGGTCACCGCGCCCAAACGAAGATCTATTTTGGCTTTCAGACGGGCGATATTGTCAAGGCTGTGGTCCCGGACGGGAAGCATCCTGGTATCTATGTCGGCGCTGTTGCGATTCGCGCAAGTGGCTACTTCGACATCAAGGATGTTGGAGGGAAAGTCATAGCTCAAGGGGTCAAACACCAGTATTGCAGATTGTTGCAGCACATTGACGGCTATATGTACTCTACGAGATAGAAAGGAGGCAGGCGGCGCTCCTCCCCTGACTGAAGCCAGAGGTATCCGCGCCGCCGTTTTCTCATGAAAAACCGGTCTTTGCCGTTTGACCCGGATAACGATGACGAAGTGGCCGCGTGGTTCGCCAACAACAGCACAGCTGAATTGGCAGGCGAAAGCGTAAAAGTCACCGTAGATCCCGAAGCCACCGGGCTGCAAACCATCACTCTCCGTCTGGATCCCCAGGACATGGACCGCCTGAAGATGATGGCCGCCAAAGCAGGGATCGGCTATACCACCATGGCCCGCATTCTCCTGCAGCGCGGGTTGCAAATTCCACCAGGCATCGCGACTTAAGGACCGACCCTGAAGCTCCCGGCCACCCTGCCCAATATCCTACCCCAACGGCTTGTCAGCCCACCCGGCCGAAAAGCCCTCCCGTCCTTGCGGACCGGGAGGGCTTTTCGGCAAACAATCCGTTTTTTTCTTTACTTCACCGGCTCCAGCACCGCGAGCACCTTTGCCGCCACCGCGGCCGGGGTAAAACCGAACTCTTCGGCCAGCACCTTAAAGGGAGCGGAAGCGCCGAAACGGTCCAAACCTACCACGTCGCCGGCCAAACCCACGTAGCGGTGCCAGCCCTGCGTGGAGCCGGCCTCCACCGCCACCCTGACCGGGACATCCGGCGGCAGCACCGCCTGCCGGTAGGCCTCGTCCTGCTGCTCGAACAACTCCCAGCTGGGCATGCTGACCACGCGCACCGCAATGCCCCGATCCATCAGTTCCGTAGCGGCGGCGACAGCCACATGCACCTCGGAGCCGCTGGCCAGGATAATGGCCGCCGGCTTTTGGCCGGGGGTATCCCGGAGCACGTAGGCGCCGCGCAGAAGACCTGCCGCCGTTCCTTCCCGCTCCAAAAGGGGTAGGTCCTGCCGGGAAAGGACCAGGGCAACCGGACCACGGCTCGTCAGTGCCTGACGCCAGGCCCAGGCCGTCTCGGCACCGTCAGCGGGACGGATCACGGTGAGTCCCGGCATAGCCCGCAAAGAAGCCAGGTGCTCCACAGGCTGGTGGGTGGGACCATCCTCGCCGACGCCGATGCTGTCGTGCGTAAAAACGTAGACCACCGGCAGGCTCATGAGGGCGGCCATGCGGATGGCCGGCCGCATGTAGTCGGAAAACACGAAGAAGGTGGCGCCGAACACCCGGACCCCTCCGTGCAGCGTCATGCCGTTCATTAGGGAGCCCATGGCGTGCTCCCGTACCCCGAAACGGATGTTGCGGCCGGCGTAGTCGGAGGGTGTGAAGTCACCACTGCCGGCAATGAGGGTCTTGGTGGACGGGGCCAGGTCGGCCGAGCCACCGATAAGGTTGGGGATTTTTTGGGCCAGGGCGTTGAGAACTTGGCCCGAAGCCACCCGGGTGGCCACCGGCTTACCGCCGGCCGGGAAAGCCGGCAGATCCGAGTCCCAGCCCTCCGGCAACCGGCCGCTCAGCCAGTCCTGCCACCGGGCGGCCTCTTCCGGGTACTCCCGGGCATAGGACGCAAAGCGCTCCCGCCAATCCTCTTCCTGCAGCCGTCCTCTATGGGCGGCCTCGTGAAAGCGGACATAAACCTCGTCCGGGACAAAAAACTCGGGGTGCGTCCAGCCCAGGTTCTCCTTGGTCCGGACGGCCTCTTCCGCACCCAGGGGCTCGCCGTGCGCCGCGGATTTGTCCTGCTTGCCGGGGCTGCCGAAACCGATGTGGGTCCGCACGGCGATAAAGGAGGGCCGGGTCTCGTCAGCCCTGGC
The DNA here is from genome assembly GCA_035530395.1 of Spirochaetia bacterium. Lineage (GTDB taxonomy): Bacteria > Bacillota > Desulfotomaculia > Desulfotomaculales > JAJYZD01 > JAJYZD01. The sequence continues at coordinate 27,457 of DATKUX010000141.1, forward strand.
CTCGCGGATGGCCTCGCTTAAAGCCGCCAGGTCGTTGCCGTCGGCCACCTCCAGTACCTGCCAGCCGGCCGCGGCAAAACGGCCCAGCCGGTCCTCGGTGAAGGTCAGGTCGGTACTCCCCTCGATGGAGATCCGGTTGTCGTCGTAAAGGCAGATGAGCCGGCCCAGCCGGAGGTGTCCGGCCAGGGAAGCCGCCTCGTACGAAACCCCTTCCATCAGGTCCCCGTCGCCGGCCACCACGTAGGTGCAGTGGTCCACGATAGCGTGGCCCGGGCGGTTGAATTCGGCGGCCAGGAACCGTTCGGCCATGGCCATACCCACCGCGTTGGCCAGACCCTGCCCCAGAGGGCCGGTGGTGGTCTCCACCCCCGGGGTGTGCCCGTGCTCGGGGTGACCGGGGGTCTTTGAGCCCCACTGGCGGAACTCTTTGAGGTCTTCCAGCGACAGGTCGTAGCCGGAGAGGTGCAGGAGCGCGTACAGTACCATGGAGCCGTGCCCGGCTGAGAGGACGAAGCGGTCCCGGTCCGGCCAGGCGGGGTTTTCCGGATTGTGGCGCAGGAACTTGGTCCAGAGCAGGTAATTGAGGGCCGCCGTACCCATGGGCAGGCCCGGGTGGCCCGAGCGGGCCTTTTCAATGGCATCCACCGCCAGCATGCGGATCGTATCGGTGCAAAGCCGGTCCAATCTTTCCAAACCCATCTCCCCGTCTCTCTCAATATGTGAATGCTCGCCCACCTATAGAGGAGGGCACTTCCTATCTCTCGACAGGAATTTCCTGTTTCATCGACTGCAGCCACATGGGTCTCACGCTGTCTCCCCAGGCGTAAGTTCGGGCGCAACCAGCCCTACCAGGAAGTAACGGACACAAGCTTACATCGCCCTCTGCAAGATAACCATCGCCGACACCACGTCCCGATCACCTCTGAGCCCGCACTCGGGGCACTCGTGCACCCGGACACTGAGGTCCTTCTGCACATGTTCCCCGCAAACGCAGGTCTGGGATGTGCCGGCTGGGGGCACCTTCACGAGCACCTTGCCAAATTTCTTCGATTTGTACTCGATGTATGTCACGAAGGTTCCCCATCCGGCGTCGGAGATGCTTTTGCTGAGGCAGTTGTTCTTAACCATGTTCTTGATTTGCAGGTCTTCAACCGCAATGAAGTCGTAATTCTGGACGATGTGATATGACGCTTTGTGCAGGAAGTCCCTGCGCTGATTGGCGATTTTGGCATGGCACTTAGCCACCTTAGCTTTGGCTTTCCCCCGGTTTTTCGAACCTTTCTTCTTGCGGGAAAACTGCCTCTGCAGCTTGGCCAGCCTTTTCTCGGACTTCCTGAAGAAACGCGGGTTCTCGATCATGGATCCATCGGACAGCGCAGCGAATGTCTTGAGCCCCACGTCAATCCCGATCCGTTTGAGAACTTCCACCGCCTCGGCTTCCTGGATTTCCGAGGTCAGGTTCACGTACCACTTTTCGCCGTGGAACTTGACGTTGACCCGGCTGACCAGGGCGGGATCGAACTCATGGTGGGCGTTGAGTTTAACGTAGCCGATCTTGGGCATGTAAATGTACCCCTTCTTTTTGAAGTGGTCCTGTTTGTCGGTCTGGGGATAGGTGAAGGAACTGTAGTGATACCTGTCCTTGTAATGAGGGTACCCGGAAACGTGATCAAAGAACCGTTGAAAGGAAGTCTCCAACCTTTTCAGACACTCCTGAAGCACCTGGGCGTTGACTGTCTTGTACTCGGGAAATGCCTTCTTGAGGTCCGGCAACTCGTTCTGCTGCCGTGCGCATGAGATCGACTTGCGAAATTGACGGTACGTTGTCTCTCGCTGTTCCAGGGCGGCGTTGTACAGCCTGCGGCAAAGACCCAACGTCCGGAACATTTTCTGTTCCTGCTCCGCAGTCGGTTCAATATTAAATCTATTCACTATCACCATCATATTCGGCACCCCCCTAACAGGCGATGCATGTATCTTCCGCATTAATATGCTAATTCCTGCTATATGAAAAACCTTTTTCGCCATTCACCTCCCGCCTTCGCTGACGCTTAGAGGCGGGAGCCCTCTGGCGGAAATCTGGTAGAAAATTAAAGCATATAAGGCATGTCCAGCCAGGTGAGGAAGGCCTGCCAGGCTTCCGCCAGGCCCCCGGCAAACTGGTGGTCCGCACCCTGGACCAGGAGCATTCTCTTAGGTTCCCCGGCCGCCTGGTAGAGCAATTCAGCGTCCCGGGGCGGCACCACGTCGTCCGCCGTGCCGTGCAGCACCAAAAAAGGCCGGGGGCTCAAGCGGGCAGCGCAGTCTAAAACATCCCAGCCCCTAAGGTCGGCAAAAAACTTTCTTTTCAGGGTCGCTTCCGGCAAATAAACCGGTTCTTCCGGATCGCCCGCGGTCTCAACCGCTCCCCCGGCAAAACCGGTGAAGAGGTCCGTAAGACCGGCCACCGCGGCGAAGGTGGCCACCCCGCCCACGCGCCGGTCTCCGGCGGCCTGGCAGACCACCGTGCTGCCGCCGAAGCTGCGGCCCAGCGTCACCAGACGGTTAAAGCCCTGCCCAAAGCACCAGTCCACCGCCGCAGTAAGATCCCCGACCTGGCCGCTCAGGGTAAGGTCCGCAAAATCGCCCTCACTCTCGCCGCAACCGGCAAAGTCAAACGCGCACGTCGCCCAACCCAGGCGGGCCAGTTCCCCGGCCAGCTCCTGCGCTCCGCCGCCCAGTTTGTCGCCGGTGAAGCCGTGGCACATCACCACCACCCGTTTGGCCGGGTTGGCCGGCTGGCCGAAAATGCCGGCCAGTTTTTGCCCCCGCCCGTTGGGGAAACTCACCGCCTGCCAACGCACCATTCCCTCCACTCCTTCCCCCCGCCAATCCACACCTCACTGGGCCGGCTGGCTACCCGCGTCCGGCTGAGTACCCGCACCGGGCTGGCTACCCGCACCCACCGGATTCACCTGCACCGTCACCTGGACCTTGTCCGGCGCCACCCGGCCGACCCCGGCCGGCAGCTGCAGCGGCACTTCCTCCAGGAGATCGTGAGTGTAGTTGCCCAGAGATACCGGCAGGGTGTTTATGAAAGTTACGCCGGCCAACTGCTGCGGACTCCCGTAAAGCGTGACCGTATCCGGATTGGCCGTGATGTTCCCGATCTGGTAGCCGGAGGCGGGTACGCCTTCGACCTGCACCACCACCGGCACCGACTTGACCGGCGACTCTTGCACCACCGGCACCGTCACCCTAACCCGGTCGGGAGCGACGGTAAAACCGCTGCCGGACAGTTCCACCGGCAGGCTCTCATCCAGAGGCTGACTCGCCCCGCCCAAATCCACCGTAACCGGCACCGTGGACAGTTGATCAAGGGCCGTAGCCGGACCCCGCACGTCCACCAGCACAGGCCGGGCGACGGGTGCACCGGCCCGGTAGCCGGGCGCCGCATTACCCTGCACCTTTACCTGGACCGGCAGGTGCCGGTCGGCCATCCGGTCGACGGCAACCGTCACCTGGGCCGGAATGACCTGGACCACCTTGACCCCGAAGGGGCTGGTAACCTGTACCGGAACTGTATCGTTACCCGCCTTGGCCCCGGACAGGTCCACCACGGCCGCAAAGGCCTGGCCGGAGTACAGATTCAAGTCGAATTGGTCCTGGATCCGCACGTCGACCTGGTCCGGCAGGCCGGTAGCCACAAGGGAGGGCGAAAGTCCCACCGGGCTCAGCTTGACCGAAACATTCCGCTCCGGGGCGGCCTGAACGCCGGTGACGTAGACCCAGAGCAAAACCGCCATGAACAGCGAGCCCAGCATGATCCAGTAATCATTGCGCCTTGCCTTCATAAACCGTTCCTCCGTGGGCCCGCCGGCGGACCGGCAGTGTCCCGCTAGGATTATACCATCAATCGGGAATGATTTCTACGGTCAGGTGCCGCCGGAAGAAGCCCTTGGGCGGGCCGTGTCTCCCTGCGTGGATGAGAGACTGCGCTCCAGAAGGGCCCGGACCCCGGGGACATCCGGAGACTGGTCCACGAGGAGCAGCCTTTCGCTGCTTATACCTATTTGTTCCATGGTATGCTTGATAGCGGCGATTTTGGCGGCCAGGACATCATGGCACCGGTTGACACATCTCTCTTGACCGCAACTGAAAACCAGGACGCTTTCCGCTCCTTTTTCCAGAGCCCGCAGTACCATCAGGGCATCGAAGGCCGCAGCTGAGGGCAGGGGGAACAACCCGTAGCCGGGCCGTACCGGCAGGCCGTCCAGTAGCTGTTGCACCTGGACACAGCTTTTCTCACAAGCGAAGACCGCCACGGCCCGCCGCTCGTCCCCGGTGTCACACTTCTTGCCCAGGGTAATGGCCCCCGCCGGACAATTGGCGGCGCAGATGCCGCAGGCCTGACACTCCTCGGGGGGAATGACGGCCACCTTATCTATCCGGGGTACGCCGCAAGGGCACACCCGGGCACAGGTCAGGCAGGCCTTGCACTTATTCCTGTTGACCTGCGCACCCAGCCCGCATCCCATGCACCTGCTACTCTCCATGGTCGCCACAGCTCCGGTGAAACCTAATTCCACCGCGGCGCGGCCATCCCTTATTCTTTCCTCCACCGGCCGCACCGGCATGGGCTCACGGGGCACAGCCCTGAGCAAAGGCTTCTGCCGCTCCGGCACCGGGCCGATCCTTTCCGGCTCAGGCAAAACCCGGTCCGTGCCGCCCAGAAGATAGGCCGCAATAAGGGTACCGGCGGCCAAACCGTCGGCCACCGCTTCAATGGTTACGCCGGGTCCCCGGGCCGCTTCGCCGCAAATGAAGATACCCGGTACCGAAAGCATCCTGCTCTCCCGGTCGTAGACGGGGCCCCGCTGGGACATGGCCACCCCGCTGCCCGCCAGAAAGGAAAAATCAGGACCCTGTCCGATGGCCACGATAACGAGGTCGCAGTCGAGAGTGAGCCCTGCCTCCGCCGCCAGGCGGGGAGCGAAGCGCCCCTGTTCGTCAACGAGGGAAAGGACCTTCCTGAACGAAACGGTGAGGTTGTCGCCACCATCAACTATTCCCCAAGGGCCGTAGCCCGGAATTATCTTGACGCCTTCCTCCAGCGACTCCTCTACTTCCCAGGTATGGGCAGGAATCTTCTCCCGCTCCTCCAGGCAGACCAGGGTGACGCCGGCGGCTCCGTACCGCCGCGCAGTCCTGGCCGCATCCATGGCCACATCGCCGCCGCCGATGACCACCACTTTGCTCCCCACGGAAATCTCCTCCCCGCGGGCGGCTTTCTCCATAAAGCAGATGGCGGTAAGGACCTGCGGGTGTTCCACACCGGGAACACCGCACAGCCGGCCGGCGGGAAGGCCCGTACTGATCAGGACGGCATCGGACTGCTGCCGCAATTCGGCCAAAGACTTGTCCCGGCCGATCTCGACACCGCAGACGATTTCGACACCCGAACGTCTGATCAATTCGATATCCTGTTCCAGGACCTCTCTGGGCAACCGGTAGACGGGCAGCGCCGCCATCAGCTGGCCGCCTGGTTTGTCCCGCCGCTCCCAGACCGTAACCTGGATACCCTTCCCGGCCAGAAAGCGGGCGCCGGACAGACCGGCCGGACCGGCGCCCACCACGGCCACCTTCCTGCCCACCGGTACGGCTGGCGGGCCGGGATGGGCTAAAGCGGCGCTCTCGAGGGCAAAGCGCTTCAAGGCCCTGATGTTCACCGGACCATCAAGGGCCCCGCGCCGGCAGTGGTCCTCGCAAGGATGTACGCAAACCCACCCGCAGACGGCAGCAAAAGGGTTATTGGCCCTGATCAGGCGCGCCGCTTCCGCATAGTCGCCTCGGGTTATGGCGTTTACGTAGCCGGGAACATCCGTGTGGACCGGGCAGGCCCCGGCACAGGGAGCTATCTTTGTCTGCATTTGCATCTATACTCCAACACCATTTTGCTTTGTCGATGGAAAGAAAATATTCAGTTCACCAACTCATCAACAAACACTATTAGATCATAAAGCAAGGCCTGTTTGTTTATCAAGGGGCATAAAATGGGACTTGCCCCAGTCACAGGCCGGGCCGCACATACCTGCGGTTCTTTGCCGGTCCGGCGTGATCCATAAAGCCGCCGACTGTCACCAAGCCGTACAGCCCTTCGGAGCTCGTCAGCCTGGCCGGTTCCCTCCTGCGGCGGATTGAAACCGCTCCGGGGGCAGGAAACAGCCTCTTGCCTTCGCTCAGGCTCCCCAGGAAGGGGTTGATGAAAAAATCACCCGGTATTGGCTGATACCGGGTGATTTTCTTTGGACACCTTGTAGGCTGTGAATCTGCCTGAAAAAGGCTTCAATGGGGCCTAAAGACAAACAGGTCCCTGGTAAAGTCCTTGAAAATGGTGATCTTGTACGCCGGCAGGGTAATGGGTATGTGTTGCAACCGGAAGGAGAGAATAGCAATCAGACACATACCCAGGAAAAGCGCCCCCGCGATGAGGTCCTTCCTTCCCTCGGTGAGCGACCGAACCTGGCCCACATCCTCTGGAGGTTCCATAACTCTCCCCTCTCCCGGCCCCTTTTAAGCCAGTATAGAGCATGGTTGTTGTGGAAATATTGGCTTGTTATTAAACGTTCACCCCATTTATGAAAATTCACAAAGTTTTTTAAGAGACAGGGAAGTGTTGACCTGATAGAATGAAGGATGTAACTGTGGTTCCCTAAAAATGAACCGGCTCAGGCTGCGGCTGCGCCGGGCACCTTCTTTAACCAAAGTTGCCGGTCCGGGCGGCCATTCCCCCTGGTTGTCGTGCTCTGCGGGGCTTTCTCAAGTCACTATACAGAATATTGTGTTCCATTATGTAAATTTACATGCTGTTTCTTAACATTCTTTACGAAAATAAAACATCCTGGTATACTTCTTTACAAATACAAAATCTTTTATTAACGACCATGGTTTAAAGTTAAATTGAATGGTTGAGAAAAAAAATACAAGCTGGCGCTGGCTGTACCGGGACAAATTTTCCGCCATGTGCCGTGACATCGGACCTGTGACCGTTTCCCCTCTACGCATCCCTGTCGCCACCCTGCACCGCCGTTCCATCTTCCGGTCCACCCCACCCGCCGGCATCCCCGGCACTCTCCCTAAGAAAGATGGAGGCGGTTGGCCGGTTTTCTCAAAACATCGCAAACGGTTAGCAAAATATCCACGAGGGAGGAGTTGGCTATGGCCATGAGGGTCCTGGTGGTAGACGATGATCCCAATGTCTGCGAGGTTGCCAGGTTGTACCTGGAAAAGCAGCGGGCCGAAGTAATCTCCGTGTTGAATGGAACGGATGCGCTCGAATACTTGCAGAACTCGGGCGCCGACCTGATAATCTTGGATTTGATGATGCCGGGTATCGATGGGTTGACTATGTGCAGGGAAATAAGAAAGGGAAGCACTGTTCCCATAATCATGCTTACGGCCAAGGCCAGTGAGTACGACCGAATCCTCGGCCTGGACATGGGAGCGGACGACTATATCACCAAACCGTTCAGTCCGTCCGAGCTGGTTTCGCGCGTCAACTCCCTGATGAGGAGAATAGAATTCGACACGAACCGGTATAACCATGAAAAACTCGAATTTACCGGTCTGATAATCGATGTAACCTCTAGGTCTCTTTTGGTATGCGGAGAAAATATCAAAGTCACCCCCAAGGAATTCGACCTTCTTTACCTTCTAGCCAAGGAACCGGGCCGTGTTTTTTCCCGTAACAAGATAATGGATGTCATATGGGGCTATGACCGGTATGTCAATGACCGGACGGTTGATGTGCATATCAAGTGGCTAAGAGAAAAGCTGCGGCACAATAACAATGAATGTAGCTATCTTCATACGATTCACAAAGTTGGTTACAAATTTGAGGTGCACTCCTGATGCAAATAAGGAGGCGCAGCTTTTTCTGGCAGCTGTTCCTGGGATTCTTACTGGTGATGCTGGCAGCCAATATCGGCCTATACTTTTACATGGTCGCAGTAATCAAATCCTATGTATACAACATGGAGTCCCGCAATATCGAGCGAGAATCCTTGGTAATGACGACGGATATAGATAACAACCAGAATAATTCTATTGCAGCCGACGATTCTTTTCTGAAAACCCTTTCCATGGCCCTCGACTACCGTATATGGCTTATCAATAGTGATGGCGCCGTCATATTCGATACCAGTCTGGTAAGTGACAACAATATATCTGTGGATTCATTCAAGCAGGCCCTGGTAGGGAAGGCCAACCTCACCGTCACCAAAAACTCTCATAACGAGTCCTTCCTGACGGTTGCCGGCCCTGTCCGTTTGCCCGGCGACGCGGCGGGGGTGCTTGCCGTCAATACACCGATCAGCGGTATCAACACCGCGGTCAGGGATGTGGAAAAACAGCTCTTTTTGGGCGGCTTTCTGGTGGCGATCGCCTCCGTCCTGGTGGCTTTCTACTTTACCCGCAAGCTGACCATGCCCATCAATAAGCTCATCAGCGCCACCGAGCAGGTGGGCGAAGGAAACTACAGGAAAGTAGTGGTTGAGGATACAAACAACGAGTTACACGACCTGTCTATCTCCTTCAACCAAATGATTGAAAGGCTGTCGCAAATAGACGCGGAACAAAAAAAGCTCGACATTTTGAAAAAGGATTTTCTGTCCGACCTTTCCCACGAACTGCGGACCCCGCTGACGACCCTGGAGGCCTTCCTGGAAGCTCTGAAGGACGGCATGGTGGTTGACGAGGCAAAGAAGCACAAATATATCGTTGCGCTCTACGGGCAGACCATGCACTTGAAGCGGTTGACTTCCGACCTTCTGCAACTGGCCCGCATTGAATCCGGCCACATGGTGGCGGAGAGGGTATCCTTCGATCCCGTTGAAGCGATCCGCAGCGTGGTCGAAAACCGGGTTGAGCCCGCCTTGAAAAAGGGCAACTCCCTGGAACTTTCCCTGGAGGGGGAGTACCCGCATATCTGGTGTGATCGCGACCATTTCCGGCAGATCATCACCAACCTCATCAACAACGCGATCCAGTTCACCTCCCACGGGACCATCACAGTGAGGGCGAGCCTGATGGAAAAGTTCATGATGGTCTCGGTGATCGACACCGGAATAGGTATAGGACCGCACGAAATACCTTATATTTGGAACAGATTTTTCAAGGTCGACAAGGCCCGGTCCAAGCAACATCAGGAAAGCGGCCTGGGATTGTCCATCGTAAAAAAGCTGGTCGAGTTACACCGCGGCCGGGTAGGAGTGGAGAGTACCCCGGGCAAGGGTTCCCATTTTTATTTCCTCCTGCCTATGACCTGCGAGATATCGGCCAGACCGGAGATGACGGCGGCTGCCACCGATCCTCCCGGCCGACCGGCCTTTTCGGGGTAATCGTCACCTTTGACAAAGCCCTGTCCGGGTGCCGGCACCCTGTACCCCTTCCAACTTCCCGACACGGCTTATCCTTGTTCACCGCTTCGAGCAGAATCCCGCCAGGCGAAACCACAACATGAAACAGGTGGCCCGTCGCGACAACGGACGTCGCGGCGGGCCTTTCCTTTCCCTGACTTCGTACGAACGGGGACTTGATCCCCCGTCCTTCACTTCATAATGGGGAATTGTATTTCACCATATATTAATTACAAATCGAATCTTAATTTCCCATGCCAAAATATAATAAGGATTTGCATCTTTTCTCAATTTGCAAATCTTTTTCTAACCTGGCCAGTTTACACTGGAAGCAAAGGGTTGAGAAAAAAGTTGCAAGCCAGCAAGGGGGTGACCGGGACAAAGGTTCCTCTACGCACTTACCATAACTGCCAACGGCGTAAATTCCAGCTACTACAGGGAGGAATATCAATGAAGTATGACATCGAACAGCCGGCCGTTCCAACCGGTGGTACCGGGGCTGTAGACCAGGATAAACCGACCGGCAGCACAGAGGGCGCCGGGGCCCGGTTGCCCCTCGCATATTTCAAAGAAAAACCCGGCTATCACTGGTTCGTCGTCGGCACCGTT
>DATKUX010000142.1:0-34190 GCA_035530395.1 Spirochaetia bacterium
AATGGACGGGTGGACGACTTGAGCGAAGTAGTGGGCAGGGTGAACATACCGCAGGGGGCCCGGGTGATCAACAGCATAGTCCGGAGGCCGGTGGGCATCGGTGACAACGTGCTGGTCAAGGATTCCTTCGGTTGGGCCGAATACGGCCGTTGGCCGTGACGCCCTCCTGGAAAAGGTGGGTATGGAGCGTTCCGTGGTGCGGGACAACTGCCGGCTATCGGATGAGGATTTCATCGAGGACAGTCTGATACGCTACAATGCCTTGTCGAACCGTTCTACCGTCAGACGTCAGGCATGCCGGCTCTTTATAGGTGATGATTCGGAGGTGGTGCTGTAAAGGTTTCGCATTTCGATGTTTAAAATAAATTAACACACTAAAGTGGCAGGAACTCCCTCTATTGCAGGAACTAACTTAAGCATGAAACGGCTGAAACTGATAACCGTTCTGCCAACAGTATTGATCCTCGTGCTCATCGCAAAAGACGCCGGCACCTTTCTTGTCATCAATGAACCGCCGCAGAAAGCCGATGTGATTATTGTTCTCAGCGGGGACAGGGGGGCGCGTCTTCAGCGGGGCATAGACCTGTACCGTCAGGGCTATGCCCCCTATCTGCTTTATACGAGTTCCGTGACCAACCTGGAAAAATCGGAGGCCATCGCCGAAGGGGTTCCCCGAGATGCCTTCATCCTCGACCGGCAGGCGCAGAACACCTACCAGAATGCGGTGTACTCCAAGGCGTTGATGGAGAAGTATGGTCTCCATTCGGCCATCGTCGTCTCATCGGACTACCACATGCGGCGGGCCAGCCTTATCTTCGCGCATGTTTTCCGGGGCACCGGTACCACGTTCACCTATGTTTCGGTGAAGGCTCCCGAGTTCCACCCCACCCGATGGTGGACGAGCAGGCAGACCATGCTCCAAATGTGCTACCAATATGCCGGGATAGCAGTCTTCTACCTGGGGTTGGGGCTGTACATAACCAACGCTTGGATTTTCAAATGGCCCTTTTGGTATCTGTTCAGGTATATGCATTAGGGTCACTGGGAGCCATGGATTCCAGAATTATATGGTAGACGCCAGGGTGGCGGCCATGCTGGTATTCGACCCAGTGGGAAGAAAACGACCATACAGTTCGCCTGGGTTAGTGACGTCCTCATCCGCCTACAGGGTGCCACACGTCCGGATAAGGTCTGGCAACTCTGACCGGCGCCACCGTGGTACCCGTGGGCCGCTGGAACGTGGTCGGTCACCGGCAGCGTTTCAACTGCCAACCCCCGATCCCGGGTGGTGACTAACGGTTCCCTGGTCGGTTAAATTTCGGCAGGGTCAAACCCGGTGCTGTCCATTTCTGAGGAACGGGAAACCAGAGTGGTACCTGTGGTCGCCGCCGATCAGGGCGCCGATGCATCAGGTTAGCTTTTCAGTGTTGCCCATCATGGCCACGGTGCCGTCGAAGCGCGAATTGCCACGTAGGAGGCCCAACGAGCGACGATAAGCGCCGGAAGGTATGAAACCATTACCACCGGGGCTTATCGGGCATTATAGGGCAAGTATGACCATGGTTTTTCGCTCCAGTGGGAAGGCACCGCTGAATGGAGTGGCGCGTAGTCCGCCAACCCCGACCACCGGCGCACACGGAGATTCACCGAAACCCGTTCCGGCGCCAGAGTGGTACCTGTGGGCCGCTGGAATGTGGGGGGTCACCGCCAGCGTTGGGGGCTGCAAGGATTAGCAAAATTGTGGAGAGGTGCCCTTGCTTCTCCTCCGGGCGCTTTCTATTGTGTAGCCGCGCAAGTCCTCCAGATTGGTCAGAAAACGGCGGATGTCCTTGGACTCGCCCAGAAGCGGTTGGCGTTTGTACTTGGTGGCAAAGCGGTGCAGGGGCAGCACCTGGGGAGGCTTGCCCTTTTTGTTCCAGCGGACGGCTTTGTCGCCCTTGATTATCACCGCGTTCGTGCTGTCCGACAGCATCCTATAATCTTCCCAGAGCTGCGCATAACGGGTAATTTCCACAGGAAATGTGACCCGATTGAGAAACTTGACCGTTCCGTTGTGAAAATCCACTTGGGCATGAACTACGGCCCGACGGTCTTCCTGTGTATCGTTCCAGGGGCGGACTGGCCGGACGTACAATACCGTCCGGCGGGCGTTCGTTCTTGTTATCTCAACCAGCCAGGTCTCCCCGGCCTTGGGCTCGGGAGTACATTCGTCCAGAATACACGGAATGCCGGCAATAGAGCCCGCTAACCCTTCGCATCGGCCGACTAAGAACTTGATTTTGTACATATCGGTCACCCCTTGATCGACGTCTGGTGTTTGAACAAAGTACGCTGCATATCCATGACCGCTGGCAGTTTTCGGGTGAAGGTGTCAGCGTCCTTGGGTGTTTTTGCCGAGATGGGTCGTCTTCATCAAATTCTATCGTCAACTAAATGTCGGACAATTGTACCAGGGGATTTATAGTACCAAGGTACTAACGCCCAGTAATGTACTGCCTTAACGGTATCGGCGTAAGAGATGCCAAAGGGGTCTGGAGGGCCGGCTATTATTACTAGCTTTTCCGTGAACATTTCTTGTCTTGATCGTCGCGACAACTTTTGTGGAAGACAGATCCCGACCAAAACTCGGCAGGATTCGCGGCCATCCTTGTGCAATATATGGCACCGGGAGGCTGACTAATGTTCTTACTGGCACACACGGGTATAACTTCGGGCGCGGCCTGGTTGATAAACCGTTACGCTAAAAGCAGAGAGAATGCGGTTGTGCCGGAGGAAAGGTGTGGGGACGGTTCCTATTTATTTACAGCTTATCCACAGGCGGAACCAGAAAATATGAATAATGTGGATTTCCGGCTGATCATTTTAGGTTCGATACTTCCAGACATCATTGATAAACCTTTCGAACTCTTCTTTCCTCATCTCGGCATGGGTACCGGCCGGGGCGTGGCCCACACCCTGCTGTTCGCCCTGATTCTCCTGATCATAGGTACATACCATTACCGCCGGGGGAGACCCGGCTTCCTTTACATGGCCCTGGCGTCAGCGGGGCACCTGGTGTTGGACAGGATGTGGCAGATGCCCAAGGTGCTGCTCTGGCCGCTGTACGGCTTCAGCTTCCCGGTGGTCGGAAAGCCTGGTCTGGGCCAGATACCGGTGTGGTGGCACATGCTGCTGGGTGATCCCTGGGTTTATGTGTCCGAAGTCATTGGTGGCCTTATTCTGTTGTTGCTTTTCGTCCGGTTGTGGCGGTGCGGCGGGTTGGGAGACTTTGTGCGAGAAGGTAGGATTTCTTGATATTATTTCGAAACAGTTAAATGACTATCTACTCCAATGGGCAGTGAATTTTCCAAGTGTTGACGGTATAATGGTTAATAGGATGATTTCGCTGCAAAAAGTACGATTTGCCTGAAGGACCACCCAAGTATAGTGGCGCGCATGCACCTGAGTCCCTATATGGGGTATCCGCCGCGTGAGCGAAAGGGTTTTCGCAGTAGAATCATAGGATATGTTACATGTTGAGAGGTGTAGTTCCATGGTTATTCAGGAAGTACTTTCCTTTTCGGAATTTGCGAAGCGATATAATAACGGGGAAACTTGTTATAAGCAGTTATTCGAGATGAGGTGGCCTAAAGGATTTGCATGTCCAAGATGTGGAAACGGGGAGTACTATTACATTAAGACTAGAGGTCTCTTCCAGTGCGGAGAATGCCAGTATCAGGGGTCTGTGACCGCTGGGACTATCTTTCACAAGACGCGAATACCCTTAGTTAAGTGGTTTTGGGTGATATACTTGGTTTATAACAACCAAATAGCATATTCTCTTCCTCCTCTGCCAGGATATTTAAATATCTCAACGATGTCAGAACAGATTAATGTTTCATATACTTGTTCATGGACAATGTTTCATAAAGTCCGTCGTGCAATGAATGATCATGATGCTAATTGCAAATTATCTGAGTTGATAAAAATAAACGAGGCTTGTTTGGGGACTTTGGATGCGGATAAGCCTTTAGGAGAGTCATCCAGGCCCACACAGGCCTGATCCTGGGCGGGGCGTGGCCCACTGGTCTTCAATCTTCTCCTTCGGGGGATCGGCTGGTATCTCTACCGCCGAGGCCGTCCGGGCTTCCTGTATATGGCTTTGGCCTCCTGCGGCCACCTGGTGTTGGACAGGATGTGGCAGATGCCGGCCGTGCTCTTGTGGCCCTTTATGAGCGTCCATTTCCCTCCCGTGGGTCTGCCGGGTGTGGCACAGGTGGACGTGTGGTGGCGGCAGTTGTTCGCCGATCCATGGGTGTGGGCGCCGGAAGTAATCGGGGGAGCCATTTGGGCCGGTTTCGCTGTTTACCTGACCAGGTTACGAGGCTGGAGGCAGTTCATTCGGCGGGGAGTTCTTCCCTGAGCTTATGAAATGTTTTTTGGAAGGAGCGAGTTGAATGAGCAACGATTACCAGTATGATACCCTGTCCCCGGCCCAAATGGACGCCCTCCTTACCGGGGCGGCGTTGCTCCTGGACGAGGTCTTCGATGCCTTGGAGCACGTCGGCAACGGAACGTCCTTGGAGGCCACTGCCGCCCTGGCAGGGTGTCTACCTCCGCAGTTCCAACGCCACTACGATGGCTTTTTTCTGAGGCGGTTCCTGATCTGCGCCGCCAGGGTGGCCGACCGCTTGGCAGCCTGGGACGAGGAGCCTATTCCAGCATGCACCGCTGAGTGTCTGGCGCTCAGGGCCATCGTCGACCGGGCCAAGGCGGTGCTGCAGATGGGTGCCGAAGAACAGGGGGATGAGGCGGACGACGACTTCGAAGAGTTCGAGGAAGCGGCCTTCCCGGATATGGATGTGGAGTTGCTGTTCGACCTTTCCCTGGACGGCATCGAGGACACCGAGGTGGCCGAATACATGGGTATGGCCCTCCGTCCGTCGGAGTGGTTTGAGCCGGCATACGGGGAAGCGCATCCGTACTGCAGGTAGGAGCTGGCATCGGACGTCAGGCACTCGCCCTTCTGGTATCTGCTCAGGTACATGCATTGAGGAGGGCAGTTGCGGGATGCCTGGAATTCCTGTATGGGCGAACGCCAAGCATATGGCCAAGAGCATGGTACCCGTGGCCAAAGGCTGCCGAAGAAGGCTGGTCGCCGTGAGGGTGGGTGGCATTATGTCCAGTGGGAAAGAAGATTTCCGTCCGTCGAAGGGTGGATGCCGCCTTCCGGAGAACGGAAGGATATAGGGGGAGGTGGCTTCGGGTGAAACAATTTGGGGAAGCGAATACCCCTGCGGGCCGCAGGGGTATTTTTATGCCTTCAAGTTGTCACCCGAGACAATCGATCGGGGAGTAGTTCCGGCATCCTACCTGTCCAGATTCCCCCAGGATGGCCCTTCCTCTGGATTCTGCGAAGCGGCAGAGAGGGATCCCGGGGATAACTGACGCCATGGCGCATAACGAATTCGGTTCCCTTAGTTGCAGATTTCCTGATTAGTGTTGGATATCTTTTTTCAACTCTTCAATCTCGCTCGGTGACAGACCGGTGAAATCACAAATCGTGTTGACATCAACGTCACGAAGAAGCATGTTCCGGGCTACTTTTAGCATGCCTTGCTTTTCGCCTTTTAGTATACCGTTCTTTTCTCCTTCTGTCATAGCCTTTTCCTTCATCTCATCTAGGGCGACTTGCAAATTGTATACCATCTTTTCCACCTCCCAGGGATTTGCTTCATCAAGAATCCGGCTTACCTGTTCCCGTTGTTCTTCGGGCAACCTCTCTAGTATGACGTGCCTGTACCATGAAACAAATTGCTTAAACTCTACCGGAGAGAGTTTGCTTATAATGCCGGCAGCCTTTCTTGTGCGTTCTGTGATTTCCTCAGGGGTCATCCGCTTATCCAGGAAAAACACGCACGACATAAGATTGGCCATCATAAGAAGGTCTTCATCTGTATAACGGTTAACATCACAGAGTATGTATCTGAAGTCTAAAAGATGTTTCTCGAAATCTTGATAAGCAGCCAATACTTCCTTGAAGTTCCTGGCGGCCGTCCAGTTGTCGCGCCCGTTGTAGAGCACTGCGGGAACTATGGCAGGTAGCCGGAAACCCTTGCGTTCCGCCTCATTATCCGCAGTATTTTTGAGAATATCCCGCCATATCTCCATCATATAGCCAAGTAGTCGTACCGGCATTAAAAAGTCTACCGATGACTGCAACTCCAACAGGATATAAAATATTACATCCTGACTTCCCTTCTTCGTGCGGTATACAACATCAGCTTCATGTTTCGTGAAGTGCGGTGATATAAATGACTTGTTGACCTGTATTAGCTCATCCTCGTCTACGTCTTTGGTCCATTCCTCCGGAACAAAGGTTCTGATCAGTTCCAGGAAAGTCTTCTTGTGGGAAAGGAGGTCCTTGTACCCGTAATCGTGTATATCATGGGGAGCCTTTTCCTCTTGATCCGGCATGAGAAAATCACCTCCCAAAGTCATTATAACACGGAGCCGGCGGGCCGGGTAGGGGCTGGTAAGACAAATCGCCAGTCTTTCCACTGACTGAAGCGGGCCTGATTCATGCGGAGGCGGCCTTCAAACTTTCCCAGACTAAGACGGCCTTAATATTTCTCCTGGTCCCCCAGCTCTCATTGAACTTCCGAACGGTATTTTCCAGACGCTCCACCTGGGCCCGGTACTCCTCGTCTACATGTCTGCCCTTTATGGCTTCCCGCAGTTCCCGCACAGACCACTTCTTTTCAGTTGCCCGCTTCAGCCAGACCTTTGGGGATTCGGTTTGAGCCGCGATGCGGTGGTGGGTCATCGTCAACGCCGGGTGCCTGAGGGTCTCCGGGAAAGCCCGGGCCGTTGCCGCAAGGCCTCTTATGTATCTGGCAGATACCCCGGACTCGCGAGCTAATTTGGTGGCAGCGCCCCGCCCGTACTTACCAAGTACGTATGCCGCATGCCCGGCAATTTTCCAACCGGACTCTTCTTCGTCCTTTTGGAGTTGAACAAATACGAGGACATCCACTTTCCAACATTCCATGTCAGGAGGAGGATCCAATCCGATAGCGGAGTACACCTGGGGCAGAGTCATCCCCTCGCGCCGTGCGGTGATGCGGAAGAGGTCCACCTGAGGTATCCGGTACGCCTGGGCATCCTGGTGGTGCTCAGAGCACAGGGCGATTAAGTTGCAACGGATGTCAGGCCCGCCGGAACCCTTGGACTTGATATGGTGCACTTCCTGGGGCCGGCACGGACAGGCGGGGATCTCACATGTTTCGGCGACGTTACGGACGTCGTCGATGGCCTTTTGGGAACGGATCGTTGTGGTTTGGGAAATTCGGGCATCGGAAACCAATCTCCTTGGGCTCCAGGTTTCTTGATGGAAAAGGAACTCGAGTTCCCTTTCCAGGTTATCAATTTTATGGGAGTACATCGCCTGACTGTGGGGTTCTGCCCGTCGTTCTAACGACGGGTCCATGGTAGATTCCGCAGGGGGCAAGTTTCATCTTGTGATATTATCTATCATAGGCCCATATACCAATGAAGTCAATACCCTCTTTTGGAAAAATAGGCCACACAAATCGACAGCATTCTTCAGATCCACAGAGCTCGTGAACAAGAAACCCGAGGCACCAAAGGCCTGACTGAAGTACTGGGCCACCCGATCAAGGAAACGTCTGCGACGAAAAGTTATTTGTACCAGATTTCCAGGAATAAATGCGGCCTCCCCAGTTCCTTCCTCTTGCCCCTGCTGGCTTTTCCCCTTCGGGCAACCCCCCCCTGCTCCAAACAAGTGCAGTAGCTGTCGGAGGCCTCCGAAGTGCGATTGGCTGTGCCGGACCAAGACGACAACCAGAGCCGAAATGGACATACCTTTTCCTCCCCCATAGGATTCCTCCATGGAGAGGAAGGGCCCCTCAGACGGTCTCCGCTGTCAAGTCTTGGCAGCCCTATTCCGTGAGACCTGACAGTAGGGGCATATCCGTCAAAGATTGCCGACAAGGGCCTCCAAGCCTCGTCACGACTGCTTTGATGCTTTCAACTGGCCGCATCCGTCAAAAAACCCAGAAATAGCCTCTCAGCCGCCAAAAAATCGGTGTGTTCACCCTGCGGTGGGGGCTCCCCTCCCGGGAGGCATATTCGGGCCGTGGGCAGGGAGGGAGTGTACCGCGGCGGAGAGGGGATCGTCATCCGGTGCGGCTTCATCGGCTTAACCGAAGTGGAACCGGAAGGTCTGATGTTGATCCGGGAAGGCTTCCTGCAGGGGGGGGGGGCGGCGGCCTTTTACGGGGAGCACGGTCTGCCGATGGCAGGCATAACACCATTTGCCTTCCGCCCTGCCTGCGTGGGCGGACTCGCTGTAACCGTTGGGCGGGAGCCAGTAAAAAAACTTTTCAGACTAAGCAGGAGTTCTTGATGCTTTGGCGAAACTCATTACTGGGATCGATTCCGAAAAAGACCGGGTTACTACTGCCGGCGCCCCAGGTGTGAAGCTAAAAGTCCGTCGGGGAACGTTTCCGGAGGTAGTCTATGGAAGAGAGGGGAATAGGGAGCCCGATGCAGGAAACTCAGCGGCAGACTGACCGACGCCCTCCGGGTGAGTTAGTCCAGCACCTCAACGAATTTGAGCTCAAGCTGCATTTTTCAGCCGGTATCTGGTATTTTGCCGGCGGGCAGAGCCGCTTCCATGCCCGATATGGCCGGAACCTGACGATCGAAGAGCGGCTGGAAAAGTATGCGGTCCTTAGCCAGTACGGCCTCGAAGGCATTGAGGCCCATTACCCCAACGAGATCGATGAGCATAACCTGCCTCTTTACCAGGATTTTTGCCGGGATACGGGGATGCGGGTCGTGACGGTGGTACCCAACCTCTTCTACGAGGAGCAATTCAAACACGGCTCGTTGTCCTCACCCCTAGCCACGGCCCGGGAGGCGGCTGTTAAACGGGTGAAAGAAACCCTGGAGCTGAACAGAGAGTTGGGGACGGACTTTATGGTCGTCTGGCCGGGGATAGACGGCTACGAAAACCCGTTCGGCATCGATTTCGCGACCATGCGCCACCGCTTTGCCGCGGGCTTGGCCCAGGCCATGGATGCCATACCCGGGATCCAGGTGGCTATTGAACCGAAATCCTATGAGCCGAGGGGAAGGATAATTTACGGCACCACCGCTGAAGCCCTCCTGCTGGCCGACAAGGTGGAGGGCTTGTTGGAAAACCCGGAAAATATAAAGCTTTTGGCTCAAGGTTTGTGCCTGCTTGGCCTCAATCCGGAGATCGGCCATGTGCTCATGGGTTACGAAGATTTGCCTTATGCCTTGAGCCTGGCTCTGGAATACGGGCGGTTGGTACATACCCACTGGAACAGCCAGCCCTTGGGAAATTATGATCAGGACCTGAATGTGGGCGTAGTAGCCCCGGAACAGGCCGAGGCCGCCCTCTACGTCCTGAAGATGCACTCTTACCAGGGTTGGTTCGGCCTCGACATCAATCCCGAACGGATGCCGGTGGAACGGGCCGTGCAAAACTGCATGGATGCCTTGAAGGCTATGAACGAACGAATCAATGGCCTCGATCATGAACTGGTAGTCAACTGCTTGCAAGACCCGGAACGCTACGCAGGCTACCTGGAGGCATTGCTCATCCGGGCCCGCGCGCCGGGAAAGACCACCTTTGCCCCCTTGGTTCCACCGGAGTAAACAATACCTTGGAGAAGGAAAACGATGAGTTTGCTTTTAGGGATCGATATCGGAACTTCCGCCACCAAGGCGGTGCTAATAGAGGAGGACGGTCGGGTGAGGGCCACCGCCCGGGTGGAGTACCCGCTGAGCCAACCCCTAGCTGGCTGGGCCGAACAGGACCCCGGGCAATGGTGGGAGGCCGCGGCGGTAGCCGTGCGGGAAATCTGGACACGGACGGGTCTGGACGGGAAGGCCGTGGCGGGGGTCGGTTTGTCGGGCCAGATGCACGGACTGGTCCTCCTGGATTCCGCCTACCGGGTGCTGCGTCCGGCCATTCTCTGGTGCGACCAGCGCACCGGCGCGGAATGTGCCTGGCTGAACCGGGAAATAGGGGTGGAACAACTCTACAGGTGGACGGGCAACCCGGCCTTGCCGGGGTTTACGGCGCCCAAGGTGTTGTGGGTCAGGCGCCACGAACCGGAAATTTACCGTCAGATCAGCCATTTTCTTCTGCCCAAGGACTATGTCAGGTTCCGTCTGACGGGAGAGTTGGCCACGGATGTCTCGGATGCCTCGGGTACCCTGCTGCTGGATGTGGCGACACGCCGTTGGTCGTCCCGGATGCTGGCGGCCCTGGACATACCGGAGGCATGGTTACCGGCGTTATATGAATCTACGGAAGTAACTGGAAAGGTTAGCCCGGAGGCAGCCGCCGACACCGGTCTGCTGGCCGGTACGCCGATAGTGGGCGGGGGTGGTGATCAGGCCGCGGGGGCGATAGGCCTGGGTATTGTTGCGGAAGGTATTCTCTCGGCTGCTTTGGGAACTTCAGGGGTAATCTTCGCCACGACAGAGAAGCCACGGATGCAACCGGGCAGCAGCCTGCACACCTTTTGCCATGCCGCGCCCGGCAGATGGCACCTGATGGGGGTGATGCTGGCGGCTGGCGCTTCCCTGCAATGGTTTCGCGACCAGTTGGGTGGAGAAGAAATAAGAAAAGCCGCACAGACAAGTGCAGATCCCTATGGACTGTTGACGGAGCAGGCCGCTGCCGTGGGACCGGGAGCGGAGGGATTGCTATTCCTGCCCTACCTTTTGGGGGAGAGGACGCCCCATCCCGATCCGGCCGCCCGGGGGGGATTTATCGGCCTCACTATGCGCCACCATAAAGGACACATGGTGCGGGCAATCCTGGAAGGAGTTGCTTTCGGGCTGCGAGACTCCCTTGAACTGTTGCATAAGGGCGGGGTAATGGTCAAAGAGATCCGTGTTTCCGGTGGCGGGGCACGTAGCCGGTTGTGGCGTCATATCCTGGCCAGTGTCTTTAAATATCCGGTTACCACCGTCAACAGTATGGAGGGACCGGCCCTTGGCGCGGCCCTCCTGGCAGGGGTGGGAGTAGGGATCTACTCTTCCGTCGAAACCGCCTGTTCGGATATTATCAAAGTAACCAGCCGGGAAGAAGCGGTACCAGGCGAGGTAAATGCTTACGAACAGGTTTACGCTCTCTATAAAACCCTGTATCCTCTCCTGCAAGGTACTATGCATGAATTGACCAAACTAACGGAGTTGAAGTAAGTTGCCCAATATTTCCGAAGTCGCCAAAAGGGCCAAGGTATCCCGGACCACCGTTTCCAGGGTCCTCAACGAGAAGGAGGATGTCAGTGAGGAAACCAGGCGGCGGGTTATGGCGGCCATCAAGGACATGAATTACCGGCCCAGTGCGCTGGCCCGCAGCCTCGTAAGGCAGAAAACCGATACCATCGGCGTGATTTTATCCGATATTACCGACCCCTTCTTTTCCCGTATCGTTCAGGGGGTGGAAGACGTCGCCCATAAATTCGACTACGGGACTGTTTACGCGAGCATGCGATGGGATCCCAAATTGAAACACAACTATATCAATTTCCTGCGCAACGGCCGGGTAGACGGGTTGCTAATGATGGGACACACGGTAGGAAATGAAGATTACTTGCGGGAAATGGTGGAGGAAAACTTCCCCTTGGTACTCGTGGAGTACTGGATAGAAAAATTGCACACCAGCTTCATTTCGATCGATAACGGGGGCGGTGGCTATCTAGCCACCAAGCACTTACTGGATCTCGGCCATAGGCGTATAGCCCACCTAGCGGGACACAGGAAGGCACGGGTTTCGGCGGAACGGCTGGAGGGCTACCGCCGTGCCCTGGGCGACTTTGGTATTCCCTTTGCTGAAGAACTGGTGGTCTACAGCGACTTCACCACGGAAGATGCCATCCCGGCGGCCAAAAAGTTGTTAACGTTGTCCGTACGTCCCACGGCTATTTTTGCAGGTAACGACCTGATGGCCTATGGGGTTATACACGCGGCGCGGGAGTTATGTATAGAAGTTCCCCGGGATCTAGCACTGGTCGGTTTCGACGATATTGAGCTTGCGTCCATGGTCACTCCGGCGCTTACGACCGTTCACCAGCCACGTCTCGAGATTGGCTCCATGGCTGCCTGGACCCTGATTCAACAAATTGAGAACAAGGAAATTCAGCCAACAACAACCGAGTTAAAGACGAGCTTGGTGGTCAGGGAATCTTGCGGAGCGGGTGTCTGTAAAGGATTCGGGATCGGCCTCAAAGTCGAAAAGTAGTCGGAACGGGTGTTGGTGGAGGAGAGATATTCGAGTGGTCGGAGTAGTGTGAGCGTGCTAAATTTGATAGGGCCGGATGTGGTTGGAGTTAGCGGTGTCCTTAAGGAGCACCCTTTGGCTAGCGCTCTCGATAATAGGCGGCAGACGGACAATGTGGACCAAAAAAGATTCTGTTTCGTGTGGCCGGTAGCTTGCCACGGTGCGGCCGTCCGGCCGAGGCCAGACCAGACCGTACAGGTATCCTGGGCAATAGCTGCCCGAGTCGGACGCAACTCGGGGTGGTCCATGATCTGCCGGATAACCTTGATTTCCTTTTCAGCGAAATACAGTCCGCAACAGCGGCTCCCTTGATGAATTGGCGCTGGCAGAACTGTATAACATTGGAAGGACGGTGTTCACTAGCGCTATGGGTAGCAAACGGCAATTAAGTAACATGGAGGGAGGGATAATTAAGGCAGACAACTGACAGCAGTAGCCCGTCACTTGTTGCAGGGCGTTTTCGTCTCATGGACCGGACAGCCAAAGAACACCACTGTAATGGATTTGTTAGCAAGAAATGAATGTAGGAAAGAGGCGCACGACTTAGCGTAACGGTAATTTTGCCTAGGTCCCTAAGGAATTTATAAGGTTTTGTCTGAATGATAATGACCAGGAGGGCTGAAAAATGAACTCAAGGGAGCGCGTACTTGCTGCCTTAAATCATGAAGAACCCGATAGAGTGGCCGTTGACCTAGGTGGACATCGGTCTAGTGGTATGCATGTCATTGCTTATAAGAAATTGAGGGAGTATCTGGGTTTAGCGCCTAGTAAACTATTTATTTATGATCTAATTCAGCAATTAGCCATTATAGAAAACGATGTGCTAGACATCTTCGGCATTGATGTCGTGGAATTAGGTCATAACTTTTATAATCTAAACGAATATTGGCAGGACTGGGAACTTGACGATGGGACAACTTGCAAGATCCCTGCGTTCATAAAAGTTGAAAAAACCCAGGATGGGAATGTGGTTTACGGTGACGAAGAACAGGTTATTTGCATTCAAAAAAAGGGTTGTCTATTTTTTGAGCAAACTTATTTTCCCTTTTTAAATAGTAATGATTTTGCCTTTAAAAATCTTCCTTACCACTTACAACAGATAATGTGGGTTAGGCTGGGAATGCCTCCGGCACCAGCAGGATTCGATGAAGAAGGATTGAGAATATGGCGCGACACAGCCGTTAATATTCGTAAGTCGACCGACCGAGCAATATATGGTACATTCGGCGGCAATTTGATTGAAATAGGAGAATTTGCCTTTCGAATGGATAATTTCTTATATAGTTTAGCGGCAGAACCAACCCGCGTCCATACTTTTCTAGATAAATTGGTGGAGATACACCTTAAAAACCTTGACAAATATCTCGATGCCACCGCAGAATATATTGATATTATTGGCTTTGGTGACGACTTCGGCACGCAGCAAGGGCCTCAAATATCACCTAAAATGTACCAGGAGTTCTTCAAACCAAGGCATAAAGTTTTATGGGACTACGTAAAACAAAGGGCCCCCCATTTGAAAATCAGTCTCCACAGCTGTGGAGGTATCTACCCGCTAATAAGAGACCTAATTGAGGCGGGTGTAGATGCAATAAATCCGGTACAATTCACCTCCAAAGATATGTGTCTTCACAAGTTAAAAAAAGAGTTTGGTAAGGATCTAACCCTATGGGGAGGTGGATGTGATACCAGATCCATACTGCCATTCGGAACTCCGGAAGAAGTTAAACCACATGTTAAAGAAAATGTTAAGATTCTGTCTCCAGGCGGAGGCTTCGTCTTTCAGCAGGTTCATAATATTATGGCCGAAGTGCCCCCTCAAAATGTGGTAGCAATGTTCGAAGCCCTAAGGGAAATCAATAATTAAACCGCTATCTGCCAGCCACATCTATAAAAACCAGTTGAAAGGCAGGTGATCCAAAGGGTAAGGGAAGTACCAGTTGAAAGGCAGGTGATTCAAAGGGTAAGGGAAGTACCAGTTGCTGTTTTCGGAGGTTCCGTGCTAAGCCGGAGCCGAAAGATAGTTCTGCCGGGTTATACAACATTATTTCATTTAAGGGGTGAAACTTTTGGAAAATAAACGGGTAAGCCTCGTCTTAACAATAGCCCTAGTAGCAACTGTGTTCTCGTTAGCTGTGGTAGGTTGTGGAACTGCAACGGGCGGAAATACCTCCGGTTCTAGCCAGACAGGTCAACCAGTTATTGGGGTCACGCTATTTACGCTGACAAATCCGTATTTTGATACCCTGGGTCGTGCGTTGCAGAAATACGGTGCCCAACACGGGATGAAGGTTGTTGTGGAGGGCGCCAACAATAGCCAGGAGGAAATGTTGCAGCAAGTTGACGGCTTCATTCAACAACACGTAGCCGCTGTCGTGATGTCACCAATTGACGCAGTAGCAGCGGTTAGTGCGGTAACCGCATTGAATAAAGCAAATATTCCTGCATTCACTATAGGTACAAGCGTTGACAGCACGGCTCTTAATGCAGCGGGTGGTAAACTTGTAGAGTTTGTGTGTTCTGATAACTATAACGCTGGAGTAATTGTAGGTAAAGAAATGGCTAGTTATTTGAACGGCCAGGGAGATATTGGCATTCTCGATCTTAAAGCTAATCAGGCTGTGCAAGATCGGGATAAAGGCTTCTTTAGCGTTACTAACAAATACCCAGGAATTAAGGTGGTGGCAGACTTAGACGCACAAGGGTCTACTACCGGTGGTTTGACTGCGACATCTGAGATGCTCGTGGCCCACCCAACCATTAAAGCTATTTATGACATTAATGCCCCATGCGGTTTGGGTGCGGTTCAAGCTATCAAGGCTGCCAACAAGGTTGGCAAAGTAGCGGTTATTGGCCTGTCTGGCAGCCAAGATGCCGTACGTGCAGTTGAGGACAACAGTATATTCAAATTTGGAGCAATGCAACAACCCGTGCTTTGCGCGGAAGTCGAAATGGCCAATATTGACAAGTATTTACACGGACAATCGGTGCCACCGGAAGTTGTGACCCCAATCATCAAAATTGATAAGCAGGACGCAGCGACATATTTTCCTGTAGCATATCATTAAACGCTATATGTGACCAAGCATTGGATGAAGGCGTCCAATGCTTGGTCACCGTTCTGATGTGACCTTAGACGAATATTGTTCCAGGCATTTCGGCAGATGGGTGAGAAGGCGCGCACTTGCAGCGAAAGACGATCCTCTTCCTTTCGAGGCACTCCGGACAGCAACCGATCGGAATCCACTAGCGGTTAAATATTGTACCCGGAGGGTTTCATTAAGGTTGCTTACTTCTGCCGGTTCCGTAAAGCGACTAGAAATAAAATGATTGACGGTTGGTGTCTCAAACTGAGACTGTCTACACTGGAGGTAATCGGATGAGTGACCCAATAGTAGAAGTCGAACAGTTGAATAAGGATTATAGCGGTGTCATGGTGTTGCGTGATTTTTCTTTAGAGATCCGACGTGGTGAAGTCCATGCTTTGATAGGACACAACGGAGCCGGCAAATCGACCGTAATTCGTCTACTCTCTGGGACAGAAAGGCCATCGTCTGGCCAGATTTTAGTGTCAGGCAAAAAGGTAAGTCTTTTTTCTCCCCGTGTTGCTAAGAACTTCGGGATTTACACAGTATTCCAGGAACTGAGTCTTATTCCCGAATTGACCATTGCCCAGAATATGTTTCTCGGAAAGGAGTTGAGCTCCTTTGGGTTATTGCAGAAGAAGGACATGGAGACAAGAGCGCATGAAGTTTTAAAAGCCTACCATCTGCACCACTTAGATCCGGGTGCCAAGGTTAAGTCTTTGTCTCATGCCGAGCAACAGTTAGTGGAAATCGCTAGTGCACTGAATAATGATGCGAGTTTGATTTTACTGGATGAGCCTTCGAGCGCCTTGCATGCGGCGGAAATTGATCAATTACTCGATGCGATTCGCAATCTTGCCAGTCAAGGGGTAGCGTTTTTGTTTGTTACCCATAAGATCGAAGAAGCCCTTTCTGTTTGCACTCAAATCACTGTGCTGCGTAACGGCGGGATAATTACGTCCGCACCAGTCGAACAAATAGAGTTCAAACACGTGTTTGAGCTGATTGCCGGTTGCGAATTTGCCTCCGAGCACGAACACTATAGGGAGAAGACAGAGTGTGGCGGCGCAGACGTCATGTTGGATATTCGTGGATTATATTCAGACGTGATTCACATTCCTAGTTTTACCGTTACACGTGGACAGATAGTTGGTTTGTATGGCCTTGTGGGCTCGGGCCGCACCGAATTACTAGAGACACTCTTCGGCTTACGTCCTTATGGTCAAGGTCAGATTTATTTAGGCAATCGGCCATACCGCCCACGGTCTCCCATGGATGCTATTCGACGCGGTGTATTCTTATTGACAGAGGAGAGGAAGCGTAGCGGTATTGTTCCGCAGATGAATTCGCGCATAAACATGGTACTAGCGAGTCTAAATAAATTTCAAAGGTTTGGTTTCCTGCAAGGGAAGAGAATAGTATCACGAAGTGATGAATATAGACAAAAGCTATCGATTCGAGGCGATTGTGACCAACCAATAGAGCGAATGAGTGGTGGGAATCAGCAAAAGGTACTTTTGGCGCGGTGGTTGATTCCTGATGGACAACTTTTATTGCTAGATGAGCCGACTAAAGGAGTGGACATTGGCGCTAAGGTAGAAATTCACTCCATTATTCGAAATATAGCGGACGATGGGTATACAGTAATAATTGCTTCCTCCGAGGCGGAGGAAATTAGGGCGGTTGCGGACATTGCGGTTGTAATGGCCGGTGGAACCGTCACAACTGTGTTGAATCGTGACGATATTACGGAAGACCGATTATTTGCCGAGTCCATAGGGCAGAGACTTTCGAAAGGATTTCGGGCGCCTTTTGGACCCGAAGAAAACCAACAATGCAGCAATAGCGGGGATTCATTCGCCGGTGGCCTGGGGGGGTAAAAGTGTAAAATGGTAAAGCCGACAACGGCAGTTCCAGAATTGAGCGCGTAAGTATCAACATTAACACATGCCTTAGTCGCTATTTCGATAGGGCTAAGACTTTGCTCCAGCATATTGGGACTCGTCAGTGATACTTGTTGCATTGTCTCTATCATCCCCAGGATTGCCAGTGTAAAAATGTCGGCCATACCACTTAACAAAAAGGCTCCCAAAAGCAGGTTCTGTCGTCTATACCTCTTGGCACATTCTAAAGAGAAAAGGCTGAAATTACTAGAAAAGCCTGAACCGACACAGGAAAATGAACACTTAGGAGTTTTCTGTTTCTGGTAAAAGGAATTTCTCCTCGGAAAACTCTGTAGGGAGGAACGACGCATGAGATTAAAATTTCCAAACGAGTCAGGTATCATCGTAGTGTTGATTGTGATCGGTGTTGGTTTGTCGTTAACATCACCGGTGTTTTTCACAATATCGAACATTTTTACGCTTCTCTTAAACACGGTAGGCATTGGGCTGATGGCCATTGGAGAAACATTTGTTTTATTAACCGGAGGTATTGATTTGTCAGTGGGCGCCGTTCTAGCTTTATCAGGCGTTATCACGGCCCTGCTGCTTCAGGCACATCTCCCATGGTATGTGGGGGCGTTAGTCGGTGTACTCTCCGGATCGGCCGCCGGCTTTTTTAATGGGATTGTAATTAGGTATACACGGGTTCCGCCGTTCATTGCGACTTTGGCGTGTATGGGCGTTGCTTCCAGTATTCCTTTGATTATTACTCATGCGAATTCAATCCCTATTTTGACTAAGGGATTTGCATCCTTGGGACAGGGATTTATCTTTCACTATATTCCTATTCCGGTGATTATTTTTTTGTTGGTTGCGTTAGTGACCCACATAATATTATGGAAAACCGTGTTCGGAGTTCACGTATACGCTTTAGGTGGCAACCGTGAGTCGGCCCGGTTGTCCGGTGTCAACACTTCACGGATTGAAGTCATAGTGTATGTGATTAGTGGCACTTTAGCCGGCCTAAGTGGTGTAATATTGGCTTCGCGTTTGGCCTCAGGCTATCCGACAGCCGGTACGGGCAATTCCTTATTCCAAGCTATTTCTGGCGCTGTAGTGGGAGGTGTCAGCCTGTTTGGAGGTGTGGGAGCGATTCTAGGTGCGGTCGTTGGTGCCATGATTATTGGAACATTGTCAGACGGGATGAACATCTTGAACATTAACTCGTATTGGCAGCCCTTAGTAATCGGCCTTGTTATTTTGATTGCAGTAAGTGCGGATACATTGCGATCTGCACAGGGTGGGCGGCTGGCAGGATGGTTGTTGCGTTGTCGCATTTTCCGCGGCAAATAGAGAACTAATCACGATGAACATAACAATCCGCCGAAATTACGCTGGTTTCCCAGGACTATGTTTCATACATGGGCCATTTGGCTCCATAAGTAAATGGCCCTATTCACCAGAGCTGTCTGCGGTGAATTTCCATCATGTTCAATACGTGGTTGTGCCAATCTGACGTGGGGTGCTCCACTTCAAAAAAGGGGGATTGTTTTTCTCCGGTGGATATCGGGACCACCACCGTGGTGGGCGTCCTGGTGAACCTGTTAATCGGAGAATGCCTTGCCGCCGCCTTCAACACGAATACCCAGAACACTTTCGGGGCCGACGTCATTGCGCGGATCGAGTATGGCGGGCAGCATCCCTGGGGCCCTTGTTCAGTTGCAACGCCGCGTCGTGCAGGTAGTCAAGCGGCGGGTGCCCCAGTATGAGTGATGGTGGTGAATACCGACGAGGAACTGTACATCGCCCGGGAAACGTACCGGCTGGCGGGCGGTGTTTAGACGAAGGACGGGTCCGGACAGGACAAGAAAGCAAACGCAGGTAAATTATTTCGCCTTGTCGGGGATAGGAATACGGAATAAACTGAAAAGCAGGACAAAACTTTTACGCGAGGGAGGATAAGAAGTGGCAATTCTCAATGAGATCAAATCGGCTGTCATGGTTGGTAACATGAACAAGGTGAAGGAAGGTGTCAGAGAGGCCCTGGAGGAAGGATTCGCCCCGGCCGACATCATCAACGACGGCCTTATTGCCGCCATGAACGTTGTCGGCGTTCAATTCAAGAACAACGAAATCTACATGCCCGAAGTTCTGGTGGCCGCCCGGGCCATGCACGCTGGCATGGATATCCTCAAGCCCCTACTGACCGGCGGTGCCGTCCTGGAAAAGGGCACCGTGGTCATCGGTACCATCAAGGGCGACCTGCACGACATCGGCAAAAACCTCGTGGGCATGATGATGGAGGGTGCCGGGTTCAAAGTGGTTGACCTGGGCATCGACGTTCCGGTGGAAAAATTCGTTCAGGCGGTGGAAGAGCATCAGGCCCAGGTAGTGGGCCTTTCCGCCCTGCTCAGCTCCACCATGACTCAGATGAAGAACGTGGTGGCGGGTCTGGCTGACAAGCGCGACCAGGTGAAAATAATGGTGGGCGGCGCACCGGTGACCCAGAAATTTGCTGATGAGATCGGCGCCGACGGCTATGCCCCGGATGCCGCTTCGGCGGTGGACAAGGTGCGTGAATTGCTGGGCGTAGCCTGACGGGAGGACCGGGTATGCTAATCGTCGGTGAATTGATCAACTCCAGCCGCCAGGCCATCGCCGCAGCCATCGAGGGCAGGGACAGGGCCTATTTGCAGGACCTGGCGCGCCGGCAGGTGGAGGCCGGCGCTAACGTGATCGATGTCAACTGCGGTACGAAGTTCGGTACGGAAGCGGCTGTGATGACCTGGTTGGTGGATGCGCTCCAGGAAGTGGTCGATGTTCCCCTGTGCATCGACAGCCCCAGCCCCCAGGTGCTGGAAGCGGGCCTGTCCCCTTGCCGGGACAAGGCGCTGGTCAACTCAATTTCAGCGGAAAGGGAGCGCATGCAAGAGGTGCTGCCGCTCCTGACCAAGTATAAGGCTTCGGTCGTTGCCCTCTGCATGGATGACGGCGGTATGCCCAAATCGGTGCCCGACCGACTGCGCATTGCCGAAAAGCTGGTACCTGAACTGGTGGCAGCCGGTGTACCGGAAGAGGATATTTACCTGGATCCACTGATCAAGCCGCTGGCGGTGGACAACTCCCACGGCTCGGAAGCCCTGGAAAGCATCCGGGCCCTGCGGGAGAAATATCCCCGGGTGCATCTGATCTGCGGCCTCTCCAACATTTCCTTCGGCCTGCCCCGGCGGCCGCTCTTGAACCGGGCCTTTGCGCTGATGTGTTTTGCGTTGGGTATGGATGCGTTCATCCTGGATCCCCTAGACCGGCACCTGATGTCCCTGCTCACGGCGGCAGGCGCCCTGGCCGGCCGGGACGAGTTCTGCCTGGAATATATCGCGGCTGAGCGTTCCGGCAAGCTGCTTTCGTAACCTCTTCCGGGAGTTAACCGTATAGGGCTGCGGCAGGCGCAATCCCTGGCTTTTTCCCAACCGTGGAGGTGACGGCGTGAGGACTTCGGATGCCTTGAGGGAAATAATCGAGTCAATCAGCGCGGGTAACGCCGGCAAAGTCAGGGGGAAAGTCCGCTCCGCTCTGCAGAAGGGAGCGGAGCCCGCCCGCATCATCACTGACGGAATTGTAAAGGCCATGGATGTGGTCAGCAAAAAATTTGAACGTAGCGAGATTTACGTCGCCGATCTGATAACGACGGCTCGCGCCATTCATGCCGGCATGGAGGAGCTGAAACCCTACATGGTCAGCGGCCAGGTGCAGACCGTGGGGCGGGCCGTGATCGGGACGGTGTACGGAGATATCCATGATATAGGCAAGAATCTTTTGGGCATCCTGCTGGAAGCTTCCGGGTTTGAGGTTGTCGACCTGGGCGTGAATGTGGCACCGAGCAGCTTTGTGGAGGCGGTCATCAAGCACCGTCCCCACGTGCTGGGCCTTTCGGCCCTCCTTACCTCCACCCTGAAAGGCATGGAAGATACCATCGAGGCACTGGAAGACGCCGGACTGCGCCAAAAGGTCAAGGTGGTCGTCGGCGGTGCCCCGCTTACCACCGCCAGGGCGGCCAAGATGGGGGCCGACGCATATGCCCCCGACGTCACCGTTGCCATCCCGCTGATCAAGGAACTCATCGGCGCCGGTCAAAAACGCGTGACCGCCCTGTTGCCGGCCACCATGGCCCATTTCCTGGGCGAAGGCTCCCTGGAAGAGCTGCAAAAGTCCTTTGGCCGCCTTTCCGGTTTACACCTGGTCATACTGGATGCCCACGGCAACCTCCTTTCTTCGCCGGGGCGGTTTTTTGACTGCTCCGGTTTCTGTCGCGCCCTGGACGGCCCTGGCGGCGGGGTCTCGCCCTTCGGGGAAGATCTGACCGCTCTGGCCGGTCGCTTCAAAAGAGCCTTCGTTTACCGTTGCCGGGCCGGACTCGTGGAGATCTCCTATCCCCTGGCCAACGAGGATGGAATGGTGGGAGCCATCTTGTCCGGTCATTGCCTGCTGAGCGGTGACCGGCCCGCCTGGCGGGAAGAGCCGGCGGACCTGCCAGTCCTCTCCGTCGAGGAACTGGAGGCCGTTTGTGGACTGCTTTCCTTCATCGCCGGGCAGATCGTGCAATTAAACGCCGTGCTGGTGGCCAAGCAGGAGGTGGAAGAGGATCGCAACGGTTTTATCCACTTCCTGAAGAACCATCACCAACTGGAGCAGGCTCTGGGGGATGCGGAGTTGAGGGCCCTGCAGTCCCAGGTCGGTCCCCATTTCCTTTTCAATTCCCTGAATGCCATTGCCCGTCTGGCCCTTTTCGAGGCGGCGCCGGAAACGGAAAAAATGGTCCGGGCCCTCGCCCGGCTCATGCGGTATACCCTCTACCAGGTCAAGAGCCTGGTTACGGTACGGGAGGAACTGGCGGTCGTGCAGGATTATCTATTCATTCAGCAAACCCGCTTCTGCGACCGGCTGACCAGTGAAATAGACGTGGACCAGGCCTTGATGGAGGCCCGCCTGCCCTGCATGACCTTGCAGCCCCTGGTGGAAAACGCCGTCATTCACGGGCTGGAGCCCTTGAAAGAAGGCGGCGGGATCCTTGTCAAGGGACGGCTTTGCGGTGAACAGGTCTGCCTGGAAGTCATCGATACGGGTTTGGGGATACCGGAAGAACTTCAAAAAGAAATATTTGATCTCGATGTCAGGTCCGGCGACCGGGGTCAGGTGAGCGGCCTGGGCATAATCAATGTTTTCCGGCGCTTGCAGCATTATTTCGGCGCCGACTGCACCCTGAACGTCCAGAGCGGCCCCGGGGCAGGAACCACTATCCAGCTAACGTTTCCCTTTTCCAGAGAGGAAGGGAGGGGAGTTGAAATTGCTCAGGCTCGTCATTGCCGACGATGAACCGTTGGAACGTCAAGCCATCCGCCTCGTGCTGGAAAAAGAACGGCCGCAATATCAGATTGTGGCCGAATGCGGGGATGGTGCCGGGGCGGTGGCGCTGGCCCGCGAACTGCATCCCGATGTCATGCTGCTGGACGTGAAGATGCCGGAAATGGACGGCCTCGAGGCCGCGAGGGCTATCCGGGGACTTCTCCCCGAAGCCCGTCTGATCTTCGTGACGGCCTACGATAAGTTCACCTATGCCCAGGAGGCCGTCGCCCTGGGGGCCTCCCAGTATCTCCTGAAACCGGTGGCCGGGGAGGAATTGATCGCTCTCTTGGATGACGTCGTCCGGGAGATAGCCCGAGAGCGGGCGACCCGGGAAGAAACCCGCCATCTCAAAAAGGCCCTGCAGGAGATGCTGCCCCTGATCCGTCTCGGCTTTGCCCTGGACCTGGTGGCCGGTAACGTCAGACCGGAAGAGATCCGGGCGCGGGCGGAATTTCTGGGCCTCGCCGACCTGCCCCGCCTGGTCCTGCTGCTGACGGTGGACAATTTCCAGGCCGGGTCGGGAAACCCACCGGAGATTGAACGACAGTTCCTGAAAAAAAAGATTTTACAGATTGTCGAAGAGGCCGTGCTCGGTTGGCCCGGCTCGCTGGTGGTGCCGGGCTTGGCGGATGAATTTATCGTGCTTTTGCCCGTCGGGCATTTGTCCGGGGCCGTCCGGGAAGCCGCCGTTGGTTTGGGAGAGCGGCTTTGCGGGGCTATCCGCCGGCTGACGTCCCTCACCGTGACGGTAGGTGTGGGCCGTCCGGCCGATAATCCGGCGGGCCTGGGCCGCTCCTACGCCGAGGCGGCGGCCGCCGCCGAATACCGGGTCCTCTACGGCGGGGACCAGGTCATTCACGCCGACGACGTCACCGTTTGGCCTGGTTACCGCCTCCATTTCACCTCCCCGGACGAACAGGAACTGGCCAACGCGGTACGGCTGGGGGACAGGGAGGGAGCGCTGCGTCACCTGAGCCGGATGATCACCGGCCTGATGCTGAATCAGGAAATGCGGCCGCCGGTCTTACGGATGAAGCTCCTGGAACTGGTCAGCCTGGTTACCCGGTCGGCCCTGGAAGGCGGGGCCGATCCGGAGGAAACAGCCGGCCTTTTCCTCACCGGCGCCGGTGAGTTCAGGGACCTGGCTTCCCTGGAGGAGGTCCGGGCCAGGATGCGCGAAAAGATCGGCCTCCTGGTGGATAAGGTGGTGGAGGCCAGACAGCGGCGCAACGGCAACCTGATCCAGCGGGCCGTCAAGTTTATCGAGGAACATACCCATCGGGATCTCGCCCTGGAAGAAGTGGCCCGGCAGGTGAATTTGAGCCCCTGTTATTTCAGCCGTCTGTTCAAGAAGCTGCAGGGGGAGAACTTTGTCGATTACCTGACCCGTTTACGGTTGCAGATGGCCAAGGAGCTGTTGTTAACCACCGGTTTGCCGGTAACCGAGATTGCCGTGCGGGTGGGATACCGTGATTTCCGCTATTTCGGGCAGGTCTTCAAGAGGCAGGAAGGATGTACACCCACAACCTTCCGGCGTCAGGGGAACAAGGGAGTTTGAATCCGCCGGCGATGAACTCCCGGCAAGGGAAGTGACGATTTTGAGCGAACACAAGGTGTTTTTTCTTCCCGGCCGGGTCGGGATCAAGGTTGAAACCGGCACGACCGTCCGGGAGGCGGCCATTGAAGCGGGGGTGGAGCTGGAAGGACCGTGCGGCGGCAAGGGTACCTGTGGCAAATGCCTGGTCCTGCTGTCGGAAAAAGAGGAAGGCCGGTGGGTACTGGCCTGTCGAACTGCAATAACCGGCGATGTGGTGGTGGAGATTCCCCATTTGGAGGTGTCCCTGTACCGCAAAAGCGAACTCAGCCAGAAGGAAATAAGCGTTGTCCCGGACCCAGGGGTGCAAAAAATCGCCTGCCAAACCCGGCCGCCGTCCCTGGAGAACCAAACGGCCGATGCTGAACGCCTTCTGGCAGCCCTGGGCAGGGAGGCTGTGGATTTCAAGCTGGGAGCCCTACGTTTCCTACCGGGAGCCCTCAAACGGGAAAACGGCCTGGTCACCGCCGTGTTGGCCGGTGACCAGATACTGGCGGTGGAAGCGGGGGATACCGGCCACCGCCTTTACGGCCTAGCGGTGGATATCGGGACTACCACCGTGGTGGCCGTCCTGGTCGACCTGTTGAGCGGGGAATCCCTGGCGGCCGCATCCGCCACCAACTCCCAAAACATCTTTGGGGCCGACGTCATCGCGCGGATCGAATATGCCGGGCAGCATTCCCAGGGTCTGGCGCAGCTGGAGCGCCGTGTGGCGCAGGTGATCAACCGGTTGATTGACAAATTGACGCAGGCTGCCGGAGTATCCCCGGGGGAGATTTACCAGGTCGCGGTGGCCGGTAACACCACCATGAACCACCTGTTCCTGGGGCTTGACCCCGCCAACCTGGCCCCTTCTCCCTTTATCCCCGTGGCCACCCGGCTTTCCCCCGTAGAGGCGGGGGATGTGGAACTGGCCGTTTCACCCCATGCCCCGGTTTACCTGTTGCCGAATATCGCCGGCTACGTGGGCGGGGATACGGTGGGGGTGATCATCTCCACCGGGATCGACCGGGAGCCGGGCATTCACCTGGCGGTGGATATCGGTACCAACGGCGAGATAGTCCTGGCCGTCGATGGACGCCTTTCGGCCTGTTCCGCCGCCGCCGGGCCGGCCTTTGAAGGAGCCCAGATCCGCCACGGGATGCGGGCGGCGGCCGGCGCCATCGAGGGCGTGAGCGTGGATTCGGACGTCCATTTGAAGATTATCGGCCAGGTTCCCGCCCGGGGGATCTGTGGTTCCGGTCTCATGGACGCGGTGGCCGGACTTTTGCAAGCGGGCGTTATCGAAACCGGAGGCCGGATAATTTCCCGGGACGAGGCGGGGCACCTGCCCGGGGCCCTGCAGCAAAGGCTGAACAGCGAACAGGGCGGGAATTTCTTTGTCCTGGCCTCCCGGGAAGAGACCGGGGCGGAGCCGGTGGTCCTGACCCAAAAGGACGTACGGGAGTTGCAACTGGCCAAGGCCGCTATCCGGGCCGGTATCGAGATTCTGCTGGGGCAGGCGGGACTCATCGCCGGGGATATCGACCAGGTGCTGCTGGCGGGGGCCTTCGGTAGCTATATTGACAAAAACAGCGCCTTGTCTCTGGGCTTGTTGCCTCCCGTCGCCCCGGAGAGGATCACTCCGGTGGGTAATGCCGCCGGGGCGGGAGCCCGCCTGGCGCTTCTCTCGGCTGAAATCCGCCAAAAGGCGGCCACCCTGGCCCGGCAGGTCCAGCATGTGGAACTTTCGGTCCGGCCCGACTTCCAGGAACGGTTTATCGATGCCTTGGGTTTTTGACTAAAACAGCGGAGGTGTCAACAAATGGCTAAGGCAGTTATTAAAAGCGGTGTCTGTGGTTTCACCATCAACGCTAAGGCCGGTTGTGAGGACGGCCGCCATGTAAAACTGGAAATCGTCAGCGACTGCCCCAACTATCAAAAGATCGCGGCCGAACTGCAAGAGGTGGATGCCTTTGGGGAACTGTTTGAGAACAAGCTCGGAGGCACGGTTTACCAGACTTTTGCTAAGTACAGCCCCCACCCCAGTTGCCCCGGTCCGTCTGGCCTCCTCAAACTGATCGAGGTCGCCGCCGGCCTGGCCTTGCCCCAGACGGCCTCGATAGAAATCAGCAAAGAAAATTCGTGAAGGTGCCGGGTATCTTGCGGAAGTAGGTCGGCCAGCAGGACATGGTAGTAGTTCTTTGGTTCAAT
The DNA here is from genome assembly GCA_035530395.1 of Spirochaetia bacterium. GTDB lineage: Bacteria > Bacillota > Desulfotomaculia > Desulfotomaculales > JAJYZD01 > JAJYZD01. Next base: position 26,488 of record DATKUX010000142.1, read on the forward strand.
ACCGTCAAAGGTGGGGTTAAATCTGGCTTGGGTGGAAACGTTTGAGGCCAGGGACGTTTTGCCGGGCCCCGGAGATCTGGTCCGTTACCTCAAAACGGGCCCGTCCCTCCGGAGCGAGTTGCCGGCCCTGATTGATTCTGCGGCGGAGATCTTCGCTGACCACGCCACCCCCATGGGAGTCTTCAGCCTGGTCGACGTACCGTCAGGATCCCGGGAGCTGTCCCGCATGGCCCAGATCCCTTTCAGGAGCCCCCTTTTTACCGGCGCCACCAAACTGGCCTTTCTCGTGGCCACCCTGGGGCCGAGACCGGAGGCCCGCATATCCGGCTTTTTCTCCGGCGGCGACTACCTTGCCGGCTGGATACTGGAAGCCTATTCCCTGGCCGCCCTGGACAGCGTCGTGAAAAAGCTGACTGCGGCCATCCAGGGCCAGGCCGGACCGGAACTGCAGGTGGGAAACGTGCTGAATCCGGGTTGTCACGGTCTGCCCCTTTCCACCCAAAAGATCATCTTTGCCGACGATTTCGGAGCGGCAATCGGGGTCCGGCTTAACGAGTCCCAGCTCATGTTGCCGGTCAAGTCCACTTCGGGCATTCTTCCGCTGGGCAGGGAACTGGCCTACCCCGCCGGGAGCGATACCTGCCGTTTTTGCAACCGGCGCCGGGATTGTGTGTACCGGCATACCGGTTGATCATCCGGATTCACCGGCTGCCCCGCTGAATCCGACTACCGTTCCCTGAAGAGTGAAATGCCATCCATCCGGGCAGGCGGAGTAGAGTGGGGCCTGACGGTCTCCCGCACCCTCGGCGGGGTTTGGGAACAGGATTCCCACGCCAGAAAATACCAGGGAGAATCCACACAATATTGCGCGAATTAATGGTGCAGGTGCACTGCATGGATATAGACGCTTTGAGCCGGAAATACCGCGGTAAGCTTTTATGTCGCTGTCCTAGAGCCGGCCAACGGCCTCGTTGAGGGCAGGGCCCGCGAGCGGGAACGGGGCACTTTGGTTTTCCTGAAGCCGGGGGAGGAAAAAGAATATAGGATGGAAATCGGGGTCTTGACTTCGGCGCCCGAAATCCGGGCCTTTGAGAAAGCTCTGCCTTCCATTACGAATTCCACTCAGTAAGAGAAAACATCGGCTTTTGCCAAGAAGGGATGGGGAGAAAGTGACCTTGATTACATTGAAGGATGTGCTGTTGCCGGCCCGGGAGGACGGCTATGCCGTGGGTGCTTTCAACTGTATGAACATGGAGATTGTCCAGGCCATAGGGGAGGCCGCCCGTCTGGAACGTTCCCCCGTGATCATCCAGGCGAGCCAAGGGGCCGTCAAATATGCCGGCTTGCATTATATCACGGGTCTGGTCGGGATAGTGGCCGCGGAGATTGACGTTCCGCTCGTCCTGCATCTCGACCACGGAAGCGATTTCGCCCAAATCGTGCAATGCATCCGGGCCGGTTTTACTTCCGTAATGGTGGACGCTTCGCGGTATCCGCTGGCCGAAAACATCGAGAAGACGCGCAAAATAGTTGAAATAGGGCGGGCCGCCGGGGTTTCCGTGGAGGCCGAACTGGGCCAGATCGGCGGTGTGGAAGACGAGGTACGGGTGCTGGACCGGGAGACCGCCTTTACCGATCCTGACGAAGCAAGAGATTTTGTCCGGGCCACCGGCGTGGATGCCCTGGCGGTAGCCATTGGCACCGCCCACGGACCTTACGCGGGAGAACCGGACCTTGATTTTGCCAGGTTGGCTCATATCCGCCGCCAGGTGGACTGTCCCCTGGTACTGCACGGGTCGTCCGGCCTGCCGGAGGAAAGCCTGCGCAAGGCAGTTGAGATGGGCATCTGTAAGATCAACATCGACACCAACATCAGGGAGGCCTTTACCGGTACGCTGAGGGCGGCCTTGGACGGGGACCCGGGATCGATTGATCCCCGTAAAGCCCTTACCGCCGCCAAAGAGGCTGCGATAGCGGTTATCAGGGAGAAAATCCGCATCTTCGGTTCCAGCGGCAGGGCGTAAAGGTAGCAGTCGAGCCTTTAGCGACACCTACGATTGCGCTATCTTTCCCGATGTGAATAATTCGCGGGTAACGGACGGATTTTTGCGGATCGGTACACACGCCCAAGGGTCATTCGCCGGTGCTCTGGTTGCACCAGCATTGAGGGAAAAGACGGCTTTTCATCTGATCAGCCGTCTTTCATTTTTTCCCCACGTCATACGGTTGCAGCCTTGACCCAAAGCTCTTGCCCGTTTTGCCTCTTTGATCTCCGTTGAAAAACAAACAGGAGGCGCCGGCCAAACCACCCGCCGGATGAGGTCGTGCCCAGGGGTTAACCAGCGGTCGAAGGGGATTGCCGGCCTTTGGCCTACACGATCACGGGGGAGTGGAGACCAAGGGAGACTGGGCCGATGTGTGGCCAGTGCGATTAAGGGGAATGTGATGTAATAATATCCATCGTTCAGGCTTATTATGTGTACTAGTTGCAGATATATCAGCCATAATCCTGGTAAAACCTTGCTTACTGGCGTACTAATCCCTCTTTACCTGGGATATGTGCTATCGGTGAGGGTTGGCCCTGCTTGATCATGACAATAAAGCAAACACAGGTAAATAATTTAACCTTGTCGGCAAGGCTGACTTTGCAATAGACTGGGTACGAGACGACTTGTGGGAAAAGAGACCTTTGGAGGAGACGTGAATAGTTTGCCCGTAAAAATAGGTATTAACGGGTTCGGCCGGATCGGCCGCAATTTCTTCAGGGCAATTCGTGAAAGTGACGAAGTACAGGTTGTTGCCGTCAACGACCTGACCTCACCCCAAACCCTGGCCCACCTGCTCAAATATGACTCGGTGCACGGTCCCCTGGCCGGGGAAGTAACCGCGGGGGAAGGCAGCCTCACGGCCGGCGGGCGGGAGGTGGCCGTCCTGGCCGAAGCGGATCCGGCCGCAATTCCCTGGGCCAGGTACGGGGTAAACATCGTGGTCGAATCCACCGGACGCTTTACATCCCGGGAAGGCGCGACCAAACACCTGCAGGCCGGCGCGCAAAAGGTGATCATCAGCGCACCCGCCAAGGGGGAGGACATCACCATCGTCATGGGCGTCAACCAGGATATGTACCAGCCTGACCGGCACCACATCGTTTCCAACGCTTCCTGCACCACCAATTGCCTGGCCCCCCTGGCCAAGGTGCTCAACGACAGATTCGGCATACTTAAGGGCCTGATGACCACGGTCCATTCTTATACCAACGACCAGCGCATTCTGGACCTGCCCCACAAAGACCTGCGCCGGGCCCGGGCCGCCGGTCTGTCCATCATTCCTACCAGCACTGGTGCCGCCCGCGCGGTCGGCCTGGTGCTGCCTGAACTCGCGGGCAAGCTGAATGGCTTCGCCGTGCGGGTGCCCACGCCCAACGTGTCGGCGGTTGACCTAGTGGTCGACTTGGCCCGTCAGGTCACGGTGGCGGAGATCAACGCCGCCCTGGCGGAGGCCGCCGGGGGTTCCATGAAAGGCATTCTGGCCTTCAATGAGTTGCCCCTGGTTTCCCGGGACTTCAACGGCGACCCGCGCTCCTGCATCGTTGACGGGCCTTCCACCATGGTCGTCGAGGGTAACATGGCCAAGGTGGTTGCCTGGTACGATAACGAGTGGGGCTATTCCAACCGGGTGGTGGATCTAGCCGTGCTGGTGGCGCGCAACCTCGAAGACAATCGCGAAGTTTTCTGAGCGTGCGTTGGCAGGAGGTGACTCTATTTGAGGGGGGATGCTCAGGTGCAAAAGATTGGCTTACTGACTAGCGGCGGGGATTGCCCAGGCATGAATGCCGCCATCAGGGCGGTGGTGCGCAAGGCTCTTCATCACGGCGTCGAAGTGGTAGGTATTCGGCATGGGTACAGTGGCCTCATCGAGGGCGACGCGGTCTCGATGGACAGCCAGTCGGTGGCCGACATCATTCATCGCGGCGGTACCATCCTGCATACGGCCCGGGCCCACATCTTTGAGACACCTGAAGGGCGCGCCCTGGCCATGGCTAGGGCCGCCCGCATGAGGCTGCAGGGCCTGGTGATTATCGGTGGAGACGGGTCCTTTCGCGGCGCGCTGGCCCTGCACCGGGAACATGGCCTTCCCGTGCTGGGGATCCCCGCCACCATTGACAACGATATATGGGGCACCGATTATTCCATTGGCTTCGACACGGCGGTGAACCTGGCGGTGGACGGGATCAACCGAATCCGGGACACGGCCGCCTCCCTGGAACGTATCTTTATCGTGGAGGTGATGGGCCGGGACAGCGGTTTCATCGCCCTGGCTGCCGGGCTGGCCGGCGGTGCCGAAGCCATCCTCATTCCCGAGCAGCCCTTCAGGATCGAGGACGTATGCGCCAAACTCGGTCAGAGCCAGGCCAAGGGCAGGCAGCACAACATCATCGTGGTGGCCGAGGGGGCGGCGGGCGGCCTCGAGATTTCAAAGAAGGTCCAAGAACGAACTGGCTTGGAAACCAGGGTGACCATCCTGGGCCACCTGCAGCGGGGCGGCTCACCTACCGCCTTCGACCGCATCTTGGCCAGCCGCCTGGGTGTGCATGCTGTGGAACTGATCGTGGGGGGTGCTGTCTGCCACATGGTGGGCTTCACGAACGGCCGGGTTACCGCCTGGGGTCTGGAGGAAGTGACCAGCAAAAGGAAGTTGCTGGAGATAGACCTGTATCAACTGGCAACTGTTCTTTCGGGTTGACAGGCGGTCTGACGCTGCGGCATGCCCCGGTAAGGATCCCGTCAGCGACACGCGTTTGGTACGTACTGGCCGTCTCTGGCTGCGACGTTTGGCTGTGGGGGTGATCGTCCTCCCTTCGGTGCTCCAGACTTATTTGCACCAAGACCACCCACATAACCGGCCACTAAGGGAAAAGGCTAAGACGGCATTGCTGATATTCCCTTCCTGGCCAATCCGCTTTCCTCCGAACAAGACATATTATTGTCAAGAAAAAGGGGGAACCAAGATGGCATCTACTGGATAACAGGAAGCCCATTCTTTTCCCCTCAACGTGGGCATGTTTAGAAACGGTTGTCTTCCTCCGGCTGTTCACTCTTCCAGAGAAAAGACGAATACAACAGCCCGGCGCCGCTACGGCCGGCCCTTACCCCGGAGACAAGTGGGGGACTGTTGGTGCCGCTCTTTGAGATGGCTAAACCGGCCCCAGCCGGTCACAGATGTTCTTCAAGGATCGGACCCGGCCCTCCCCCCTTGGAGGATTTTACGAAAGAAAGGTAGAAATTCCACATCAATGACTGATATCCGTGAACATTGACTTTGGAGGTGTCTTGCCGATTGGGGGCTGACTCGAATATTTTGAATGATTATATCGGCCTTATGAAGATTTTGGGCGGCAACAACGATTCAGACGATCTGAGCAAGAAGCATTTTGAGTCCGCTTTCGAGCAGTTTCGAAAGTGCCTCGACCCTAGACATACATTTCTGCTACTGGAATACGACAACACAGTTCTCTATCCAATCCCGTTTGCTAGCACAGGCAGCAAACCGAATCTGGTCATTTTGGGGATTAATCCCGGCCTAAGTAAAGGCCTCATAGTAAAAGAGAAGAAATTGGCCGGATCAACCTATAGTGATTATGCAAAAAGCTATTGCTTTGGCCCAATGATCGAACACGCCACAATAAAACAGAAGAGCACCTATTATACACAAAAGGTCCTACCAATCGCTCTTTCTTTGCGAATGAAGCAGACTGTCCTATACCGCGACTTCAAGAAGAAGCTGGCCAAAAACTTCCCGGGTACTTTGGGCGGTTTCCATTTCATGACCGCCGAATGTGTCCCTTTTCATTCGGAGAACTTTCCAGTCACAAGAAAGACAGAAATCTTAAACCACCCCATTCATCAAGAGTATTCCAGTCGACTTCTCGATGTCATAGACAAAAGGATAACCCATGGAGGTACTTTATTTCTTTTATTCACCCCTAGGACATTTTTCTGCGAAGACACCCACTTGGTCGGCATTTATAGGCGTCATTACTTGCCGCAACTTAAATACATTGATTTGGCTAAGAAATATGTTTTCGCAACTATAGATATCGATGGCAAGCGAGTAATGTTGATTGCATGCAGGTATTCTGATCGGTATGGGGTGAACAGCAAGGAGGAAAAGGACCGTTTTTGGCTGGACGTTTTTAACTACCGCTTGAAACATATCGACAGGTAACGATTGTGACCGAGGCTCCAGTCGCCGTCCGAGTTCGTAGTTATCGGCGGTCCAGACAATCTAAAATGTAAACGTGTCGCGCAGATAGTGCGGCTGCAGCGTCGGGGTCCGCCGCTCCGGATCCTTTGTCTCCCTGTTGTGCAAGTGCCCCATTCGTTCGAGAATCAGGTCTAAGCAGCATTGTTGGGTCATTGGTAAACCAGATCAACGGCTATGACGGCTATGGTCACCTGGGCAAAGAGGGCCATCGAGCATGAGCAGATGGAGATGAGCAGATGGTTTCTATTTTTCTTGTATATTCCTGGGATAAATTGGCGAAAACCTTTGGCTTACTGGAGTCCTTAGTGGCCATGCCAGCCCAGCACTGGGGGTGTTGGCCTGAAAGCTTGGGAAAGATTGCTGTTTGCGAAGCGGCGAAGCTGGCTAGGTGCAAGTTTACGGCGTCTTGCAACTATTCTCTGGAGGAAAATCCAAGGCTATGTCGAAAGTTTTTCCAAGGCAACTTGTGCAGGTCGAATAATTTGTGGGCTTCTAAACTTGTGTAGAAAACCGGTGACTGTGGGGAGACAAGGTTTCGATTGACTTTGCCTTTGTTTTTTGGGTGCCAGTAATCCGCCATAGCTGTCACAAGGGATGGGATATGTTCACCAGGAGGACTCGGTTCTTGGGTTCCCACGAAGGTTTAATGGGCAAATAGAAGCCCTTCCTCGACGGTGTTGGCCGAAGCCGTTATCACCGGACTTTTGTGGCATTATAGGGCAAATAAGAGCATGGTGTTTCTGCCATTCTCACGAAGACATCTGCCCGCCGAACGGAGTGACCAGTAGTCCGGCCACCGGCGACTCCAGAGATGCACCACCTTACTTCAACCTCTTGTTGCTCGGGATCGACTGGTATCTATACCGTCGGGGCCGTCCGGGCTTCTGGCCTCCAGTGGCCACCTGTTGCTTGACCTCATGTGGGACATGCCGATCATACTCTTGTGGCCCTTTATGGGGGTGCATTTCCCTCCCGTGGATCTTCGGGCGTGGCCCAGTTTCACGTGTGGGGTCGGCAGCTCTGTGCCGACCCCTGGGTGTGGGTGCCGGAAATAATCGGAGGAGCGATATGGGCTGGTTTCGCCGTTTATCTGACCAGGTTACGGGGCTGGAGGCAGTTTCTCCGCAGTGGATGCTTCTTCCCTGAGTCAGTTGCCAGGCTGGCTGGCAGCCACAACCGAAAAATGAACGCTGACTTTCAGCAAAGGACGGCTGACTCATGAGAGTTTACACGTTCAAGATTTATTTGGGTGGAGTTCCCAAGAAAAGGCCTGATCCCCCCTGGCGGAAAATTGAAATCGCCGGCAGCCGGACGCTTGACGACTTGCATGAAGCCATTATTGACAACCGGGAGGAAGAGACCCACCTTTATGCCACGGAAACGTCAAAGTCTGCGGCACGGGGAGGCTATCTAATATATGAATATGCGTTGACTTCTAT
>DATKUX010000143.1:0-45893 GCA_035530395.1 Spirochaetia bacterium
GTGTGGGCGCAATGACCGATCCCTCAGTAACCTTGCGGTAACGGATCTGCTGCCAAGTTGGACAGACTTACAGCGTGGGTGCCCCTGGTCGGCGCTGTTGAAAACGTTGACAGACACCGGGCCGTATTGTACCCAGTTGAGCGGGATCCGCGTAATATGTCGACACCTTGCTCCCCGAGCAGGGCGGTCGCTTTGCGAACGGAATCTCCTCCCTTTATGGGAGAAGTAGTTCAACAGCCAGCCGGATCAGGGGGGAAGTAGCTGATATGAACCGCAAATCATCGTTTCAGGTAACCGGTATGTCCTGCGCCTCCTGCGCGGCGGGCATTGAGAACGTACTTTCCCGCCTGCCGGGGGTAACTTCCGCCCAGGTGAACTCCGCCACCGAGAGGGCTTCCGTGGAATACGACCCGGCCCGGATGGACGAAAAAGTGATAATTGAAAAGATCAGGGATATGGGCTACGGGGTGGTAACGCCCCGCTACGATGTGGGTATTACCGGCATGACCTGTGCCGCCTGCGCCGCCCGGATCGAGAGAGGCCTCAAAACGCTGCCCGGTGTCCTGGAGGCCAATGTCAACCTGGCCCTGAACAGGGCCACCGTCGTTTATAACCAGGCCGAAATGGATTCTGCGGATATCAAGGCCAAGATCGTTGACACCGGCTACGGGGCTTTCGAACTGGAAGAAGCGGGGCGAACCGAAAAGGACGAGCGGGCCAGGGAAATCGCCCGGCTACGCCTCCTGTTCGTGGCCAGCGCCTTGCTTTCCATTCCCCTGCTGGTTTATATGCTGGCCATGTTGTTTAATATCCGCAGCTACTTGCCGCAGTTCCTGTTCAGCCCTTATTTTCAGTTTGTCGTGGCCACGCCGGTGCAGTTCTGGCCCGGCCTGTTCTTCTATAAAGATGCCTATTTCGCCCTGAAAAACAAGAGCGCCAACATGGCGGTACTGGTATCCATGGGTACCAGTGCTGCTTACGTATACAGCGTCTGGGCCGCTTTCTGGGGCCACCGTGACGTTTATTTCGAGACGGGTGCCATCATCATTACCCTGGTCCTGCTGGGTAAGTACCTGGAGGCATACGCCAAGGGCCGCACTTCCGAGGCGATCAAGAAACTGATGGGACTCCGGGCCAAGACCGCCCGGGTCATCCGCGACGGGGCCGAAGTTGAGATCCCGGTAGAGGAAGTGGTGGTAGGCGACCTGATCCTGGTCCGGCCGGGGGAAAAGATCCCGGTCGACGGGATTGTCAAAGAAGGCAATTCGGCGTTGGACGAGTCCATGCTGACCGGGGAGAGCCTGCCGGTGGACAAGGCGCCTGGCGATGAGGTTATCGGGGCCACCATCAACAGCCTGGGTCTCCTGAAAATGGAGGCCACGAAGGTGGGCAGGGACACCGCCCTGGCCCGGATCATCCGGATCGTTGAGGAGGCTCAGGGATCGAAGGCACCCATCCAGCGGATGGCCGACGTCATATCCTCCTATTTCGTGCCGGTGGTCATCGGCATCGCGGTCCTGGCTTTCCTGGGCTGGTTTTTCGGCTTCGATCCCGGCAACTTTACCCGGGCCCTCCTGGCCGCCACGGCCGTACTGGTCATAGCCTGCCCCTGCGCTTTGGGGCTGGCCACCCCCACTTCCATCATGGTGGGTACCGGTCGGGGAGCGGAAAACGGCATTTTGATCAAGGGCGGCGAGCACCTGGAGAATGCCCACCGCCTTACCACCATCGTGCTGGACAAGACCGGTACCCTCACTTACGGGCGTCCCTCGGTGACCGCCCTGACCATGGTGCCGGGGACGGGCCTTTCCCGCGAAGAAATCCTGCGTCTGGCCGGCCGGGCCGAGGCCGGCTCGGAACACCCGCTGGCCCGGGCGGTTGTTGAGTATGCCCGCGCCGGCGCTGGTGAGGTGCCGGTGGCGGAAGAGTTTCAGGCGGTGCCGGGCCGCGGCGTCCTGGCCACGGTGGAGGGAAGGCGGGTAGCCTTCGGCAATACCAGGCTCATGAATGAGCAGGGCATTTCCCTCCAGGGGATGGAGAGGCAAGCCGAGGATCTTGAAAACCAGGGGGCCACGGCTATGTTTCTGGCTCTCGATGGAGCGGTGGCCGCCGTCTTCGGTGTGGCCGACACACTGAAGGAGAATGCCGCCGGGGTGGTTGGCGAACTCAAGGAAATGGGCATCGAGGTCTGGATGATCACCGGCGACAACCGCCGGACCGCTCAGGCCATCGCCCGCCTGGCCGGTGTCGACCACGTGCTGGCCGAGGTGCTGCCGGAAGACAAGGCGCGGGAAGTGGAAAGGCTCAAAGCAGCCGGCAAGGTGGTAGGCATGGTGGGGGACGGCATAAACGATGCTCCCGCCCTGGCCACCGCCGACGTGGGTTTTGCTATTGGTACCGGGACGGACGTGGCCATCGAGGCCGCCGACATCACCCTGATGGCTGGCGACTTGCGCGGCATAGCCGCCAGCATCCGCCTCTCCCGGGCCACCATCCGGAACATCCGGCAAAACCTCTTCTGGGCCCTTATTTACAATACCATAGGTATTCCCATTGCTTTCGCCGGTCTTTTAAACCCGGTGATAGCCGGCGCGGCCATGGCCTTTTCCTCGGTTTCCGTGGTGAGTAACGCCCTGCGGATGAAGCGCTACGACCCGTTTGAACGGAAACACGGCGCCGCGCCGGCGGTCAAGTCGCCCACCCGGTCGGCGGCCTGAAGAAAAAATGATTGACTTTCATACCCATTTATTGCCCAACTTCGACGACGGGGCCGGTTTTCCGGAGGAAGCCCTGGCCATAGCCCGCCACGCCCTGGCCGAGGGCACCGGGGCGGCCCTGCTGACGCCCCATTACCTCAAAGGACGATACACACCTTCACGTTCCAAGATCCTGGCGGCTACCGCCCGGCTGCGGCAGGACCTGGCCGCGGCAAACATCGATTTTGCGGTTTACCCGGGGGCGGAGGTGCTGGCTTTCCCCGGCCTGCCCGATGCGGTGGCCAAGGGCGAAATAACCACGGTTAACGACAACGGGAAATACCTCCTGGTGGAGTTGCCTTTCCTGGATTTCCCCTCCTTCGTGCCGGGCGAACTGACCCGGCTCCTGGCCGCCGGGGTGATCCCGGTTCTGGCCCATCCCGAACGGTGCCTGCCGCTGGATTTGGAGCGGTTGTACGGCCTGTTGGAGCAGGGGGTGCTCCTGCAGCTCAATGCCGGCAGTATCAACGGCGACTTTGGCCAGGAGGTGCAAAAGTCGGCCCGGGGCTTCCTCGACCGGGGTTGGATTCATTTCCTGGGCTCCGATACCCATTCCCTGTACTCCCGCCCGCCGGGGCTGACCCGGGCCGCGGAGGAGGTGGCCCGCCTGGCCGGCGCTGACCTGGCCGGGGCGGTGACGGACACCTATCCCCAACTGGCCCTGGCCGGTCAGCCTGTCCCGCGGCACCCGGTATCGCCGCCCTGAGTACGCCGGTCATCGACTTCCACGTCCATCCCGTTAACTACGAAACCTACCGCTCTTCCACCGCTCAGTGGCTGCTGGAGCACGTAAAGCCATGAGACGAACACCCCCAGGCCAATGAAAATCCCAAACGGAACCTGCACAAAGCCCGTAAAAGCGTGAGGATGTGGCTTAAAAGCGTGATCCGCGGAGACCGGCGCGGTTAACGTTGTCGTCCTGACCCTGATCCTTCCCCTCATCCTATATCTGGGTTATTCCGGTATAATGAACAGCGATAAAGGCGACATCAAGCAGACGCTTGAGAATGCTGCCGCCACAGCATCCAGGGACTATGCGGAGCACCAGGACGTAACCCACGCCCAAGGGCTCTCCTACGAGGTGGTCAGTGGCTCCCTGCCGGTCAACTCAGGTCAGTATGCTCAGACCCTAGACTGTCAGGTCAGCGATATCACCGTTAACGGTACGGAATATGCCCAGGCAGTCGTGGACTACCATTACCCGGTGCCGGTCCCGACCCTGCCGGAACTGCTGGGCGGGCAGGCGATGGGGAGCACGGAGGAAGTGTGGGGGACAGCGGAGTTTCCGGTGGGGGCTTAAGGGCCTCGTCGGGTGGCTACATTCGGCAAGTTGGTGTCGATACTGGCTTAGGTGGTGGACCACTTGGCGCAGACGCGAAGCCTTTGGAAACAAAGAATATGCCCTACCCAGACAAATCGCCCCCCGTGCAGGGTAGCATGGAACGGAATCGGGGATTGGAGGCAGATTATATAATCCGAAACCGCTCAAGTACTCAAATCATATATCGAGTTAATGACAAACAAATGCGTTACGCTTCCACCCCAGGCGCTATAAGGGGAACCGAATTCAGGATGGAACGAGAACAGAATCAGCCTGCCGTCTCCCCAAGAAGCCTCGATTGCGGCAGGAAGATCCTTCATGTGTTCGTTGAACCGCTTCCTAGTCAAAGGGTTGCTCCACGCCAGGCAATCAGTAGCGCATTGGTTTCCGCTCAGGGGGCACTCGGGTTTCTGTGCACCGGACGACAGAAATTCCCTGAATCTCGCCAATACCCGTATGTTGTCGCTGGTGGTATGGAAGACCGGACCCTCCCAGTAAATTACGTCAATGGTACTTGGGTGACCGTAAGCTAGGCCGAAGGCTGCCGGATGGTCAGCAATTTCCAGTGAGATTCTCACGAAACCGGCTCCCGTGCGCCAGTAGTCCAGACCAGACAGATCGGTGGCAGGCACCACGTTCAGCCACATCCTATCCTCTGGAGAATCCGACCTGGGTGTCAAGGGTAGGTAAGCTCCGGCGCAGGAACCCAAAAATGTGCCACCCTTTACCAAGAACTGGGCGATGGCATCCATGCCCTTCTGCCCTAATCCTGCATAGTAAGACTCACCCGCATCGGGGCCACCGGGTACGATAAGCAGGTCGCATTTTTCAAGGGCACCCTCACGTATGTCCTGGTCTCTCAGTTCGGTGGCCGCAATGCCGTAGGTATCCAATAGCTTCTTATAGGGATCGAAACAGAAAGGCGCACTATTCAAACCGTTATATATGCCTATGCGGTTAGGTAACGCGAGCTTACGAAACGAAGATGCCACCAATTCGAACTTGCTGATTCCGTCAATAACCAGATTAGTGGGCTGATCTTCGTCCGTGTCCAAGAGCAAAGTTCCTGCCGGAAAAATGTGGCCCTCCGGATAACGCGATGTTTCAATAAAAATATTGTATATAGATTGGTAAACTGGTATTCCATGTTTTATTAGGCCATTTACCCAGTTAAAAGCAGACACGAAGCTGGTCTGCCGGTTTGCTGCACCCAATCTTTCAAGGGAAAGGAGTTGCATGTTTTACCCTCCTTCTTTTTTTGTCTCCATTATTTGAAAACATGGTAGCTTCGTCACGATAACCCAAGGAACTTCTGGTTGTCGGGCTATCTGCGGCCCTAATCAGAAGTTCCTTGATGCTCCGGGAATTATTCTTAATTACCAAGTCTTTGCAAGACGGTTAAAGGACGGAACCAACTAATCTGTGGAAATATCGTTCTCGTCCACAAACCGTCTTGCGATATTGTGAGCGAGATTAGGGCTGAGGAACACAATTAGACCACCTACAACGATCCATGCTATAACCATATATGGGAAGTAATTGTAGGGTGCAGGAGGGGTTGGGAAAACGTTGGAATATAATGTGTACCCCAGCGCGATAACGGCCAAAACTGGTACGGTAAAGAGCGTTACGCTATGTAAACGTCTTTTAGTGAAATATGCGATTGCCCCTATATTAGTTGTTAAATAGGCCAGCAACAGAGACAATACACCTATGGTCCCCAGATATCCAAAGACATCCGTGCCAGCATGCCCGGATAATGCTGACATTAAGACCAATGCTATTACCATGACCACTGCTAATGCTATATACGGCGAACGGAACTTATGGTGTACACTTCCCAACTTTAAGCTTACAAATCCGTCACGGCCCATAGAATAAAGCAACCTGGATCCTGTTGTTGCAGTCCCTAATGCGCTTGAGAACGCCGATATGGCTGCGCCAAACATTATCATGGCTGCGAACGCCGTAGACATATAGGTCTTGGCCAGATCGCTTAGTGGTGCCGAAGATGATGCAAATGCCTTTACTCCTGAATCACTCATTCCGAATCCCACGGATTGGGCATAACTTACCAAAATATAGAAAATGCCCGTAAGAAATACGGCCGCTCCTATGGCGATGGGAATCGCTTTCGTGGGATCCTTGGTCTCCTCGCCTAGACTCGAGGCGCCCTCAAACCCGGCAAATGAGAGAAAGGCAAAAACGCTAGCCAGAGCTACGGTAGAAAAACTGTTGTGACCAAGGGTAAGCGGGAATGCCGTAAGGTGGTGGGTTGCACCGCCACGACCCAGAATGACAGCAGTAAGAATCAATATCAGAATTACCGATATTCCTTCTAGGGTAAGCATTAGGCGCGCACTGACTCTTACATCCATGTAGGAAAGGGTCCATATGATAAGTGCGCATAATACTGCTATTGGAAACCAACCTATGTTGACTCCCAGATCACCGAGAAAAGTTTGAAAGAACGCACCTATTTCAGCAGACGACGCTGCGGTAAACATTAAATAGGTAAATAAGAGACACCAACCTGACAAGAAGCCCACTTTAGGGCCCAAGGAGGCTGCCGTAAAGGCATACACTGATCCGCTACTCGAAACATACTTATTGAACTGAATAAACGCATAGGAAACCAGTCCGATGGTAATCATGGCTAAAAGAAAAGTTAACGGTACCGCCGTTCCCGCGATACTAGCGGCCAACGAGCCATTTAGCGCCATGGCCGCAGTAGGAGCCATGATTGCTACTGAAATTGCCATAGCTTCGAGATAGGACAGGTTATTTTGGTGGAGCTTGGTATCCATGTTTCGTCCTCCCTACTCATTAAATTCATAAGATATGATGTCTTGTGGCTAATCGCTGTCGAGGTGCAACGGTTACCCCCCTTCTCACAGCATTTATCTACAAGCATGCCTGCTTGGTAGAACGTCGGGCTTTCATCAGTTAGAACAGAGACTATCCGTAGTGCTTATTGCGGATTAGAAGGCCACGGCAACACCCAATTGTCTGAGAAGGGCCCGGGGGAGGGCCATCCTCACCGTTTTTAGGGGATCCACCGCCTGGCATATTTCGAGATGTCCCGTAGCGCTCAAAAACATGCCCGTTTCGTTTAGGGTAAAACCGGTCCAATTCTGGACCAATTGTGCCATTTGCCGGGTGGCAATCTCGGCGGCTTCGTCAAGGGTGGGCGCTGAAGAGATGGTTGCCACCCTGTGAGGGGTAATCACTAGCGGATGTTCCAGTTTCCATCCCTCTGCCTTGGTCAACGTCACGTCTACTTCACCGGCCACTTCGACTCCGCTGACCATGATTTCGCCATCACCCATCAAGGCGTGCAGGTCACCCATTGCCAGCAGGGCGCCTTCTACTTGGACCGGTAGAAATAAAGTACTGCCTGCCGTAATAAGCGTGGTGTCCATGTTTCCTCCGTGAGCGCCCGGGGTACCGCATGGCACGCGGTCACCGTCGGGAGCTACTCCGATTACACCGATCATGGGCGCAAGGGGCAGGTGCAGTTTGCCGAAGTGAACATGCCCGTCGGAGATGTTCAGAAGTCTTGTTTCCGGGATCGTTACGAGCTCACCCAATAAGCCGGCTCCTGGCAAAGCCACCATGATTCCGGGCGAAAAAACTCGGATGTCGCTGACGTGTATGGCAAGCACATCCCCCGGGCGGACTGCTTCGAGATAAACCGGTCCGGTCGCAGGATTAACCTTGGTGAAATCTAGAAAAGCCAGGGTGTCGTCAGCCGATTTAATCTGTCCGGCAAAACAGTCATGCGTCTCAAATGTAAGACTGGCAGGCAGGGCAACTCTCATTACCGGCGGGTTGTCCTGCGAGAAGTTGTAAATCACCTTGTCTTTTGGAACCCGCAACTTCATACCCCTTTCCTGTGTTGGTAATGCCGGTGGACAACAGTTTAAAGTGATCAGGAACTTTATAAAACATAGTCATCCTGTGCGGCTAGGTGGCGATGATTAAGCGCCGCAACGGTTGTCGCTTCCGATCCTTTCTGTATAGCAGAAGGATTCAGGGCGGATTAGAAAACCGTTCTCATAGGTCAAAGCGGTGACGTGTAGCCTCCTGCAACCACATGGCGACCGGCCCCGTAATATAGTCTTCACAGCCCTTAAATCACATCCAAGTACTCATTTATTTCCCACGACGAGACATGTCGCAGGTAACGGTTCAATTCCGATTGCCTCAGGGTTAAAAACTGGTGCAAGAATCTTTCGTGGAAGGAATCGCTGACCCACGGATCTTCCTTGACGGTCTGCAACGATTCCCAGAGTGACCGCGGCAGGCTGGGGTGTGTTCCGCTATACCCGTCATCCCCTCGCAGGGGCCGTGGAGGCTCGGTCCGGTTCCGTATCCCGTCTAGGCCGGCCGCCAAAGTTGCCGCCAAGGCTATATAGGGATTCGTATCCGCTCCGGGGAGCCGGTTCTCAAGCCGTGTCTGGTCACCCCTGGCATGAGGAATACGAATCATCGCACTCCTGTGCTCATACCCCCACGACACTTCGGTGGGGGCGAAGGAGTATGGTTGTATACGTTTATAACTGTTGATCGTCGAATTTACCAGGCAACACAACGCCTTGGCATGTTTTAGTTGTCCACCTATGAACCAACGGCAAAGATCGGAAAGGCCATCTTCCTGGTTCGGGTCGAAGAAGAGATTGTTACCCTCCGCGTCGAACAGCGAATGGTGCAGGTGTGCTCCACTTCCACTCATAGTCTCCAACGGTTTGCTCATGAATGTTGCAAGATAGCCTTGGCGTGCCAGGGATTCCTTAATACTGGCACGGTAGTAAAAAGCCATATCGGCAATCTGGATACCCCAGAAGGGGGAATGGCTCACTTCAAACTGACCGGAACCGTATTCCGTATTGGCTACCTCTGGTCCCGCGCTGATATCGGAAAGGGCTTTCACCACCGTGTGAATGATGTCTTCGACCTCGGCCTGTTTAACCTCGGAAAAACAATGCAGTCCCTCCCAGACCGGTTTGAGATCTCCTTCGGCGCTCTTGTGGAAGACGTAGAATTCGTACTCGAACGCCCCCTTGATCCGGTAACCTGACCGGGCATACTCCTCCAGCACGCGTCTGAGAACCTGCCGGGGAGAAGACTCAATAATTTTTCCCTCTTGGTCGTACAGATCCGCAATTACCCTGCAGATCCCTGAGTTGTATGGAAGAATACTGAACGTCTCTATGTCCGGCTTCACGAACCAACTGGGAAATCCTCCGGCAAATCCGTCGCCTGCTGCTGGTTGCAGGGTGGCGGAGGTATCCAGAGAGAATATGGCCGAAGGAAAGGATAAGCCTGTTTGTGTAATGTGTTCCAGGAAATGCCTCGTTGGAACGTAGCGTGAAAGGGCAATGTTGGAGTTGTCCTGGATGCAGACGCGGACAGTGTGGATCTGATGCTGTCGAATTATCTCGTGAATATGGGTATGCCAATCCTTGGCGGGAACGGACAAGGGCATACGGTGTCACCTCCTCTGCGATGGTTGTGTTTGCCGGATGGTCAATAAACAGTATATTACGCAAAAATGATGCCAGCCCGGCATAGGTAGACCGGCGCCCCGAAACCCTCTTAGAGAGCGCCTTTTTTGTTTTCTTCCCATTACGGGGGGACGCTCAATCCGGTCTGTATGGTCTATCTCTAGACCGTCCTGCCGCTCAACCGATGAATGTCTTTTTTTTCAGGGGAGGAAGGTGGTTCGCCAATAGACCGTAGAATTTATACAACGGACCACCGGGGCAGGGGGGATTGCGCGTGGAGGAAGGTATTATTCTCGAAAACTCCCGAATGAGAGGTGTGTACGAAAGGGCGCGATTGATCGCCCGGTTCCCGACGACCGTATTGATTGAAGGGGAAACGGGCACGGGTAAGGAAATCCTTGCCGACTGGATCCATCGTCAAAGCCCTCGATCCAATATGCCATTCATCAAAATCAACTGTGGCTCATTGCCGGAGTCGTTGATCGAGTCCGAACTTTTCGGCTATGAACAAGGGGCTTTTACGGGCGCGAACCGCCAGGGTAATCCGGGTCTAATTGAATTGTCCGACAAAGGTACTCTACTGTTGGATGAGATCGGTGATCTGCCGCCGACGATGCAGGTAAAACTCTTGCGGGTATTGCAGGACAGGGAAGTCAGACGGGTGGGTGGAAGCTGGTTTCGGCAGATCGATGTAAGGATAATTGCCTGTACGAACCGTTCACTTTTGAAAATGGTTGAATCGGGAAAATTTAGACCTGATCTGTATTACCGATTGAATGTTGTTCGCCTCGAATTACCGCCTTTGCGTGAGCATAAAAGTGATATTGTGCCATTATTGAATTACTTTTTGGAACAATTCTGTAAAGAATACAGCCTGAGTAAGTGTTTCTCTGAGGATGTATTAGGCCTGCTGACATCTTATTCTTTTCCGGGAAACATCCGGGAACTCCGCAATCTAGTCGAGTCGTTCTGCGTGAGCACAATCGAAGAATGTATCTCGGTGGAACTCTTGCCCAGCTTGGTTAGGGCGACATCTGTGAAGGAATGCCCATCATTACGGGAGCAATTGGCTCATGTTGAGTGCCGGATCATCCGCGATGCTATGCTCGCCTCCACTAGCGTCCGCGCCGCAGCAAAAGCCCTGGGTATCAGCCATTCCACCCTACTCCGCAAGCTGGACCAATGTAACAAGATGCACCCTTAGAAGATCCCAAATTAGCGGTACAGCAGGTCACGGTCGGCGCCGATTGTTCGACCACTTTAGCTGGCCGAGCCCAGTCTGGCAGACGAGGCGGGCCTGCTATGGCAGAAACGCTTGTCGGCGGGAATCTCCTTGACCCAGTTGTCTAGGGTGACCGGGATCAGCCGGAAGCCACTACCCGGTGCCGATTCGGACCTGCCGGAGTTGCTAGGCGGGCAGGCCATGCGAAGCACGGAGACAGTCTATGGGAAAGCGGAATTTCCGGTGGGGGCGTAGGGGAGGAAGACCCTTCTTGACGGACGGATGTGGCAGCGGTCGCGCTTCGACTCTGGCGACAAAGCCCCCGGAGGAGGTTCATTATATAGCAAGCACCACGCCACCTCGCTCCGCCGCTCACAGTTGCCCAAACAGACCGTTGACCCCTATACGGACGGGAGGTAGAATGATACCCGTGTCGGTTTGGGGGGTGATACCGTGAAAAATGTAAATATGCTGTCGGTCAGCGTAATGGAAATGGAACTGCTTCAGTGGCTTCGCAGTCTACCTTGCGGCCACAGGGCGCTGTTGGAGTCGGCACTGGTCGCCACTGCCGCAGACCTTGAGACCATCGCCGTCAGCCGGAAGCAGGATACTGCGGCCGCTCGGATTGGCGCTGTCCAAGGGAAGTTGCTTCATGGGCTGGCCGAGAGACTGCACGGGCTGGCGTACCGGGAGTCGGCCGACTCGGCTATCGTGGGAGACGCCGCCCAACTTGGGCGAGTATATGAGCTGCGCCGGTGATCATCACCGGCGCCCGCGGCCTGGCCACCGGGGTGAGCCAGGGAACTACGAGAATCTCGGCGACGGGTAGGCCAGGAAAAGTACATAAGACTCGGAAGGCCCCGCAGAGATGATCGGCAATCGTTTGTGCAGAAGGTCTTGTCCAGGAAAAAGAAAGGGAATGGGTTGCTTGTCGGCCAGATTCCAGGCAAAATATAGCCAGGCAGATTGTAGCGAAGGGTGGATTATTCTGTGCAAAAGCGCAGTTTTAAAGTGATTCTTAATAAGAACGAAAGTGGAGGATTTACCGTGACCGTACCGGCACTGCCTGGGTGTATTACTCAAGGGGCAAACCGGGAGGAGGCATTAGAACACGCTCACGAAGCCATTGAAGGCTTTTTGGAGGCTCTGGAAAAGGAAGGGCTGCCAATACCGGGTAGTGACGTGGTAATTAACGAAGTTCATGTGAGTTACGGTTCATGACAAAAGTTCCAAGAGTGTATGGCAAGGATGTGGTTGCTGCTCTCAAAAGGGGCAAATTCCGTGTTACCCACGTTAGGGGCAGCCATTGGTATCTACGCGGTTCTGGGAGCGGAGATCCTTGGCCTTCAGTGGCCGGATATCGACGTCAAAAAAGAGACGCTGACCATCAAGAGGTCATCAGACGTTAGGGGCCGGGTTCTGAAGGACGACACCAAGACGGAGGCCAGCCCACGCACGATCAGGCTAGACGCCGAGACCCTGACCCTTCTCGCCGTGTTCAAGAAAGAACGCCGGGTCGTTTCGCTGAACGATTCCTTCCTGGTATTCAATGTCGAGGGCCGGGTGCTAAGGGATAATGCCGTCCGTAAAAGCATGAACAAGGCCCTAATGAAAGTTGGAGCATAAGCGCATTCATGATTTACGACACGGAGCCGGTTCTCTCCTGCTGGACGGCGGGCAATCCTTGGCGGCGGTGTCCGCCTTCCTGGGTCATTCCAGCACCGCCACCACGGCAGCAGTATATGCCCACGCGGTCCGGCAGGGAGTAAGCATCGCGGGGTTGTTGCCTTCGTCAGGTAAATAGTCAGGTCAATCGTCAGGTCACGATGAAAATCTAATAAAATCAAGGCCTTTCGGTAGGGGCGCATTCAAATCGACCTGGCCATCCGGGCTCTGGTGGGCTCCGAGGGGAAGAAGTGTCCCCAGGTCTGGCACGACCCACCTTCGGTGGGTACCCCGCAAGGCTCTTTTACAGGAACCGGGCGGCGAGGAAAAGCTGGTGGGGGTGTTGAAGGAGCAGCGGGGCCGGTAATGGATGCCGCCTGGATTTTTGTTTTCATTGTGTAGGGAAGGGGGAAGGCGGCGGTGCAGAATCTGCATCGCGCGTTAAGGTTAGGTCCAGAATAGAAGAATTCGTGAACCGGATCATAAGGATTATCTTCTATCGTGTTGCCCAGGTTGCTGTCTATCATCCATGAAATCATCGGAAAACATGTTCAAGCTTCGTATCAACGTATCCCAGAGATCTTCTTTGGGCAGTAGGATCACCGCTTTTCCCATGCGCCCGATATAGACTTCATCGTCCTCAAACGAGAATTCCTCAGGCAGAACTACCGCCTGACATTCATCAACCTGGAACAGTTTGGCTGTTTGCATAACAGATCCCTCCCCGGCGTACAGCCCCAAAGTACACCGTATTTCGTACGCTGTCAATGGCCGCAAAAAAGCCAAAGGGCCCTCAGCCGGAAACAGCGGGCGGAGAAACGAAGGGGTGGTCACCGCCGTCACAGCGGTGACCACCCCTTGCTATTGTCCTTGGTTATTTCCCGGTCCAGGGCGTGGTAGCCTGCTGGACATCGGCGGGGGCGAGGTTGTGGTTGAAGGCCGGGGCGGGATTCAGGGCCTGGAAGCCGTTGTTGTTCATGATCTGCTGGCCCGCCGGGCTGACCAGGAAGTCCACGAACTTGGCCGCCATGGCCTGGTTGGGACTGTCCTTGGTTACTGTGATGGCGTAGATGATCGGTGCTCCGGGCAGGTTGCCGTTCTTGGTGGCTGCCGTCACCTTGGCGTAGCCGGCGGCGTCGGTCGGGTTGGACAGGTTGATCTGGTCCGGAAGCTTTAAGTACTCCAATTTGTTCTGGATGGCATCGGAGCGGTAGATGGCCAGGTAGTCGATCTGGCCGGATTGCAGGGCCCCCAGAAGCTCCGTCTCAGTGTCGCGTATGTTGGTCTTGGGAGCGTTTGTCAAGATGGAGCTCGATAGGCCGGGTTTGTTGTAGTATTGCTCGGCCAACTGCAGCATCTGCAGCGTCTGGTAGCCCGAAGGGTCGGTGTCGGGGTTGGAGCGGCCGATCTGTACACCCGGCTGGGCGAGCACCTGGTACCAGTTCTGATCGTTAATCTGGCTGGCTCCCTTGCTCTTGGCGGTATAGGTAAACGTAATGGCGTTGGCTGCAAAGCCGGCATACCAGTCGGCGTAAGATTTTTTCCCATTTTGGCCGAACAGGTACTTGGGAATGACATGGTAGTCGGCCACGGCCAGGAGATCGGCCGGCTGGTGTAAATCGGTGATTTTCTTAGCCATGGCGACGCTACCCCCGTACTGATCCTGGAACGTCACCCCGGGGTTTTGGGCTTCGAAAGCGGTGATTACCGCCTTGAAGGGTTTGGCCAGGGTTCCGGCTCCATAAAGGGTGAGAGTGGTTTTAGCGGGAGCCTGGGCGGCTGGCTGGGACCCGCAACCGGCCAGTCCGGCTACGAGGGTCAGGACCAATGTGGTAGCCAGGGACCATATAAGTGCTCTTTTACGCATCTTTCTTCTCCTTTTCTCCTGTCAAAAAATGGAACAAAAAAAACCAGGCGGACGGGCAAAGCCATGCCTGGCTACCTATCCCCTCCTTTCCACACGGGAGGCACGTCCGTTTCCAGGCGTACCCTGTCGGTTTAGAAACCGTGGTCCCCAGGGGACTTTAGGTTAGAAAACTCGGAGCAAGGAATTAACTTGACCCTGTGCAATTGTCGGAACCGTTTTATTCGTTCGACGAGTAACGGCTTCTTTCCTGCCGGGGAAGGGACTGGCATACCAGGGAATCCAGCCGGCTTTCTTTCCAAGGGTTGCCGGTACCGTTTCCTGGCCGCGCGGATCCCGGTAATTCAGGGCCGTGATCAATGGGTGCCGGGTGCACTCACCCAAGAGAACTAATCCATTTTTCACCCATTCCGGTGATCGTAGCTACAGGCCCCAACCTATGTCACAAACCGGCCCCAAAAATATTCCGGCTTTTCCGGCCCCCGGCCATTTGCACGGAAGGGAAAACCACTGGGAATCCTGACCGCCTGATTTTGAAAGTCGGAACCTCAGCCGAAGGGAGTCCGGTTTACTGAAAGAGTAGCCAGAACTCTTCTTATATTATAATGTAACTTACAACTCACATACCTTTCTCGTGCACCGGTAACTGGATTTCCGTTACCCATTCGCCCGGGTTGGGTTCATTCCATGGGCATTTCAGATGGGATTCTCTGCCTGGGCTACTTATCTCATAACTATTTTCAGCAATCCATTTTAAGATCACATTGTACGAGGAAGCAAGTTCTTCATTAGGCCCTTTATGGATCAAACAGGCCATCTCCTTGACAGGGGGTAATTCTTTGAACTTGATGCGAGAATCCTATTGAGTCTTGTGATCTGGTCAACTGAATAGTAACGATAACCTGTCGTAACATCTACACGGGCGGGAACAAGTAGGTTCAATTTGTCATAGTGCCGCAGGGCTTTGATAGATACCTTAGTTAGGTTAGAAAAATCACCGATCTTGATCATATTTTCTCCCTCTGTGCGCACGTGGAGATTGAAATCCATTCTAGAACCTCCCTTAAGGGGAGAGTCAATAGGCTTCGTAAAAATTCTTCTTATGACGGTGCCCAAAAGTATTTTCGGTTTCCACTGCCCATCTGCCTGTGTTCACTGGGTAGACCGGTTCAGGGCGCCCCAGGGAGACGGTCTCCATTAGGAGTCCCGTTTCTCCCCCGCCGTCAGTTGGCCTACCGCCCGGTTCACCAGGGGCGCGGCGCCGGCGCCCAGCAGCACCGGCACCCAGTTACCCAGACTCAAGGGGGTGGTTTGGAAGATCCCTCGGAAGGCGGGGATGTAGATAGCGGCCAATATCAGGGCCAGACCGGACAGACCGGCTCCCATCTTGTATTTATTGGCCGGCAGGTGGCCCGTGCCGTCGCCCTTGAGACTGGGGTCGAACAGATGGAAAAACTGGCTGACTCCCAGGGAGCCCAGAGCCATGGTGCGGGCGACACCCAAACCGTAGCGGCGCAAACCCCACCAGTAGGTGGCGAAGCCGGCCAAGCCGATGAAGATGCCGTTGGTAACGATGCGGCGGCCCATCCCGCCCGCCAGGATGCTTTCGTTCTTGGGACGGGGGGGACGGGCCATTTGTGCCGCCAGGGGTGGATCGGCCATGATGGCCAGGGCCGGCAGACCGTCCCCGGAAAGGTTGATCCACAAGAGCTGAATGGGTACCAGAGGCATGGGCAGACCCAGGACGGACGCCGCCAGCATGAGCACCACGTCCCCGGCGTTGGTGTAGAGGAGATAGCCGACAGCGTGGCGGATATTGTCGTACACGGCCCGGCCTTCCTCAATGCCGTGCACGATGGTGTTGAAATTATCATCGCTGATGATCATGTCGGAGACACCCTTGGTTAAATCGGTGCCGGTTAGACCCATGGCCAGGCCGATGTCGGCCTGCTGGACCGCCGGAGCATCGTTGACGCCGTCACCGGCCATGGCTACCACATGGTTCCGGCGTTGCAGGGATTTGACCAGGCGCAGCTTGTGACGAGGCAAAGCCCGGGCACAGACCCGGATTTCTTTTACGACGGCATCCAGGGCTGAGTCGTTCAGGACGTCCAATTCGTCGCCGGTAAGCATCCGGCCGCCGTCCAGCAGGCCGATTTCCCGGGCGATGGCCCGGGCGGTATTGGGGTGGTCCCCCGTTATCATCATCACCGCCACCCCGGCCTGGCGGCATTTACGCAGGGAATCCTGGACCCCGGGCCGGGGCGGATCCTGCATACCGGCTAGACCGGCAAAGACCAGGTCGTCAGCCGCCCGCCAGTCCTCGTCACCGGTCAGGGGCTTGTAGGCCAGGGCCAAAACCCGCAAGGCCCCGCCCGACATAACATCATTCACGCCAATGATATTGCTCCTGGTTCCGGCCTCCAGGGGCCAAATCTCACCTTCCCTCCTGTAGCGGGTACAGCGTTGCAGAATGCGGTCCGGGGCTCCCTTGACGAAAAGCATCCGCTCGCCGGCGCTATTTTCATAAACCACTGCCATTTGCCGGTCCTGGGCTTCAAAAGGCTCTTCGGCCACGCGGGTTAGACCGTCCGGACCCGCTGTCGCGGGTGCCCCCCCGTCTCCCAATCCCGCCTTTACCGCGGCAACCAGTAAGGCTCCTTCCGTGGGATCACCCTGTATGTACCATTCATTACGGGATGTTTGCCCTTTGCCGGCACGGCGTGGGGTGCCTTTCTCCTGCCGTCCCCGGCCGCACTGCAAGCGGGCGTTATTGCAAAGGGCTCCGGCCATTAGAAGGTGGTTGAGATCATTCCTGGCCGGGCTGTCGCCAGGCTCACGGTCGCCCGGCAAGGCGGGTTGGCCGGCGGTTCTCTCTTCCTGAAGGTGGAACTCGCCCTGCGGGGCATATCCTTCTCCCGTCACCAGCCACAGGCATCCGCCGGCATAGATCTCCCGCACCGTCATTTCGTTCTTGGTGAGGGTACCGGTCTTGTCCACGCAGATCGTGGTAACGCAGCCGAGGGTTTCAACCGCGGTCATACGCCGTACCACCATGGCCCGGCGGCTCATGCGGTAGACGGCCATGGCCAGGCCGATGGTAACCATGGGCATGAGGCCTTCGGGAATGGCCGCCACGGCAAGGCTGAGCGCCGTAACAAACATGTTAAAGATGCCTTGCCGGTGCACAAGGCCAAGGCCGAAAATGAGGGCGCTGACCGCCAGACAGCCGTAAGCCATCTGTTTTCCCAATTCACCCATGCTGAGCTGCAGGGTGGTCATACTGCGGCTGTGGTCCTGCAGGGAATGGGCAATGCCGCCCATTTCGGTGACCAGCCCGGTAGCCACAACCACACCCAGACCGCGGCCGCGGACCACGCAACTGCCGCCATAGATCATCCCGGTGCGTTCTACCAGGGGCGTCGGCACCGGGAGCGTGGCCACGTTCTTGAGGACCGGCAGCGTTTCCCCGGTCAGGGACGCTTCCTCCACTTCCAGGTTGAACGCCTCCAGCAGGCGCAAATCGGCCGGTACCAGATCACCGGCTGCCAGCAAGACCAGGTCTCCGGGCACCAACTCCCGGGCGGCGAGTTCAAGCTGCTGGCCGCTGCGCAAAACCCTGGCCCGGTTCGGGGCCAGTTGCTGAAGACTGGTCAGGGACTGGGCCGCCCGCATCTCCTGCCAGACGCCGACGCTGGCGTTGGCCAGGACGATGGCCACCACCGTCAGGGCATCGGCGCCCCGGCCGCTCAGGGCGGAAATACCGGCTACGCCTAGAAGGAGTTGAACCATGAAATCGCCCAGTTGCGCCCCAAGAAGCTCCCACCAGGGACGGGCGCGAGGGGCCGGCAGTTCGTTGTAACCGTACCCGGCCAGCCGCTCCCTTACCGCGGTCGCCGTTAAACCGGTCTGGTCACTCGTACTCAGGGCGGTCAACACTTCCTCCGGGGTCATACTGTGCCAGTCCGGGGAGACCATGGGCGCAGGCGACCGGCCATCCCGTATCAGCAGACTGCCGGTGGCCCGGACGGCGCCCGGCACGACCGGCTGCCGCGGCATGCGGCGCGGCCCGCGCCCCGGAGGCTTGAGGTTAACGTTCCTTGGGGCCGGAGGGTCGAACCGGCGGGAAAGCACGCTTTTCGGTGGTGAGGTGGCCGTGATTTCGGCCCGGGTTAAAGGGTGGACCGGCCATGTCTGGCGGCCCTGCCACTTATACCAGCGGTAGGCTGAACTGGTCAGGGCATAGGCCTCGAAGGCAAAAGCCCAACCGCTGCCCAACCAGCCGAAGGCGGCCAGGCCCAGACCGGCCACGTTCCCCCCCACGGTGGTGAGGAAGTTTTGCAAGTAAGCTTCCCTTAGGTGTTTGCCCTGGAGGAATAATTCCTGCAAGCTTCGGCCGGCGCCCAACCGGCCCATGGTTACCGGGCCGGGCCCCGCCCCGGGGGCAAGCTCCCAACCGGCCTGCGCAAAACTACCCATTACGATGGGGAGGTCTGCCTGGGCGAGGGCGGGACCGTCCTCCGGGTGGGTGCCTACCACCGCCACACGGTGCCCTTGTGCTTTAAGCGCAGCAATGCGCTGCCCTTTCTCGGCGACGGTCAGGCCGCCCGCCACAACGTCAAAGGCGGAGCCGACAGTCAGAGGATTGAGCCAATCGTCATCCTCCCCCGTCAGAAGTTCAAGGTTTCCGATACCGAGGCTGCGCAGACCCTGTAAGTCCCGCCAACCCTGAGGACTGATTTTTTGTTCGACTCCGATGACCGCTACCACGACACCGTCTGCAGCCACAAACAGGGGTACCCCCCCGGTGAGAGTCACCCGCCGGGCCTGGTGGCTGACAGGCCTTAAAGGAACGCGGGCTCCCTTCATAAAAGCAGCCGTTCCGACGCGGATATCCTGCCCCCTTACACGGGCGCGCATATTCAGGTTCCAGGGATTCGTTTTGCCTCCCGGACGGCCGGACTGACTGCCGGCCTGGTGGACCTCCTCCACCAGGCGGAAAATATCCTCCCGGGTGTAATCCGGATCCACCGGTAAGACGTCCCTGATCTGTCCTTGCAGGGGAGCCAGTTGGCTGGTGGCGGTGAAGACCAGGGTATCCACCTCTCCCGCCGCGAACAGGGCGTGGGTCCCCTGGACGAAAATTCCCTCCCGGGCTAACTGAGCCTTGGCTGTTGCGCACGTGGCCGTGATGGCCGCTCCGGTGGCTATGGGATTGCCGGCAATTAGACCGGCCAGGACCCTTTGCCTTTGTCCGCCGGCCAGGTACATGGCCGCACTGCCCACTGCCGCAAGGCCGGCCATAAGGTTGATCTTGCGCTCCACCGCGGGGGGAACGGCGGTGCGGCGGAGGAAGCGGCTTAAACCGGCCAGGGAAAGGAGGCCGAAGCCAAGTACTCCCTGACCCCAGTACCAGGCCAGGCCGGCCGTGACGCCGGCCAGCAGGTCCGGGACCAGGGTGCCGCCGGACCGCTTTTCCTCCCGCCGCTGCCGGCCCGGCCCGGAGCCGGCCTTGCTACCGCCCCTGTTGGCTCCGGGAACATCCGTAGCACGCCAGGCATCTACCATCCGGCCTATCGCCTGGAGCAAAGGGGCGCTTCCCATTGCACCGGGGTCAAAACAGATCAGGATATTACCGGAACGGGCGTCAGCCCCGACCATCACTACGCCGGGCAATGAGGGCAGTTCACGGGACAAAAAAGCGGCGAGACCATCTCTCCGCAACAAGGCATGTACATGCAGGCGCAACCGCCCCGGAAGGTAATGGAGTACCCGCATTCCTTCCTGTGGCTGCTCTAAAGTCAAACGGCTCACCTCAACCAAAAAGTCGTAGCTAACATTATTTCCAGTTGAGCCAAGCCTATGAAAAAAATTGAGGGCCGGGGGCAGCACAATTCCAAAAAACTGTTGCACCCCGGCCGTATTTTCGGTCACTCAGTTATAGAAAAACAGGCCAGAAAACCCACGGGGCTTGCCCCGTGGAGGAAGTCAGGTATGGCAGCGGCCTTGTCCTTTCCGGAGCCTCAGGCAAAGAGTCTCTCGCGGCCCAACCGGCTCAAAACCCGACCCATGTCCTGCAGGTACCGGTCATGGCACGCGTAAAGATGTTGCGTCCACAGGACCGCCAGTTCGCTGGTCAACCGGCGGGAAGTATGATCCAAAAGGCCGGATAAAACCGTGTTCCATTCAGCCCGGCAGCGTCCCTCCACCTGTTCCTTCCCTATACCCAGCATCTTCAGGACTATCCGGTGGGGTTGCGACTTAAGGGTTGCTTCCTTCAGCCAGGGATTGACCGCCATCTGGCCGACACCCCGGGCCCAAATCCACTCCACCAGGCGGTCGACCCGGTGGGACTGTTTGGCCGATTTACTCAGGGAAGCATACAAACCCTGCAAAAGATCCATGAAATCATTATCAACACTCTCGGTCAGCACAATGGCCAGGACCCTCAGCCCTTCGTTCAGGGTATCCATGAACTCAGATTCGCTGTACGGATTCAGGAGATGTTCATTGCCGGACAATAATTTGGCCAGCTCGTCTGCCACCATCACACAGGCTGACCCCACAAAACCTTCCAGCCATTGTTTAACCTCGCCGGGGCCGGGAGTTAAGGTGGAAAGTCCTGTCCTGGTGTCGGCCAACGCCGTGGCGATCTGCTGCCGGATGACGGCTAGCCCCCCGGCGGCCAATGCTTCGATGGCCTCCTGTTTCAGCTCCTCGCTCAGGGTGCCGGTCAGGGCGTACAAATATCTGACTTTGTTGCTATAAATTACTTTAGATTCAGCGCCCATCTTAACGCCTCCTTTGTACCCAGAACAATTGTACCTTGCACGTGTTAGGTTAATTTTGCGGTAATATTAACTCAATGTTAAGTTCATTATTTCGGCGGGCCGGGGAGATACTAAAGGGAAGCCATTTAAGGGGGGTGAGAAAATCAGAATTCTCCAAGCAGCCTCTGAGGCTCTGGCCGAGGCATCGCCGCTGACGCTGGTCCTGGTGGGACTGGGTGCCGTCGTGGCCCTGCCGGCCCTGAGAAAGGGCCTGCATTCGGCGGCCGAAATGACTTCCCGGGGCATCAGCGAAACGTCCGACGCCATAAGTGGCATGACCGGTAATGTCAAGTCCGGCTGGGGGGCCATGGTGCAGGATGCCCGAACTCCCTGCACAAATACCAGGGCGGGACACGTTGGTGCCATGACCGGGGCCGCCATCGGCGGTGTTGTAGGAGCGAGTGCCGGTGGTCCCCTGGGGGCAGGCCTGGGTGCGGTGGTGGGTGGCGGGTTGGGTGGCGCCATGGGATGTCACCGGACTCCTGAAGTGCCTCCACCGGCGGAAAGTCTCACGCCGTCTAACGACTTCGGCGCCTAGCAAGATTGATTTCCGGTCACAAAAAAACGGTGGAAGCAGAGGAAGACCGGGCCACACGTGGTGGTCCGGTCTTCCTAATATGTCATTTTCATCTTCCGACTTTCAGGCCGTACGCCGCAAGCCTGTTATACCGGCGGAAAGGGAATTGCCGGCCCGGGAGAGAAGAATAACGACATTGTTGGTACCGGCTGGTCTTAACAGATTCGGGAGGTGTGTAGATATGGAAAACCTTTACGCGGATTGTGCCGCTATTCTGACCGCAGGGGAAGACGTGGTCATGGCTACCGTCGCCAACCAGAACGGTTCGGCACCCAGAACGGCCGGGGCCAAGATGCTGGTGCGCCGGGATGGCTCCCTGGTAGGCACGATAGGGGGCGGCCTGGTGGAAGGACAGGTTTTGGAATTGGCCCGGGACGTTTTTCAGACCTCCCGTCCGGTGCTCAAATATTTCAGCCTAACCGGCAGGAACGTCGAAAGCATGGACATGATCTGCGGCGGCAACATGGAGGTGCTGGTGGAACTCTGGTCTCCCCGCCTGGATGACAGCCTGGAGATAGGCCGGCTGGCCGCCCTTTGTATCCAGCAGCGGGAAAAGGCCTGGCTGATTACCCAACTGCCGGGAAACCGGGAAGCGGCCGGGTCTTTGCCCAAATGCCTTTTAACCTCCGGCGGACAGGAGGCCGGCACAACCTTTCCGGCAACCCTGCGGGAGGAGATCCTGCGTTGCGGCCGTGACCCGGGGCCGGTGGTGGTGACGGTTGAGGAGCAAAAGTTTCTCCTGGAAACCATCGGCAGGTCCGGCTCCGTATATATCTTCGGGGCCGGCCATGTTTCCCAAAAGCTGGCCGAACTGACCGCCATGGTCAATTTCCGCACCGTGGTCCTGGACGACCGGGCGGAATTTGTCACCGCCGCCCGCTTTCCCCGCGCCGACGAACTGATCCAGCCGGCCGGTTTTGCCGGCTGCCTGGCCGCACTGGAGATTTCCCAGGATAGTTGTCTGGTCATCGTCACCCGCGGTCACCGGCACGATCTCACCGTGCTGGAACAGGCCCTGCAGACGCAGGCCGGCTACATCGGCATGATCGGCAGCCGGCGCAAGCGGGAGGAAATTTACCGGGCCCTGCGGGAACAAGGGGTGTCTGACCGCGAACTCGCCCGGGTCCATTCACCCATTGGGATTGCGATCGGCGCGGAAACGCCGGAGGAGATAGCCGTGAGCATAGTGGCGGAACTGATTGCGGTGCGGGCCGGGGTCAATAGCAATAAACCCATAGGATAGACACCGGCGACAGGCAGCCTTTGGGTGGATTGGTTTTCCTGGCAGGACATGGTACAATATTAAGCAATATTATGGTACGGTAAGGGGCCTTTGTTGTAGTTGGGCAGGTGATTACTATAATAACTTATGTATTAGATTCTTCTTTTCTTATTTCATTGGCCAAGATCAACTTGTTGTGATTAATCAGAAGCCTGCCTGGGCCTGCGATGTGCCTCGAAGAAGTTTATAGGTAAGTAATTGAAACTGGTCTGAATCTTGGTTATGCTGATGCTTTCTTGATCGGCCGGGAAGTGTTTTTGCCGAAATTGCCACTGATAAAAATCGTCAAGGTTAAGAGCTATCTCAAGACAAGGGGACTATCAGTGGTAGATGACAGCGTTCTTTCTCTGGCATTCGAAAGGCAGTGCTACTAACTGACGATATTAGGTTGCGTAAAAAAGCCCTTGACAATGACATCAAGGCAAACAACTCGGCAGAGGTCTTGTTGTATTATCTTGATGGTGAGAATATTAAGTCTGCTCTGGACGGATTGGTCCAGCACAGGCGCTTTGATAACAAAACTGCAAACCCGGAGGTAGGAATGTGCCATGTTAAGGACCACCCTTTCCGAAAGGGCCAGGTGGTAATACCGGCAGAGATTCGTGGCAAAGCCGGCTTGAGGGCAGGCCAACGGTTCGCCGCGACTTTGGAGGGTGATAAGATTATTTTTACCCTTTTGCCGCGCGACCCTTTGCTGGCTCTGAGGGGAGAAAATGCTCAGATGGGTTGAGATGCTTGGGGACAGTCATGAAAAGCTCCTTCTGGAGTGGCAAACGAAAGGAGACAAATAAGATTGTCTCCCTGTTAGCCGGAGCCTGGTAGGTTGATGTCTGTCCCGGGCGGTTATCGTTTTTGCGGCTCAAAAAGGCTCTTGTTCCGTTCGCGCAGGTCCCGCTTCAATATTTTCCCCGAAGGTGTCTTGGGCAGGGCGTCGAGGAAGACGACCCCTTTGGGAACCTTGAAGGGGGCCAAGTGCTGCCGGCAGAGATCCATGACCTCTGCGGCGGTAACTTTTTGTCCCTCTTTGGGGACCACCACCGCGGTGACCGCCTCAATCCAGACCGGGTGGGGCAGGCCTATGACGGCCACCTCCAAGACCCGAGGGTCGCCGTAGATGACCTCTTCCACTTCCCGGCTGGCCACGTTCTCGCCCCCGGTCTTGACCATGTCCTTCTTCCGGTCGGCCACGGTGATAAAGTCGTCCTCATCCAGGACGCCGATGTCGCCGCTGTGGAACCAGCCGTGGGCCAGGGCATCCTCGGTCTTTTCCGGCTCTTTGAAGTAAAGGAGCAGGGTGTGGGGGCCCCGGCCGCAGATTTCCCCGGGTAGGCCGTTTGTGGTTATGGGCGCGTGGTTTTCGTCCTCGATCCTGGTCTCCATGTTCAAGCCGGCCTGGCCGGCGGAACCGGCCTTGGCGATCTGCCACTGGGGCTTGAGCATGGTATGGTAGGGGGAAAGTTCGGTCTGTCCGTAGTAATTATACAGATTGCGGCAATTAGGCAGTTTCCTTTGCAGTTCCTTCAGGACCTCCACCGGCATGATGGAGGCGCCGTAATAACCCTTGGTGATGGAAGAGAGGTCGTAACGGTCAAAGTCGGGATGGTGGATTAGGGCGATCCAGACCGTCGGCGGGGCGAACAGCATGGTGGCCCGGTGTTTTTCCACGGCGGCCAGGATGGCCTGGGGCGAAGCCTGCGGCAACAGGATGTTGGTGGCGCCCAGCCACAAGCACGGGGTCAGGAAGACATCCCGCTGGGCGCAGTGGAATACGGGCAGGGCGTTTAAGTTGACGTCCTCCGGCGTGTACTGGCCGTCCACGATACAGCTCATGTATTGGGACATAAGGGCCTGGTTGGTTAGGATGA
This sequence comes from Spirochaetia bacterium, assembly GCA_035530395.1. Lineage (GTDB taxonomy): Bacteria > Bacillota > Desulfotomaculia > Desulfotomaculales > JAJYZD01 > JAJYZD01. The sequence continues at coordinate 24,890 of DATKUX010000143.1, forward strand.
CGCCCTTGGGCAGCGACTCGGTGCCGCTGGTGTAGGTCATCTGCACCGGGTCTTCAATGGACAGGTGGACTTCCGGGGTGGCGGCGCTCTCACCGGCACACCAGGCGTCGAAGCTCTCCATGTCCGCCGGGGCCGGCTCACCACTGCCCTGATCCGACCAGATGAACTTCCTGACCCCGGGCATGGCGGCCATGACGTCCTTGACCAGCGGATAGAGGGAGTCTTCGACGATGAAGACGGTGCTTTCGGAATGGTTGATGCAATAGGCTATATCTGCTCCGCGCAACAAGTAGTTGATGGCCAGGTAGATGCCGCCGGCCTTGGCCGTGCCCAGCCAGGTCAGAACGTGGTGGAGGGTGTTGTGGGCCAGGATGGCCACCCGGTCATATTTTTGCAGACCCAGAGAGAGCAGGGCGCCTGCCACCCTGTTGGCATGTTCCTCCAGTTCCCGGTAGGTGAGGGAGCGACCGTCCATGACCAGGGCGGGCTTTCCGGGATAGCGGTAGGAGCTGCGCCGGGTCAGGTCGGCGATGACCCAGCGGTTGACAAGGTTGTAGCGGTGGCGCAAAAAGGCCAGGTTGTCTTCGTTTAGGGCCTGGTAATGTTGCTTTTCATCCTGGGTGAGCGGTTGGGATCCGGCCATTTTCAACCCTCCCTGTGCGTTATGCAATATTCCTCAAGAAGGCGGTCGACGCACGGTAGGCTCTCCGCCGTCTTCCGCCTTCCTGCTTTATCCGGATTTGTCCCAGGCAGCCGCATCTTCCGGTTCGTGGTCAGTGGCCGTCCTTGCGCAGGTCCTTGAAGCGCCGGGCTTTTACATCGTAGCGGGGCAACTGACCGAAGGGGTGAAACTCCAGGTGGCAATTCAAGTTGGTCTTCATACGGAAGTCCCGGGCCAGTTTCTCCCGGACGGTCACCTCGAGGTCCGAACAGTGGGGCAAAAGCTCCACTTTCAGAATGACCTCGTCCGCATCGCCGCGTTTTTGGACCACCAGTTCGAATTCGTCGCCCAGTTCGGGAATATCGCGCACCACTTCCTCCGCGCTGGTGGGGGAAAAGAGTACGCCCTTGACTTTGGTTATGTGATCGGTACGGCCGTGGATGCCGCCTTCGAGTATGCGGAAGGTCCGTCCGCAGGTGCAGTCCGCCCCCCACATGGCCACGTCTTTGGAATCGAAGCGGACACAGGGCTGCGCCAGCCGGTCGAAGGTGGTGATAACCACCCGGCCCAGCCGGCCGGGTTCCTCGATGGGGGCGCCGGTTTCCATGTCGATCAGTTCCACCAGGAACATGGCCTCGTTGGCGTGGGGGCCGCTGGGTTTTTCCATGCACTCGTAGCCCCAGCCGCCGATCTCGGTGGCCCCGATGTGGTCGTAGACGTTCGTTTGCCAGACTTCCTCGATCCGTTTCTTGGTGGCCCGGACACTGGCGCCCGGTTCACCCGCGCACAGGATGCGCTTGATGCCCAGGCTGGCCGGGTCGATGCCCAGCTTGTTCTTGCAGACTTCGGCCATGTTAAGCACGTAGGTGGGGGTGGCCATGAAGGAATTGACCCTCAGTTCCTGCATCTTGAGGATTCTCTCCGCCGTGTTCAGGACGCCCCCCGGGACAACCTCGCACCCTATCTTCTCCGCCGCATAATGCCCGGTCCAGTAAGCCACGAAGATGTTGTAGCCGAAGGGTATGAACACCCGGTCGGTCTTGCGGAAACCCATGGCCCACATGATGTAGGACCAGCACTCGCTTTGCCAGTCCCAATCCCGCCAGGTTTCGGGCTGGAAGACGGGCTGGCCGGTGGTGCCGCTGGTCTGGTGGTAGACGGTGACATCCTCCAGGGGCACGCAGAGCGAATCCCCGTAGGGCCAGGGATCCTTGGCCTGGGCCAGCCGGTAGTGCTCCTTTTCCACCATAGGCACCCGGGCCAGGTCCTCCCAGGTCTTGATATCGCCGGGCTCGAGGCCGGCCTCGTCATAAAGACGCCGGTAGAGCGGGGACTTATCCCAGACCCAGCGCAGGATGCGCTGGAACTTGGCCAACTGGAGAGCCCGCAGTTTTTCCCGGGGCAGGGTCTCTAAAATGGGATTCCAGTAAGGACTGTCTGCTTTTTTTATTTCCCCGGTGAGCGGCTTCGGTCCGTACAATGTATTTCCCCCCTGTAGCGATCTATGCGGACTCGCGGGACTGGTCGGGGCACAAGGTCCAGACATCGACGACATCCAGCTCCAGCATGGCCACGCTGGACAGCAGCCGCTCGCAGTTGCGGTCGACGCAAGGCAGATGACCCGCCATCTCCCTTAATTTTAGAACCTCTTCCTTGATCTTCAATATGGTTTGCACGACTGCGGCGTCTTCTGATTGACGGTCGGACATTTGATCTTTCCTCCCTCAGTGGTTGTCCTTGCGCAGGTCCTTGAAGCGCTTCGCCTTTACTTCGTAGCGGGGCAGTTGGCCGAAGGCGTGAAACTCCAGGTGGCAGTTTAAGTTGGTCTTCATACGGAAATCCCGGCCCAGCTTCTCCCGGACCTCAGCCTCCAGGTCCGAACAATGCGGCAGTAGTTCTACCTTCAAGGTAACCTCGTCAATGTCGCCCTTTTTTTGGACGATCAGCTCGAATTCATCCGCCAGTTCGGGGATGTCGCGTACCACTTCCTCGGCGCTGGTTGGTGAAAAGAGCACGCCCTTGACCTTGGTGATATGGTCGGTGCGGCCGTGGATGCCACCCTTGAGTACGCGGAAGGTCCGCCCGCAGGTGCAATCTTCGGCCCACATGGCCACATCCTTGGAATCGAAGCGGACACAGGGCTGGGCCAACCGGTCGAAGGCGGTAATCACTATCCGCCCCAGCCGGCCAGGTTCCTCGACGGGGAGGCCGGTCTCCAGATCGACCAGTTCCACCAGGAACATGCCCTCGTTGACATGGGTGCCGCCCGGTTTGGCCGTGCACTCATAGGCCCAACCGCCGATTTCGGTGGCCCCTATGTGGTCGTAAACGTCCGCCCCCCAGGCCTCCTCCATCCGCCTCTTGGTGGACGGGACGCTGGCGCCCGGTTCGCCCGCGCACAGGATGCGCTGGATACCCAGGCTTAAGGGGTCGATGCCCAGCTTATTGCGGCAGACTTCGGCCATACCGAGTACGTAGGTGGGGGTGGCCATGAAGGCGTTGACCCGAAGCTCCTGCATCTTGAGGAGTCTCTCGGCGGTGTTCAGGACGCCCCCCGGGACCACCTCGCAGCCCAGCTTCTCCGCCGCGTAGTGGCCGGCCCAGTAGGCCACGAACACGTTGTAGCCGAAGGGTAAAAAGACCCGGTCGGTGTTGCGGAAACCCATGGCCCACATGATGTAGCACCAGCATTCGGTCCACCACTCCCAGTCGCGCCAGGTGTCGGGCTGGTAGACAGGCTGTCCGGTGGTGCCGCTGGTCTGATGATAGACGGTAACCTCGTCTAAGGGTACGCAGAGCGACTCGCCGTAGGGCCAGGGCTCCTTGGCCTGGGCGCTGCGGTAATGCTCCTTTTCCAACGTGGGAACCCGGGCCACGTCGGCCCAGGTCCTTATGTCACCGGGCTCCAGGCCTGCCTCGTCGTAAAGCCGCCGGTAGAGCGGCGATTTCTCCCAGGCCCAGCGCAGGATGCGTTGAAACTTAACCAGTTGGAGGTCTTTCAGCTTTTCGCGGGGCATGGTCTCCAGGAGCGGGTTCCAGTAGGGACTGTTATGATGCAAGGGGTTTAACCTCCTTTTCCCGGCCGGCGGACTCCCATAAGCGACGGTATCGTTTAGCGGAACCGCCGACGAGTGGGAGCACCGTAAATCCGGCGCCTTTGGCGACAGCCATATTCTTCTGTGGGCCAGTTCCTTGAAAATTGAATGTCAGCGGAAATTGGCACTTGTTGGAGCGAGAATCCCGGTGGTGGCCGTGGCTTTCGCCGCATGAGCGACGAAAGCCACGGGATGAGCCGGGAGCCTTTCACCTACCGGAGTTTTGGTCCGGGGGACAATTTCGGTAGCCTAGGCTTTATTCTCCTTTACCAGGGCCAACGCTATGAAGGAGATCAAGTAGCCGATCACAATCACCCACATGCCGCCGGGAATCTTGAAGGCGTCGAAGACGGCACCCATAATCAGCGGGAGGCAGAATACGCCGATGTTGGTCGCCACGGTCCACACGCCGCTCGCCACACCGTGGTTGCGCGGGGTGACGCCGGGCAGGGAGGTCTGGATGGCCACGCCCAAGGCCCAGGGAGCCTCAAAGAAGAAGCCCAGGATCAGGGCGAAGACGATCAACCCGCTGATGGTCCACGAGTGGACGAACATGTACACGAGCCAGGCGATTAGGGCAATGGCGGTAAAGAGGAGGCCCGCCCCCTTCTTGCCCAGTTTACCGGCCAGGGGCGGCAGCACGGCCAAGCCCACGCCCATGGCGATGGGGTAGAGGCCGGCGACCGTTCCGGCCTGCGGCGGCGACATCTTGTAGAGGACGACCATCGTCAAGGGCAGGAAGCCCATCACATACACGGTGGTGCCGCCGTTGAAGATGGCCAGCAACGGGTTGATCCAGGCCGAAGGGGTACTCATGACGTTCTTAAATTCGGTGCCGAAGGAGGCCTGTTCGGCCGTAGACGGGGCAGCCTTGTCGCGGGAGAAAAGCCACCAGAGCACGGCTACCACCAGCATAACGATACTCCAGACCCAGAACGCCCCCGCCACCTTGGCGGGAGTCCAGGGAGGGGCGCCGACGAGGTTGGCCGTGATTATGATGCCCAGTCCGCCGCCGATGAAGTACGATGCGGCACCTATCCCGATGAAGGTGTGGCCTTTTTCGTGGCCGAACCACTGCAGCATCGTGGGCGGCAGGCAGGCGGTCAGGATGGCCAGACCGTACCCGGCGACGGTCGTGAGGACCGCCTGGGTGACGAAGGAGGTTACGAACAGGGGCCGGAGTCCGAAGCCGACCACGGCCAATAGCGCGCCGAGGCTCAGCATTTTCCGTACCCCTACGGTGTCAACCCAGCGGCCGGTGCTTATGCCGAGGAAAATGGCCACCAGGCCGGGCAGGGACAGGAGCAGGTTGGAGGTAGCTGCGCCGATATGGAAGACCGCGCCCCAGTACCCCTCCAGCAGGGGAGCCTGGGCGAACCAGGAGGTCCAGATACCGAGTGCCATCAAACTATATAAGACCAACATAACCCAGCGGTAACTGTCCGGTTGTAATGACTCCTCGTGGTGTGTCACATGAAACCCCCCTTTAATTTGATTTTGGTTTTCAGGATGCCAGGTCCAGTTTACTCTTTCGTTCCGGCCGTCCGGCCGCGGTGAGAAGTCGCGATCAATACGGACGCCCGGTCCATCACCTCCCTTCCATCCATCCTCCGTTAGACCTATTGGCCGGACCGCTCATCCACCACCCGGACCGCCTTGCCCTCGAAGCGGGGCAGGGTGCCGCACTCCTGCAACTCGATCCGGCAGGAGATACCCAGGAATTCTTTGAGCTTTTTCTCCACCAGGGAAAGCAGGCTGCCGTCCGGTTCAATCCCGGGCTGGGATTCCACCTGTACTCTAAGCGTATGCAGTCCCTTGCGCTCGCCGACCACAATCTGCCAGTGCTCGCTCAGTTCGCCGTGCTGCAAAAGGACGTATTCCACCTGGCTGGGGAAGACGTTGGTCCCGCTGACCAGCAGCATGTCGTCCACCCGCCCCAGAAAACGGGTAATGCGCGGGTGGGTGCGTCCACAGGGGCATTTCTCCTCCGTCGCGGTGACCCGGTCCCCGGTCCGGTAGCGCAGGAAGGGCATAGCTTCGAAGCTCAGGTTTGACAATACGAGCTCGCCAGGCTCCCCGGGTCCCACGGGCTTGAGCGTCAGCGGGTCCAGCACCTCCATAAGGTAGTGGTCGCCCCAGAGGTGGATGCCGGTGACGTATTCGCAATCCATGGCCATGGGGCCGCCCATTTCGGTCAGGCCGTAGCAGCGGCGCATGCCCCCGCCGTGGGCGGTGTAGCCGAGTCGTTCATTGATACGCCGGCGCATTTCGTCCGAACACGGCTCGCCTCCGTGAAACCCCAGGCGCAGTTGGAGGTCGCGGGCCGGATCGATACCCTTTTCCAGGGCGATCTCTCCCAGGTGGAGGGCATAGGTGGGGGTGCCGGTGAACACGGTGGTTCCCCATTCCCGCATGATCCGCAGTTGCTTCTCGCTGCCACCGGCCCCGGTGGGTATGACGCAGGCGCCCACCCTCTCCAGACCGTAGTGGAAGCCCAGGCCGCCGGTAAAAAGGCCGTAGCCGTGAGCCTGCTGGACGACATCGTCGGCGGTCAGGCCGCCGGCCGTGAAACTGCGGGCCATGCAGGTGCTCCAAACCTCGATGTCGTTCCTGGTGTAGACCATCGGCACGGGTACGCCGGTGGTGCCGGAGGTGAGGTGGACCCGCACCACCCGGGACATCGCACCGGAAAGAAGACCGGTGGGGTAATTCTCCCGCAGGTCGGCCTTGGTGAGGAAAGGTACCCGGGCCACGTCGTCCCAGGTCTTGATGTCGCCGGGGGCCAGACCGACGGACCGGTAGCGCTCGCTCAGGAAACCGTTCCGGAAAACCCGGGCCATCTGGGTGCGGAACTTTTCCAGTTGGAGGTCACGCAACACCTCCAGGGGCAGGGTCTCGGCCTCCCAGTCGTAAAAAGCCACAGCCATCACTCCTTACTATCAGAACGGTCGGGATGGTACACGGCGCTCCTGGTGCCAGCGTACTGTTCCCGCAGGAGGAATTTCTGGATCTTGCCGGTGGGGTTGCGCAGCACCGGCGCAAAGACGACCTTTTCCGGCCACTTGTACCGGGCCAGGCCCTGTTCCTTGCAGAACTCCACCACTTCCTCTTCCGCCATGGACTGACCGGGGTGGAGTTGGACGATGGCACAAGCTATTTCCACCAGGCGTTCATGGGGATAGCCGATCACGGCCACGTCGGTGATCTTGGGGTGGCGGTGCAGCACTTCCTCGATTTCCAGCGGGAAGATGTTTTCCCCGCCCCGGATGATGAGGTCTTTTTTGCGGTCCACGATGTACACGTAACCGTCGGCGTCGGCTTTCATCAGGTCGCCGGTATGCAGCCAGCCGTCCGTGACGAATTGGGCGGTCAGTTCGGGATTGCGGAAATATCCCTGCATTACCCGGGGTCCCTTGAGAAGGAGTTCGCCCGCCGTACCGGCCGGTACGTCCCGGCCCTGTTCATCCACGATGCGCGCTGCTGTATTGAAGGTGGGTTTACCAATGGAACCGGGGCGCTCCAGGACATCCTCGTCGTACAGGTTGAAGCTGCCCCCGCCGCCACCCTCGGTAATGCCGTAGATGTTGCCGGTTTTAAAAGGAAAGATGTCTTTCATGTCCCGGAAGAGGGAATAGGGGACCGGCTGGGCGCCGATGACGATATTGCCGGTGACGTGGGAAAAATCGAAGTCGTGGATGTCGATGTCTCCTCGTTTGATGGCGCTGATTGAGTCTGACATGCAGGGTACGGTTACCCACCCGTTGTTCACCTTTTCCTCGGCAATGGTTTCGAGGAGCCAGCGAGGGTCGGTGAGGTCTTTGAGGATAACGATCTGGCCGCCGGCCAGGTAGGAGGGGAAGGACAAAAAGAGGCTGCCGCTGTGGTAAAAGGGATGGGGGGCCAGGTAGACCGTTTCGTGTCCCTCGCTATAGGCCAAAGAGCAGCCGAGGGCTATGTTGTAAAGCGTGGAATGGGCCTGGCCTACGGCTTTCGGCGGGCCGGTGGTTCCCGAGGTAAACATCAACTCAGCGAGGTCGTCGTCTTGAGTTTCCACCAGAACGTCCGAGGCAGGGGCGGTCCGGATCATTTCCTCATAGGAGACCATGTCGGCGGGGGCACCGGCGCCCTGGCAGATGTAATGCCGGATGCTGTCCATGTCCGTGCGGACCGGTTCGACCTTGGGTAAAAAGCCCTCTTCCAGGATGAAGGCCTTGGGGCGGCAGACTTCGGCCGCATAGCGGATATCGGCGGAGGCAAAACGGAAATTGAGGGGAACCACCACCGCGCCTATCCGAAGAATGGCGTGGTAAGTCACCAGCCATTCCAGGCTATTCATCTGCAACTGCAGTACGAAGTCGCCCTTTTTAAGCCCCAAGTCCTTTTGCAGGTAGTTGGCTACATGGTTGGTCTGGGCATTGAATTCGCTCCAGGTAAGTGTCCGGCGCAGGTTTTTCGAAGGGGTTCGTTCAATCAGAAACACTTTGTGCGGGTATTTTCCGGCATTAGTGAGGCCAAAACCAGCGAAATTCATGCGGTGCTTCTCCTCTCTAGCGATGGTTGGGGAAAAGGATTTCCCTAGAATAGTTATCGTTTTCCGGCGGTTTTCCCTTCTATTTGGGTTCGTTCCAGGAAAAAAAGGGAGAAGCCCTTTTGCGAATTTTCGGATATATCAAATTATAATTTTTTACGTCGGCACTACAATCGCCAGTATGGGTGGAAAAAGGATTAGCTGTTTTGGGGGATGCCGGTGAAGTCTTTTCGAGGGACCAGACAGTCGGTTAGGCCGGCTGGAAGGCACCAGTAGGCTATCCATCATGTTTTGGACTAAAACCGAGGCAATGGTGTGACCTTTTTCTAATCCTTCCGGGGTAATTCCAGTCAGCCGCCCCTCACCTGGTTTCCATCCTTTTTGGCGATTGCTCCAAAATCCTGTCCGCGTTATATTTCAGATAATACCCGAAGGATGTTTTACCAGAGATCCTGACGGGAAACGTAGGGTGGCAGGACGGCCGTCTCTGGCGGGGTCATGATTGATCGAAGTCAATCATCCATAACGCGAGAGGGGTGCATGCTTGTGCAGAACAGGGCGGATGTCACCAATGTACTTATCGTTTACCCGGACGAGGCGGAGCGGATGGCCGGCCTGGTCAGGGACCGCTTTCCCGACCGGGTTTCCGATGGCTCCCTGCGGATTTTCCCGGTCTCCCACAACACCCAGGTGCCTCAGGACATGGTGGAAGAGTTCGATATCGTCCTCGCCTTTGAGTTGGTGTTGGAAACACCGCGGATGAAGCGGCTGAAATGGCTGCAGACCCTTTCCTCGGGCATCGACCATTGGGAGAAGTCGGGCCTTTTAGCCCGGGAGATCCCCCTGGTCCACGTCCCCGGCGGGTCGGCCATACCCATCGGCGAGTTCGTCATGGGGCTTCTGCTGAACCATGTCAAACGCTACGATAAGATCTGGGAGAACCAGAAACACCAGCGCTATGAACGTTTCATGGGGGGGGAACTGTCCGGCCGCACCCTGGCCGTCGTCGGGCTGGGCGGCATCGGCCGTGAGGTGGCCCGCCTGGCCAAGTGCTTTTCCATGCACGTCATAGGGACGGAGATGGTTCCGTCGGTGCCCAACGTTGACGAGGTGTATCCGCCGGATAGAGTCGACGAGGTGATCGCCCGAGGCGACTTCGTTCTGCTGGCCGTGCCGGAAACTCCGCAGACCAAAGGTATGATGGACGAGCGCCGGTTCCGGCTGATGAAGAAGACCGCCTACTTTCTCAATTGTGCCCGAGGCTCCCTGGTGGTTAAAGAGGCCTTGATCAAGGCTCTCGACGAAGAGTGGATCGCCGGTGCCTCCATCGACACCTTCTGGATCAAGGATCCCCTGCCTTCCTACCTGCCTCCCACGGACGAGTTGTGGACGGCCAAAAACGTTTATCTTTCCCCGCACATCTCCAGTTGGACGGATATGTATACCCCCCGCTTCGGGGCCGTCTTCCTGGATAACCTCGACCGCTATTTCCGGGGGCAGCCTCTGGTGAGCGTAGCGCCCGGTTTCGGCGCCGGTTCGCCCTTGACGCAGGTTGAGACAGCGAGGAAGGCGGCTGTGTAGAATTCCGGCAGGGTTTTTTGCGGCGCCTTTCGCAGGGAGAATTCCGGAAGAGGGCAGGGAAAATGACCGTTAGCAAATGGATGCACGCCGGGGCGGTGTTGAAAGTGAACGCGCTGAACTATCCGGACCGGCTGGGATGCCAGGATAAAGTCAAGAGCTTCACCTTTAAGGAATGGAACGAGCGGGCGTGCCGCCTGGCCGGCGCCTTAAAGAACATGGGCGTCGGCTATGGCGAGCGGGTTGCCGTTATCGCGTACAACCGGGTCGAGTGGATGGAGATTTACGCCGCCTGTGCCAAGGGAGGCCAAATTGCGGTTCCCGTGATGTTCCGGCTTGCGCCCCCGGAATACGAGTATATCGTGAACCACGCCGGGTGCAAAGCGTTTATCGTAGAGGATCACTTTGTCCAGGGTGTCGACCGGGTCCGCGGCAACCTTCCCCTCATCCCCCCCGGAAACTATATTTACCTGGGTGAGGGCCAGGCACCCGAGGGTTATGTTCACTACGAGGAAGTCCTCGCCGGCGGCAACCCGCAGGAACCTCCGGTCACGGTGGATGCAGCCGACCCCTGGACCATCACGTACACCTCCGGGACGACCGGCCGGCCCAAAGGGGTCGTCCGTACCCATGAGAACAATGTCGCCCAGTATGTCCTTAGCAACATGAACACGGGGGTAAGGCCCACCGACAAACCCCTCATGGTCATGCCTATGTGCCACGTCAACTCCATTTTTTATTCCTTTTGCTATACCTACGTCGGGGCGCCGGTCATGGTCTACAACATGATTACCTTCGACCCGGTAGATCTCCTGAAAACCATCGCCGAATACCGGATTACCTTTACTTCCCTGGTTCCGACCCACTATATCATGATCCTCTCCCTTCCCGACGAGATCAAGAAAAAATATGACACCGGATGCATACGCCAGCTTCTTATATCCTCGGCTCCCGCCCGCAGGGATTTGAAGCTGGCCATCATGCAACATTTCCCGTCGGTCGAGTTATGGGAAGCCTACGGTTCGACGGAAACGGCCCTGGTTACCCTTCTCCGGCCCGAGGATCAGTTTAAAAAGCTGGGCTCCATCGGCAAGGAGATTTGCGGCATCGACCGGATCAAGATTTTGGATCCGGATGGTGAAGAGGTGGCTCCCGGCGAGGTGGGTGAACTGTACGTCCGTTCGCCGGCCCTCTTCGGGGAGTATTGGGGGGACCCCGGGAAAACCAGGGAAGCCTTCCAGGGCGAGTGGTGCACCGCCGGGGATATGGCCAGGAAGGACGAAGACGGCTATTACTACCTGGTCGACCGGAAGGCGAACATGATTATCACCGGGGGGGAAAATGTCTACCCGTCAGAAGTGGAAAACGTCGTCGGATTTCATCCGGCGGTAAAAGATGTGGCCGTGATCGGCGTTCCCGAGGAAAAGTGGGGCGAGATCGTTGTGGCCGTGGTGATCGTGCATGACGGGTACCAGGTGGGGGAAGACCTTTCTAAAGAGATCATCGGTTTTTGCCGGGATAAGATTGCTGGCTTCAAGCGACCGAAGACGGTTCATTTCGTCGGAGAGGAAGATATGCCCAGGACTGGTACCGGCAAAATTATGCACCGTGTTTTGCGGGAAAGGTTTGGAACATGGAGCGAAACGGAATCATAGGGGGATTGCCGTTGGAGATGCCTGTCAGAGCGGTTGCCGCAGCAAGGGAGGCGCTGCATGATCCGGCCGGGGTGGCCGCGCGGTGGCGGTCCGGGCACCAGGGTCCGGTCATCGCCCATTTACCTTACGACGTGCCGGTGGAGCTCATTCACGCCGCGGGTGCGCTGCCCGTGGGCGTATTTCCGTCCGGCACGGGGGGGGAACACGCCCAGGCTCACCTGCAGGGTTGGATTTGTTCCCCGGCCCGCCGTTTTCTGACTGCCGCCCGGCAAGGGGAGCTCGAGTGGGCCGACGGACTGATCATTCCCCAGATATGCGATACGATGCGGGGATTGAAAGGCCTGTGGCAGTTTTTGCAAAGGCCGTCCTTCCTGGAAGCATATTATCTGCCGCGCACGGGGCGCGAATCGGCCCTGCCCTACCTGACCGGGGAGTTGACCCGTTTGCGGGACCGGCTGGGGGAGTTCAGCGGCCGGACTGTCGAGGCCGGTGACCTCTTCCGGAGCATAACCCTTTACAACGCGGTACGCACGAGGCTGGATCTTCTTTTCCAGCGGCATGTCAACCGCCCGGCGCAGATTACCAACCTGACGTGGTATACCCTGGTGCGGGCCAGTTTCATCCTGCCGCCGGAGGAGATGCTGCCCTTGCTGGACGAGGTGCTGGCCGTTCAACCGGAGGGACCAGCCGGCGGTGTGCCCCTGGTGGTCTCCGGCCAGCTCATGGAGCCGCTGTCTCTGGCCGGTCTCTTGGACGCTTCCGGCGTCGTGGTGGTCGGTGACGACCTGGTGGACGGGCAACGGGCCTGCCAGGCGGTGCCCGAGGAGAGTGACCCGCTGGCGGCCCTGGCCAGGCGGGCCTGGAATTCTCTCCCTTGTGCCGCGATTATAGGCCCGGTGGGCCGGGAGACCTACCTGGCCGACCTGGTGCGGGAGCGACGTGCGGTGGGTGTCATCTTTCTTCACTTCCGTAACTGCGAAATGGAGAACCTGGGTTATCCGGGCCTGCGGGATCACCTGGAGAGGCGGGGCATTCCCACCCTGTATCTGGAGACCCAGTGGGGGACCGCCGCGGCCGGATCCGTGGCCACAAGGCTGGAAGCTTTTCGCGAAATGCTGGAGGGGTTTTGATGGCTGGAATACCTTTGCCGTCCGCCGGACGTCTGAAAGACATCCTGGCGGCCGGCCAGGCTCAGGGGGCGGATGCCCCGGTCGCCTGGGTCACCGCCGTCTTTCCGGCGGAACTGATACGGGCGATGGGTTTTTACCCCTATTATCCCGAAAACTTCGGGGCCGTGGCGGCGGCCAAAAAAGTCACGCCTGCCTTGAGCCGGGCCGCCGAGGCGCGGGGTTACGAAGCGGACCTCTGCGGTTACGCCCGGGCCGGGCTGGGCGACTGCTTGGCCGCCGTTCATCCAGTTGGCTCCTTGCCTAAACCCACGGTGATCCTGGGGGCCAACAACCAGTGCAGCACCCTGGCCCGCTGGTTTGAGGCGGCGGCCCGCGACTTCGGTGTCCCCTACTTTCTCCTGGATTTTCCGCCCGTCTTTGGCTCCCTGGGTGAGCCGGTCCAAAGCTATCTCCATGCGCAGATGCTTGAGTTGGCCGCCTTCCTGGCCTTGAACGGGGGTGTACCCCTGGACACGGACCGGCTGGCCGGGATCATCGACTTGGCCAACGAGGCCTGCGACCTCTGGCGGCAAATATTGGCCTTGGCCCGGCTGCGGCCGGCCCCCTTCGGTTTTATCGACGCCTGCGTGTACATGGCTCCAATCGTCACCCTGCGGGGTACGCCGGCGGCGGTGGAATACTACCGGCTTCTCAAGGCCGAGCTCTTGACCCTGGCCGGCCGGGGTTACGCTGTGGTGCCCGGCGAGCGCTACAAGGTCTATTGGGACCATATCCCGGTCTGGCCGCGGCTACGCTGGGCGGCCGACCTCTTTGCCGCCCACGGTGTTCTGGTGGCGACCTCGCAATACGCCGAGGCCTGGTACCACCGGTTCGACTCTTCCCGGCCCCTGGAGAGCCTGGCCGAAAGCTATGCCCTGGCTTTCGTCAACCGGGATTTCGAGGAGCGTCTGCGGCAAAAGCAGGTTCTTATGGCCAATTACGGCGTTGACGGCTTCGTCCTGCTATCCAACCGCAGCTGTAAGGCCACCTCGGTAGGACTTTACGACAAGCAGCGGGAACTGACCAGGCGGACCGGTCTGCCGGGGGTGGTGCTGGAGGCGGACATGGCCGACCTGGCCTTCTTCGACGAAGATCAGCTGACCGAGCGGCTGGAGTTGTTTTTTGCCCGGCTGGGCCCGGGGCAGGCAAAGGACCTGTGAGGATTTCCGGCGAATAAGTAAGATGGAGGGGATTGGGTAATGGCAATTGAGAAAATCGGGGTACTTGGCGCCGGGGCCATGGGTTCCGGCATCGCCCAGGTGGCGGCTACGGCCGGCTTTGGCGTGGTTCTGAAGGATGTGGACCTGCCCCTGGTGGAAAAGGCCAAGGGGCGTATCGGCGCCTTCCTGCAAAAGAGCGAGGAAAAGGGCAAGCTGGCCGCCGGGGAGCGGGACAAGATCCTGGCCCGCATCCAGCCGACCGACCGGCTGGAAGACATGGCCGGGGTGGACATGGTCATCGAAGCAATCATCGAGGACCTGGACGAGAAACAAAAGGCCTTTGCCGCCTTGAGCAAACTGACCCGGCCGGGAGTCATCCTGGCCAGCAACACCTCCTCGATGTCCATTACCCTGCTGGCGCGGGCCACCGACCGGCCGGAACTGGTGGCGGGCATGCATTTCTTCAACCCGCCGCCCTTGATGCGCCTGGTGGAGGTGATCCGCGGTTTTTATACCGCCGATGCCACGGTGGCTCAAATCATTGAGGTAGCCACCCGCATGGGCAAGTCGTGTGTCGACGTGAAAAAGGACTCCCCCGGTTTTGTCGTCAACCGCATCCTGATGGCCCAGTTCGCCGAGGCCATGCGGTTGGTGGAGGAGGGGGTGGCCACGCCGGAGGATATCGACCGGGCGGTCAAACTGGGCCTGAACTACCCGATGGGTCCCTTTGAGCTGCAGGATTTTACCGGCGTGGATATCTGCTACCACGTCATGGAATACTTCCTCCGGGAATTCCAGGAAACCCGTTGGAACCCGCCCCAGTCGCTCAAAGCCCTGATCCGGGCCGGCCGGATGGGCAAAAAGACCGGCGCGGGCTGGTATGACCACAATAAGTAGAGGGCTGAGGAGGTTTTAAACCGTGTCCTATGAGACTATTTTAGTCCGGGTGGAACATCCCCTGGCCTATTTGACCCTGAACCGGCCGCCCATGAATCCCTTGAACAGCCGGTTCTTCGAGGAACTGTTGGCGGCCGTCCAGGAACTGGCTGCTGATCCCTTGGTACGGGTGCTGATCATCACCGGGGCCGGGGAAAAGGCCTTTGCCGCCGGGGCCGATGTGGCCGCCATGAACAATCTGGACGAGGCCGGCATGTATGCCATGGGCCGGGCCACCGTGCGGGCCATGCAATCCCTCACCGGTCTGGACCGCCCGGTCATTGCCGCCATCAACGGCTTTGCCCTGGGCGGCGGCCTGGAACTGGCCCTGGCCTGCGACTTGCGCATTGCCAGCGAATCGGCCAGGTTCGGCCTGCCGGAAATTAACCTGGGCATCATTCCCGGGGGCGGCGGCACGCAGCGCCTGCCGCGCCTGATCGGTGCCGGGCCGGCGCTGGAGCTGATGATGACCGGCGACATGATCAATGCTGCCCGGGCGGCCGAAATCGGGTTGGTGCACCGGGTGGTTCCGGCAGCCCAACTCATGGACGCCGCCCGGGAGATGGCGCTCAAGCTGGCCCAAAAACCGGCTTTCGCTCTGGGCCTTTTGAAATCATCCGTTTACGGGGGCTTCAACCTGGACCTGCCGGCGGCCCTGGAACTGGAGATGAAGACCTTCCTGACCGCATTTGCCGGCGAGGATCGCCGGGAAGGCTTCGCGGCCTTTTTGGCCAAGCGGACGCCCGTGTTTTCCGGCCGGTAACCCTTCTACTAAACGAGGATTGGACTGATTACTATGTCCAAGGTAATGTCGGGCAACGAAGCTATCGCATACGGTGCCTACCTGGCGGGGGTACGCCTTGCTTCGGGCTACCCCGGCACGCCCAGTACCGAAATTCTGGAAAACCTGGTGCGCTACCCGGGGATCTGTACCGAATGGGCGACCAACGAAAAGGTCGGCTTCGATGTGGCGGTGGGTGCGGCCTACGCGGGGGCGCGGGCCCTGGTGACCATGAAGCACGTGGGCTTAAACGTGGCGGCGGATTCCCTGTTTTACGCCTCCTATACCGGCACTGAGGCCGGCCTGGTGGTGGTGACCGCCGACGACCCGGGCATGTTCAGCTCGCAGAACGAACAGGACAACCGCCGTTTCGGCCAGTTTGCCAAGCTCCCTGTTGTGGAGCCCTCGGACAGCGAGGAGGCCCGGCGGTTTACCATGGAGGCTTTTGCCATCAGCGAGGAGTTCGATGTGCCGGTCCTTTTACGTACCACAACCCGTATCGCCCATTCCAGCTCGGTGGTCCAGACGGTGGAGGGGCATTTGCCGCGCACCAGGCGCGATGCGCCGCCCGCTGAGGAAAAAACGTCCTACCGCTCCGGCGACCATGCCTTTGTACGCAACCCGGAGAAGTATGTAATGGTGCCGGCCCATGCCCGGCGCCGTCACCCGGTGGTGGAGGAAAGGCTGCAAAGGCTGGCTGCCTTTGCCGAGACGACCCCGCTCAACCAGGTCATTCCGGGCGACGCCGATCTGGGCATCGTGACCTGCGGGGTGGCCTATCAGTACGCCCGGGAGGTCTTCCCCACGGCCAGCTTCCTCAAGCTGGGCATGGTCTATCCCCTGCCGGTCCAGCTGATCCGGCGGTTTGCCGCCGGGGTGAAACGGCTGTTGATCGTCGAAGAGCTCGATCCCTTCCTGGAGGAGCAAATCCGCCTTATGGGAGTCGAGGCCTCCGGCAAGCAGTTATTCTCCCTCGTTGACGAATATAACCCGGAACGCCTGCGGGAATGGAGTGCCAAGGCGGCTATCATAGCAGGCCTGGACCTGCCGCCGGTGGTCCCCGCTTCCCTGCCCGGCCGTCCCCCCATGCTGTGTCCGGGCTGCGGGCACCGTGGGGTCTTCTACGTCCTGCACAAACTGAAGGCGGCGGTGACGGGGGACATCGGCTGTTACACCCTGGGAGCGGCGCCGCCCTTGTCGGCCATCCACACCTGCGGCTGTATGGGCGCCAGTATCGGAGTGGCCCACGGCATGGAACGGGTGGGGGTCAAGGACAAGGTGGTGGCGGTGGTCGGTGATTCCACCTTCTATCACAGCGGTATCGCCCCGTTGATCAACGCGCTGTGGAATCAATCCCCTATCACCACTATCATCCTGGACAACCGGATCACAGCCATGACCGGGCACCAGGCCAACCCGGGCAGCGGCGCCACGATGCAGGGCGAGGGCTTTGCTGTGGACATGGAGCGGATGCTAAGAAGAGTTGGTTTTTCCCTGGTCGATACCGTGGATCCGCTTGACTACGACGCCACCCTGCAGACCATCAAAAGGCATCTAGAGACCGCCGAACCCTCGGTGGTGGTAGCCAGACGGCCCTGTGCCCTGCAAACCAGGTTCAAGGAGCCATCCTACCTGATCGACCCGGTGACCTGCACCAGTTGCGGCACCTGCCTGAAACTGGGTTGCGTCGCGGTATCCAAGTACGGGGGGACCATGGCTATCAACCAGGAGTTGTGTGTCGGGTGCGGGTTCTGTGCGGCGGTGTGTCCGCAGCACGCGGTCAAGTCCAGTACGGGGGTGGCGAATTGAACAGGCCGGAAAAGATCGACTTCATTATGGCCGGTGTAGGCGGGCAGGGCACCATCCTGGCCAGCGACATCCTGACCGAGGCAGGCTACCGCTCGGGCTACGACGTCAAGAAATCGGAAGTCCACGGTATGTCCCAGCGGGGCGGATCGGTGGAAAGCCAGGTGCGTTGGGGGCAGAAGGTTTATTCCCCGCTGGTGGAAAAAGGACGGGCCGATTACCTGGTGGGTTTCGAGATGCTGGAAGCGGCCCGCTGGCCGGCTTATCTGGCCCCGGGGGGGGTGGCCCTGGTCAACCGCTACCGCATTTTCCCCCCGGCCGTCAACACCGGTAAGGCGGACTATCCCGGCGAGGAGGAAATAACCCGGCTGATTGCCGGCAGGGCCCGCCTGGTCTGGTGGATTGACGCTACGGAGCTCGCGGCGGGACTGGGCCATCCGGCCGTGGCCGGTGTGATTCTGCTGGGGGCCATGGCCAATTTCCTGCCGGTGGAGGAAGAAGTCTGGCAGTCGGTGGTACAGGAATTGGTGCCGCCCCGCCATGTTGATTTGAACCGCAGGGCCTTTGCGATCGGACGGGCCCTCACCTGTCCGGTACCGGACTCAATCGCCCGCTGAAAGGATGGTGTGCTATGTATTCCAAGGCATTTATACCTTACCGGGGCTACTTTAGTTCCCCCTTTGCCCGCTGGCAGGGGAGCCTGCAAAATGAGAATTCCGTCGAACTGGCGGCGGCGACCGCCAAGAGGTGGCTGGCAGCAAAAGGCCTGGATGCAAAGATATTCGAATACCTCTTCCTGGGGAAAACTATCGGACAGTTGCACAGCTTCTACGCAGCCCCCTGGGCGGCCGCCCTCATGGGCGCCGCGGAGATCCCCGGTTGTCATATTCCCCAGGCGTGCTCCACATCCACGACCTGCCTGAATCAAGCGGCCGCGGGCATTGAAACGGGCCAATACGAAAACGTATTCTGTCTTATGACAGACCGGGCCTCCAACGGCCCGTTCACTGTCTGGCCCAATCCCCCAGGGCCCGGCGGGTCGGTGATTGCGGAAAACTGGATGATGGATAACTTTGCACGCGACCCCTGGGGAGGAGTCCCCATGATCCAGACGGCGGAAAACGTGGTAAAAATGGCCGGTGGGATCACCAAGGAAGACTGCGATATGGTAACTTACCGGCGTTACGAGCAGTACCAGGATGCCCTGGTTAATGACCGGGAGTTCCAGAAGCGATACATGTTTCCGGTGGAATATCAAAAGGGCAAAAAGAAAACTGCTTTACTCGAAGCGGATGAAGGCATATTTGCCACAACCAGGGAAGGGTTGGCCGGATTGAAGCCGGTTGTCGAAGGAGGGGTCCACTCATTCGGCGCGCAAACCCATCCGGCTGACGGCAACTGCGGTGTTATTCTATCCACCAGGGAAACAGCGCGGGAACTTAGTACCGATAAAAGCATAGAAATACAGGTCGTTTCCTACGGTTTTGCCCGGGCTCCCAAGGCCCATATGGCTATGGCCCCGGTGCCGGCGGCAACCATGGCGCTTAAACATGCCGGCATCGACATCAAGGATGTCAAGGCCGTAAAAACGCATAATCCGTTTGCGGCCAATGATCTGTACCTGGCCAACGAAATGAAAATTGACGTCCTGAAAATGAATAACTACGGCTGTTCCCTTATTTATGGTCATCCCCAGGGACCTACCGCCGGTCGCACCATTATGGAAATGATTGAAGAGCTGGTCCTCCTCGGCGGCGGTTGGGGACTGTTTACGGGATGCGCGGCCGGCGATACCGGTGCGGCCCTGGTGGTCAAGGTTTCCTGAGGACGATTCGGACGGACATGAAAGGGCGGGGTGCAGGCCTTGATTACAAACATTGGAGTGCCCGACACCTACAACGCGGTTACCACCTTCGTAGATGCCCACCTGGCGGCCGGACGGGCCGACCGGGTGGCCATCTATTACCGGGACGCGGCGATAACCTATGGCGAAGTCTACCAATCCGTGAACCGGGCCGGCAATGCCTTGACCGCCCTGGGCGTGGAGATGGAAAACCGGGTCTTTCTACTCCTGCCCGATTCACCCGAACTGGTTTACCTCTATTTCGGGGCCATGAAAATCGGCGCCGTACCCATTCCCATGAACACCCGCCTCAATTCCGGCGATTACAACTATATGCTCAACGACAGCCGGGCCAAGGTGCTGGTGGTGCCCGAGTCTCTGGTCGGGATGGTGGAAGAACTCAGACCCACCCTTCCTTTTGTTAAGCATTACGTGGTGGTGGGCGAAGCCAGGCCCGGCTGGCTCAGCCTGGACCAACTGCTTGCCGCCGCATCAAAGGAGTTGGATCCCGCCCCGACCAGAAAGGACGATGTGGCCTTCTGGTTATACAGCTCGGGCAGCACCGGAGCGCCCAAGGGGGTGGTGCACCTGCACCACGACTGGCTGTATTGTTGCGACCTTTATGCTCAGAACATTCTGGCGATAAGCGAAAGCGATGTCTGCATGTCCGTGTCCAAGCTGTTCCATGCCTACGGTCTGGGCAACGGCCTGCTGTTTCCCTTCCGGATGGGTGCCGCCACCGTCCTGTATCCGGATGTACCCAGGCCTGAACCCTTCCTGGCCGAGGCGGTGCGCCGGCGGGTGACCCTCTTTTACGGGGTGCCCACCTTTTATGCGGCCAGCCTGGCCTTACCCGGCTTTCGCGAGAAGTTTGACCTGAGCAGTGTCCGGCTGTGCGTCTCGGCCGGCGAGCCGCTGCCGGCGGCCATCTTCCGCCGCTGGTTGGACGTGTTCGGGCTGGAGATCATAGACGGCATCGGTAGCACCGAGGTCCTCCATATCTACATTTCCGCCCGTCCGGGCCGGGTGCGTCCCGGCAGCACCGGTCAGCCCGTGGAAGGTTACGAGGTCAGGATTCTGGATGAAAGCGGCCGGCCCCTGCCGCCCGGGGAGACGGGTACCCTCTGGGTGAAGGGGGAAAGCACCACCCCTTATTTCTGGAACAAGCACCAGCGCTCCAAGGAGCTCATCCACGGCGAGTGGTTCAATACGGGGGACCGCTGGTACATGGACGCCGACGGCTACTACTGGTACGCCGGGCGGGCGGACGACGCCTTCAAGTGCCGGGGGGAATGGGTGGAGCCGGTGGAGATTGAAAACATATTGATAGAGCATCAGGCTGTTTTGGAGAGCGGGGTGGTGGGCACCGTCTCGGCTGAGGGATTGGCCCGGCCGGTGGCCTTTGTGGTTCTGAAAACCGAAGGCGACGGTTCACCGGAACTGGCGGAGGAGCTGAAGGGTTTTCTGCGTACCAGGCTGCCCGGCTACAAGATACCGGATGTCCGTTTCGCGGCGGAGTTGCCCAAAACGGCCGCCGGTAAGATAAAGCGGTTCCTCCTCCGGGAGATGCTGACGGAAGGGTAGGATTCCCGGAACGTAGAAGCACCGAAAGGGCCCTCGCGGGCCCTTTCGGTGCTTCTACGCGGATCCTACTGACTTCTCCACGGGGCAAGCCCGCGTGGGTTCTTCATATGGCTTCTCCAAACCCGTACACCCGGAGGCTTTGGGGTTAGGCACTTACCACAGGGGAAGGCACCCTGACGTACAAGCGGCCCTCTGGCCACATTAGCGC
>DATKUX010000144.1:0-12292 GCA_035530395.1 Spirochaetia bacterium
CTACGTCACACTGAGGGTTGGATCCGGTCGTGAAGCAATACCATGTTCCGTTCCTCGGCCAGCACAGAGAACTCTACCGCCAGTCTGCACCCGGTGCCGGGCGTGGGTTTGAGGAATTCCTGAGCTAACCAGACAGTCATAACAGACATTCTTCAGTTTCAGATTTGGTCGCCACCCGGCGCATAAAACCCACCGGTCTTAGGCTTTCAATTGATAATTAGTCAGATGAACATCCCGGTCACCCTGCCGCCTCCAGGCGTATACAGGTTTTCCCACTATTTAAACATTATAGCACGGAACGGCCAGGTATTCAATCTGCCTACCGACGGCCAACAACTTCTAAACAGGGCGTCCAAGTCCGCCATCTCCGGACCATCCGCTGAAGACATTATCCCGGTTCCTGGACGGTATGGTTCTTCAGAGTACCAACCTCCGGTGGAATGCATTGACCGGCAGTCTTCTGGTTCAGCACGTCCCGGCTGAATCTATGTAGCCACAGGCTGTCCTCAACAGATCAACCATGGTGCCTGTGCCTGCGCCCTTTTCGATCACCAAGTCAGGATGGTCTGACGGAGAACAGAAGGGTAACGTGGTGCTCCACAGGCCCGGCTGGGCACCACTTTTGACGGAATAAGGGATGTGATATAATGGTACCGGGGGTGATAGTGTGTCTGTAGAAATGCTGGTCAATGAACTGGCCAACCTGCCTCCAGGGGAACTTGATCTGGTGATGGAGATGCTTGAGAGACTCCTGTTAGCCAAGAACCAACTGGAGCTGGCTGGAAAAATAATAGAAAAATACAGGCCCGCCCTGATGGAACTGGCTCGATGAAATGGATTGCGTTGGACACTGCAATTGAAATCTATGGCCGGATAATCAGAACAATCGGCGGTAAATGTGGAGTCAGATAATAACTTACTCGAAAGTTCCTTGATGGCTCCGCTGGCAACGTACGGTGGGATAGATCTGTATCCGGATATTCTTACCAAGGTGGCCGCATTACTGTATGGGATAACTAACAGCCATCCTTTTATTGACGGAAATAAAAGGATGGCCTTTGTAGTCGCGATAACTGTTCTTCAATCCAATGGCCACACATGCAAAGCCACTCAGAACGATGTTGTCCATGTCATGCTGAATATTGCTCGGGGTGAGATCGGAATACCGGCAATTACTGCGTGGCTTGAGGACCACACCTAATACCCTGCACGGTATCAGTAAACATATTCCTCTTCCTCATTTTTGCCAATAATCCTCACTATACGCGCTATTAGACACGTCGCTCCGCACCAGGAAATTGATCTATTTGCCGGGCCCATCGCCTGCCCCGGAGGGTTACCCCGTTACCGCCAGGTAACGACCGGTTTGTTGCGCATCGGAATACGTTGGTACTGGTAACGGGGATACCCGATCATCATGGCACCAAACACCTGGTGACCTTCCGGCACGTTCAGGGCCTGAATCAGCGGGGGAAACACGGCGGCCGCGGCGCCGAAATAGCCGGCCCAGCACGCCCCCAGGCCCATGGACGAGGCGGCCAGTTCCAGGTAAGTGAGGGCAATGGTACAGGCGGACTGCGAAGCAAAATGAGTTTTGGCTGCGTGGGCCAGGATCACGTGGGGGGCATTCCGGCATACCCGGTCCTCCCCGTTTTCCCAACTGCTCACCACCAGGTCCAGATGGAGGGAATGGGCTAAACCCTGGTTGTTCTTCATAACATAGCGCATCCAGTCAACCACCAGGCCGGAAAGGCGCTGCACCTCGTCCTTGTCCTCGATGACCAGCCAATGCACCGGTTGGGCGTTGTGACCCGAGGGAGAGTATCTGGCTATGTCAATCAGCTTGGCCAAGTCAGCCCAATCGACAGCTTGATTCTTATAACAACGGATGGAGCGGCGGGCTTGCAGAAAGTGTTCTACCTGGTCCGGGCCGGGAAGCAAATCGTTCCGAACCGGTAGGCACTCTTCGGCTTTCATCGTTGCCAGAGATATGGCTCCGTGCGGGCAAACGGCCACACAGTGGCCGCAGTTAATGCATAACGCTTGGGCCCCGTCCACGGGTGAAGGAAATTCATCCTTGCCCTTCATCTCTATAATGGACATAGGGCATTCCGCTACACAGATCCCGTCTCTTTTGCACTTATCCGAGTCCACCGTAAAAATACCCAACTTTGTACCCCCTCAGGCTTTATCCCCTTACGAGAATTAATTATATGTAATGTGTGAGAATCCTGCCAACCGCCCGGCCACCCTATGACAAATTAAGCCGGGCTGCCAAAGCCCGGCTTAAACCGCCGCAGCACCCGGGTCCAGCTCAGCCCCGGCCGATCAGGTCCCTGACCACCACCGAGGCCAGGGTGAAGCCGGCCACCGGGGGCACGAAGGAAATACTGCCCGGCTTGGTGCCGGGCATCGCCCGGCTCGGCGGTTCATCGGAAAAGGCCACCTTGACGCCTTGGGCGATGCCTTCTTCCCGGAGCTTCTTGCGGACCACGCGGGCCAGCGGGCAGCCATGGGTGGCGGAAATATCAGCCACCTTAAAGCGGGTGGGATCCAGGCGGTTGCCGGCGCCCATGCTGGCTACCACTGGGATACCCAGGTTTAGAGCCCGCTTGATCAAATCGACCTTGGCCGGCACATCGTCCATGGCGTCTACCACGTAGTCCAGCTTTTCCTGGAAGAACAAGTGGCCGTTTTCAGGCGTGTAAGTCTCCACGAGCCAGGTCAATTGGGCGTCCGGATTGATCCGGCTTACCCGCTCCGCCATTACCTCGGCCTTGGGCCGGCCGATCGTGTCGGTCAGGGCGGTCAACTGGCGGTTAATATTGCTGGGCTCGAAGACATCCCGGTCTACGAGCAGGAGACCGCCCACGCCGGCCCTGGCCAGGCCCTCCACGCAAAAGGACCCCACCCCGCCCAGGCCGAACACAGCCACCCGGCTGGCAGCCAAAAGCTCCAGAGCTTCCTCCCCGATCAACCAGGCGGTACGAACCCATTCCTCGCGCATATTTCCACCTCAAAAAACAAGGAAGGCACGCCAAAGCGCCCTCCCTAAAAATGATACCCCACCGTGCCGTAAAAACCCAAGTTTTCCTGAACCCGTTCTCAAAACGGGGGTGCCTCCTGCGAATTTTTTGCTTTCTCCTCAAGTGAGACCTGCAAGCCACCCACAGAGTCCGGCTCCCAATTAAATGGTGTTGGAACAAAACTTCAAAGCTCCTACGCACACCGCAGGGCAAACCTATTCACTTGTTCTACCGGGACCAATTATAGCACATAGAAACGGGAAACGCAACTTCCAAATGCCGGTTGTCGTTGGGTTTGCGCCCCTTAATTGCCTCTTTTTTTTCTAAACCGGCCGTACGGGCACCGAGGATTTGAGGTGCAGGTCCCTTAACTGGACCTCGCTCACCGGGCCGGGCGCCCTGACCATCAGATCGGCCGCGCTCTGCGTCTTGGGGAAGGGGATGACGTCCCGGATGGTGTCCCGCCCGGTGAGTAGCATGAGTAGCCGGTCGAAGCCGAAGGCGATGCCCCCGTGGGGCGGCGCACCGTACTCGAAGGCCTCCAGCAGGAAGCCGAACTGTTCCCGGGCCTCGTCCATGGACAGACCGATGGTTTTGAACACTTGTTCCTGCACCTGGCGCTGATGGATACGGATGCTGCCCCCGCCCAGTTCCACCCCGTTGAGCACGATATCGTAAGCCCGTGACAACACCCGGCCCGGATCAGCAGCAAGAAGCGGGACATCCTCCTCCCGCGGGGCCGTAAAGGGGTGGTGCACAGCCTTGTGGCGGCCTTCGGCGTCATCGTACTCCAGGAGGGGAAACTCGGTGACCCACAGGAAGGAAAACATGCCCTCTCCTATCAGGTTAAGCCGCTTGGCCAGGTGCAGGCGCAGCGCCCCCAGTGACCGCGCCGCCACGTCCCCGGAGTCGGCCACCAGTAGGCACAGGTCACCCGGCTTGGCCCCCAGGCGTTCGGTAAGTGCGGTCAACTCGTCAGGCGTAAAGAACTTGGCGATGGGGGAGCGCACCCCGTCTTCTTCCACAAAGAGGTAGGCCAGACCCTTGGCCCCGTAGCCGGCCACAAAGGCCGTCAGCTCGTCTATTTCCCGGCGGGAAAACGATCCGGCCCCCGGGGCCGCGATCCCCCGAACCACGCCACCTTTTTCCACCGCCGTCTGAAAAACCTTGAAGCCGCAGGAGGCGGCCACATCGGTGACATCCTCGATCGCCAGGCCGAACCGCAGGTCCGGCTTGTCCGAACCGTAACGGAGCATGGCTTCCCGGTAGGTCAGCCGCGGTAGCGGCAAAGCCAGCTCCCGGCCCAGGATTTCCTGGAAAAGGCGGGCCATCATTTGCTCGGTGAGGGCGATGACGTCTTCTTCATCCACAAAGGAAAGCTCCAGGTCGATCTGGGTAAATTCAGGCTGGCGGTCCGCCCGCAGGTCCTCGTCCCGGAAACAGCGCACGATCTGAAAGTAGCGTTCGACCCCCGCCACCATGAGGATCTGTTTAAAGAGCTGGGGCGACTGGGGCAGGGCGTAAAAACGGCCCGGGTTCAGGCGGCTGGGCACCAGGAAGTCGCGCGCCCCCTCGGGAGTGCTGCGGCCCAAAACCGGTGTTTCCACCTCCCAGAAGCCCTGCTCGCTCAGGAAATCCCGCACCGCCTTCGCCGCCTGGTGGCGCAGCCGGAGTTGCCGCTGCATCTCGGGGCGGCGCAGGTCCAGGTAGCGGTAGCGGAGCCGCATGCTCTCGTCCACGTCTACGCCGTCCTCTATGTAAAAAGGCGGGGTCCGGGAGATGTTCAGCACCCGCAGGTCACTCGCCCGCACCTCGATCTGCCCTGTGGCCAACGCCGGGTTCTCGGTACCTTCCGGCCGCTTTGTCACGATGCCGGTCACAGCCAGCACGTATTCGCTACGCACCTCCTGGGCCTTGGCAAACGCTTCCTTTGTTCCGGGATCAAAAACTACCTGCACCACCCCGCTGCGATCGCGCAGGTCGAGGAAAATCAGCCCCCCGTGGTCCCGCCGGACCTGCACCCAACCCATCAGCACCACTTCCCGGCCAGCCAGGGCCGCGGTCACCTCGCCGCAGTAACTGCTCCGTTTCAATCCCCGCATACTCTGTGCTTCAAGCATTTGTTGCGCACCTGCCATCTTCATTCAAGTATTTTTTCGTTTTGGTGAATATTTCCAAAAACTTCTAAAGCCGGGAAATAGCCCGGGCCGCAGAGGACAACGGCGCCCAGACGCCCCGACCCCATTTTAAGGAAAGACCCCGTCTTTGTCAACGCCGCCCCCCGGTGATATAATGGGCAGCATGAAAAACGGCCTGCCCCCGGGCAGCCGCACGAGAGGTATCGGCATGCTGGTGTTGTTGGACGGAGCCCCTATCCCTCCCGGCAGGATGATTTTTTTCCCCAAACATAACTTCGCCAGCCATCAACTGGACATAGAAGCGGATGGACCGGTCGGCCTCTTCGACCGGGGCGACCTCTATGCCATCCGTAATTACGACCGGACGGTCACCGTAACGGTGACGGTCCGGGTTAAAAAGCCGGCCGGGTAATTACAAATAGGGGTTCTCCCTTCTCTCCGCGCCGATGGTGGTCATGGGGCCGTGCCCCGGGTAGACCCGGGTGTCATCCGACAGCACCATTAGTTTTTGTTTGATCGATTCGATGAGTTGGGTGTGATTGCCGCCGGGAAAATCGGAACGGCCCACTGAACCGGCAAAAAGAGTGTCACCCGTCAGTACCCCATGGTCGAAGGAAAGGCATATGCCGCCCAGCGTGTGGCCCGGCGTATGCAGTACCGTGAGGATGATGTCGCCGACCTTGATCTCGTCACCGTCGGCCAGCAGGCGGTCGGCCGGAGCAAACTCCATCCGTACACCCATAAAAGCAGACAGGTTCCGGTCCGGCCTGGTGAGGCAGTCGGCATCGGCCTGGTGCACCAGCACCAGGGCCCCGGTGGCAGTGCGCACCTCCTCCACGGCGCCGATGTGGTCGCCGTGGCCGTGGGTGAGAATGATTTTCCCCGCCTTGAGATCCAGTTCCTGGAGCCGGCTGAGTATGTGCTCACCTTCCGCGCCGGGATCAACCACGACCGCCTCCCGGGTACGCTCACAACCTACGATGTAACAGTTGGCCTCGATGGGACCCACGGCAAAGCCCTCAAAAATCATAATCCATCCCTCCAACACATTCCGGCGTTAACGTTCTGTGTCCATGATAATTGTAACCGGGCCGTCGTTTTGTACATCCACCAGCATGCGGGCACCGAAAACACCGGTTGCCACCTCCAGACCCATTTCCCGCAAGGTTTGCCCGAAGTACCGGTATAGACCGTCGGCCTCGGGCGCAGGCGCGGCACCGCCGAAACTGGGCCTGGTTCCGGTACGGCAATCACCGTAAAGGGTGAACTGGGAAACAACCAGCACACTGCCCCCGCAGTCTTGTACCGACCGGTTCATCTTGTCCGCCTCGTCGGGGAAAATGCGTAACCGGGCCACTTTTTCGGCCAGGTAACGGGCCGTTGATTCCCCGTCCCCCCTGCCTACGCCGAGGAAAACCACCAGCCCCGGCCCTATCCGGCCGACCGTCACCTCGTCCACCCGGACTTCGGCAGCCAGGACCCTCTGGATAACCGCCCGCAAAAAAAGTCCCTCCCTAAGGCTGACCGGACCGCCGGACCTCGCGAACGTCCTTGACCCGGTCAATTCGCTCGATTACATGCTTGAGTTGATCGAGCGACTTCAATTCCAGCATCATTTCGATGGCCGCCTGATGGTTTTTCGTGCCGCGGGCGGTGACCCAGTTGGCACTTATTTTCATCTCGGTCAAAACAGCCATGACGTCGCTCAGGAGACCGGCCCGGTCCGAACCGGTTATTTCCAGCCGGACCTGGAAGGACGACTGAAAGTCCTTCTCCCAGATCACGTCGATGAGACGCTCGCCTTCCTCCTGGAGGGAAGAGTTGAGGTTCTTGCAGTCGGCCCGGTGCACGGATATGCCCCGTCCCCTGGTAACGAAGCCCACCACGGCATCGCCCGGCACCGGGTTGCAACAGTGGGCCAGGCGGATAAGCAGGTTATCCGCCCCCTTGACCCGGATGCCCTGCGACGGTTTACTCCAGTCGGATGCCGGCCTGGTCTCCCTGAAAACACCGATGTTGGTGACCTTGCGCTCGGCCAGCAGTTCGTCCCTGATCTTGCCCACCAGGCCGGCCGCCCCCAGGGTGCCCTCCCCGACGGCCGCCCAAATATCCTCCAGGGAATTGAGAGTGTATCGGCGGCCGATCTCGAGGAGACGCTCGCCTCTAACCAACTCCCACTCCACGCTGAGTTTTTTCGCTTCCCGCTCAAGCGCTTCCTTGCCGCGGGCGATGTTCTCATCCCGCTGCTCCTTGCGGAACCATTGGCGGATCTTGGTCTTGGCATGGGAGGTGTTGACCACCTTGAGCCAGTCCCGGCTGGGGGTACCGTTCTTGGAAGTAACAATTTCCACAATATCCCCGTTGCACAGCTGGTAGTCAAAGGGCACGATGCGCCCGTTGACCCGGGCTCCCACCGAACGGTGCCCCACGTCGGTATGAATACGGTAGGCGAGGTCCAGCGGCACCGACCCTGCGGGCAGTTCCATGACGTCCCCCCGGGGGGTGAAGACAAAGACGACGTCGCTGAAAAGGTCGATCTTCAAGGATTCCATGAATTCGCGGGCGTCCCGCAGGTCGTTTTGCCATTCCAGAAGGCGCCTCAGCCAGCTCAGTTTCTGGTCGAAGTTGGTCTCCTTCTGGCCACCCTCCTTGTAGCGCCAGTGCGCGGCAATGCCGTACTCCGAGGTGCGGTGCATGTCGAAGGTGCGGATCTGGATCTCCACGGGGTCCCCCTGGGGCCCCACAACAGTGGTATGCAGCGACTGGTACATATTGGACTTGGGCATGGCGATGTAATCCTTGAAGCGGCCCGGGATAGGCTTCCAGAGGGAGTGTACCATGCCCAGGACGGCGTAACAATCCCGTACCGTATCCACCAGGACGCGAACCGCCATGACGTCGTATATTTCGCTTAATTCCTTCTTCTGGGCCACCATCTTCTCGTAGATGCTGTACAGATGCTTGGCCCGCCCCTGGATGTCGCCCCTTATGCTGACTTCCAGGAGCTTTTCCCGCATTATCTTGACGACCTCACGGATATACTCCTCCCGTTTGGCCCGGCTTTTGGCCAGACTGTCGGCCAGGTTCCGGTACTCTTCCTGTTGCCGGTAACGGAAGGCCAGGTCGTCCATTTCTCCTTTGAGGTGGTAAATGCCCAGCCGGTGGGCCAGTGGTCCGAAAATTTCCAGGGTCTCCTCGGCGATCTCCCGTTGTTTCTGGGGCGTGTGATAATCCAGGGTGCGTAGATTGTGCAGTCGGTCGGCCAGCTTGATCAGAATCACCCGGATGTCCTTGGCCATGGCCAAAAACATCTTGCGCAGGTTTTCGACCTGCTGTTCTTCCTTGGAGCGGTACTCCAGGCGGCCGAGCTTGGTTACCCCGTCCACCAGGGAGGCGATCTCCCGCCCGAAAGCGGTTTCGATCTCCGGCAGGTCCACCCCGGTGTCCTCGACCACGTCATGCAGGATAGCGCCGGCCAAGGTCTCCGGGTCGAGCTCCAGTTCGGCCAGGATCAGGGCCACTTGCAGCGGGTGGGTTATATACGGTTCGCCGGAAATGCGCTTCTGGGACCCGTGCGCGCGGGCGGCGAAATCATAGGCCCGGCGCAGGAGGTCGATATCGGAGCTGATCAGGTAGATGGAAGCCCGGGACAGCAGCTTTTCCAGCCCGATGTCTTCGCTTGTTTCCGCCAGCAAGATGTCCGCCTCCCTTCCACCCAAGATGGATCAACCCAGCCGCAATAACTCCCGGCGCAGCGCCGTACTCTCATTACGCACGGAGGACAACCAGCGATAAGTGGCCGATTCCCCCAGATCCAGTTTATGCCGGGGCCGCGCTCCTAGCTCCCCGCTCACCCGGCCGGTCCGGTGGGAAAAATTGATCAGTTCCAGCTCACGCAGAACCGTAAGACCTATAAGCACCTGATCCGGACCCACCAGGTAAGAGGGCCACCCGGCCGGGACGAACCTGGCCGCCGTCAGGTAAAAGTCAAAGGCACAGGTAGCCCCGGCCGCCTTGCGCAGGTATATGTACAGAGCCGCCAGAAACTCCCGGTCGGGCAGGGGATCCTGGGCTTCGGCCCCCCGGGGCGGTCCGAAAAGGCATCGTAATTCCCGCACGCCGGCCTCCTTGAGGGCCGCCAGGGCACCATGCCATTCGGCGGGCGTATACGGCAGCCGCCAGGCCACGGCCCCCCGCCCGCCTATGCCGGCAAGCCCCGGCAGGGCCGCGTAGGTACAGATCAAGACTCTGGCCTGCAGTTCCCCGCAACAACCCACCAGGCCGTCGGCCCCCAGGTGGCGGTAGGCCATCTCCCCCGCCAGGTTCGGACGGGCCTGGCCAAACGCGTGGTAAAACTCCAGTACCCCCTTGACCGTGGACACCAGGACCAGCACACCGTCACCGTCCGTCAGGATCCGGTCCAGCACGGGCAACCAGCCGGCCCCGGGTAAAAACACCAGGTTATCCACCCCTGATCCCGGGTCCTGGCCGGGCAGGCCTGTTTCGCCCCCCAGGCGCAAGTGAATCTGGCGGGAAACCGACTCCGGCAGAAAGAGATCCGTCTGCAGGGCGCCGCTCTCGGTCGCTGTTTGTCCCGTCCCTTCCACTTCGCCGGCCGGCCGGAAATCCAGCACGGCCAGTTCTACTTTGCGCCTGCCGTTCCACTCGTTGAGTATCGGCCGGCACACCAGGTCCAGGGGACCACCCTCAGGGGCACGGCCCCCGTAGCCAAAGGCGATGCCGTCACAAACCAAACGGTCACATGCTATCTTGAGCTTCAGGTGACGACCTTCCTTGCCCACACTCTGGCAGGATACCGGGGTCACCACCCGGCAGCAGAACACCGGCTCCGGGTTGCCTGCCCCGTAGGGGGCAAAGGCTGCCAGTTCCCGCACCAGGTCCTCGTCCAGGTCACTTAAAACCAGTTCCCCGTCCAACTCCCAGGCCGGGCCCTGCCGGCCGGCCTCTCGGGCCTGGTAGGCGTTCAAAGCCAGCCTCAGCGGCTCCAGACAGTCCAGGTTGAGCCTAAAGCCGGCCGCCTGGGGATGTCCCCCGTAATCGAGAAGTAGGTGACTGGCACTGCTCAGCGCCTCGAAGAGATTGAAGCCCTGCCGGGACCGTCCGGAACCGCGTCCCTCGGTCCCTTGCCCGGTCACCAGGAGAACCGGCTTGCCGAGCTGTTCGGCCAGACGCGACGCCACAATGCCCAGCAGTCCGGGATGCCACTCGTTTGAGGCCAAAACGATCACTTCGTCCGGCACATCCACCACTTGAGCCCAGGCCTGGGCCAGGATATCAGCCTCCATACTCCGGCGTAAATGATTTTGCTGCAATATTTCGCGGACCAGGGCGAGAGCCTCCCCCTCGTCATCGGTCAACAGAAGCTCCAGGGCCGTTCGGGCATCACCTAGCCGGCCGGCCGCATTGAGGGGCGGCGCCAACTGGAAGGCCACAGCCCGCACCCCGGCTTCATGAACCCCCGTGGCCTGCAGCAGAGCCCGCAACCCCACGTTGCCGGTAGTCAGCAGGCGGCCCAGGCCCTCCCGGACCAGAACCCTATTTTCCTGTAGCAGCGGGACCACGTCGGCCACGGTACCGAGCATAGCCAGTTCCAGGTAGTCTTCCCATCCCTCCACCGAGAGAGCGCTGAAAAGAGCCTGCACCAGCTTCCACGCCACTCCTGCCCCGGCCAACACCCGGCATGGATAAGCGTGTCCGTCCCGCTGCGGGTTCACGTGGGCATAAGCAGGCACAGCCTCTGGTGGTACCTGATGGTGGTCGGTCACGATTACGGTAAGGCCCAGTTCAACGGCCAGGGCCACCGCCGTGTGCGCGCTGGTGCCGTTGTCCACCGTGAGCAAGAGGTTGTACCCTTCTTGAGCGGCGGAGCGCACCGCCTGTTCGTTGAGCCCGTAGCCCTCGGTCAGCCGGTTCGGCAGCCAGTATCCCACCTGCCCCCCCAAACGGCGCAGGGCCCGCACCACTATGGCCGTGGCGCTGACACCGTCGACATCGTAATCGCCGCAGACCAGCACGCGTTCCCCACGCTCCAGCGCCTGTACAAGGCGCTGCACCGCCCGGTCCATATCCGGCAAAAGAAAGGGGGAAGGCAGGTCGGCCAGGGTCCCATAAAAAAAGAAATGCGCCTCCTCTACCGTCCGGATGCCCCTGGTTACCAGGACGCGGGCGGTATGCCGGGACAGGCCCAGTTCGAGGGACAGTATGTTGGACAGCAGGGGAACGTCTTCTTTGACCCGCCAGTGACTCTTATCCATTCTCTCCCTTTGGATCCCCCGGTATATCTTCTACGGCCAGGCCTTACCCGGGGGCGAAAATGTTTTCTTCCCCACCAATTATAGCGAAGAAGGGTGGAGATGACAAGCCTTTGGTCTTGCGCCCGCGGCAATAGGCGCCCCGCACATGGATACGACCCAGGCGGGACTGACCGGGCACCAAGCCGGCGCCCGTCCTTCTCCGCCGCCTGCCGGGCTGAAAACACGTTCAGACCGCAATTCCTTTCTTCGGGATCATTTGTTGCGTCTATTGTGACAGATCCAAAATAAAGGCAGGAATAGGGCTACAAATGTAGAACCATGCACAAAAGTCTACTTATAGTAGTCTAAGGATAGAACTAATGTTTGATTGAAGGAAGGTGCTACTTCGATGAGTTATCAGATCGGCTTCGCCGCGGCTGTCATAGACCCCACGGCTAAAGCCGGGGCTTGAGGAGGCCCTCCTCCGACAGTCTCTGGATTTAGGCGAGAAAGCCCGCAAGGGCGCTATGACCAGCCCAAGTCTGCCGGGATCCCCGAGCGAGCAGACTACGTTATTCCGGTTAGGGCACCCTGGGATGCTTCTCCAGTCCCAGGAGCTGCCGCCGGCGGTTAAACAGCGAGCAGGGGTGGATGTAACAATGCACGCAGCACATTCGTGGTAATCCCCGTACTTTATGCGAGCAGTGCCGTCGGCGCAAAGCCGGGATAACATCGGCGAGGAGAGATGACCCACCTGCGGTGGGTGCCCCGGTGCCGAACCCGGCGCGGAACCGGTCCCGTAAGGGATCTCCGCAAGGAGAGAGGATGAAATCATGGTTTATGTACTCGACAAGCGCAAGAAACCCTTAATGCC
>DATKUX010000145.1:0-28770 GCA_035530395.1 Spirochaetia bacterium
AGAGCACTCATAGCAGCCGATGGTTTCCTTGCAGTCCCGGACCACCGCGCCCCCGGTTACCTTCGACCCGGGATCCAGCTTCAGATCGAGGGGTTGCAAAACACTGTCCTCAACCAGGCGGTCCCTGAGCCGGATCGTGAATGGCGCCAGCTTGTGGACCACCGCCCGACCGCGCTCCAGGAGCAGCCGGGCCCGCTTCTCGGAACAGGGCATTAAGGGTTTCTTGCGCTTGTCGAGTACATAAACCACGATTTCATCCCTTTCTCTCCTTGCGGAGATCCCTTACGGGACCGGTTCCGCGCCGGGTTCGGCACCGGGGCACCCACCGCAGGTGGGTCATCTCTCGTCGCCGATGTTATCCCGGCTTTGCGCAGGCGGCACCGCTCGCATAAAGTACGGGGATTACCGCGAATGTGCTGCGTGCATTGTTACATCCACCCCTGCTCACTGTTTAACCGCGGTTCGATAACCGACATCCGGAGAAGTGCGCGGCCTGCGGCGGGAACGCCAAACACGGGAGCCGGTACTGCCGGCCGTGCGGCGAGGTCCGGAACTTCGTTGACAACGGCCATCGGGAGGCCTGGCTGCCGCCGTCGCTCCGGGCCCGGGTGGAGGAAACTATGTCCTGGGTGGCAAAGATGCGCAAGCTCCTGCCCATCACCGGGATCGCGATGGAGTTGGTCCGGTTCGACACCCAATGGATGGAGAACCCGAAGATCTCCGGGGTGGAGTATCAGCAGGGTACCCTGGCCGGCTACGAGGTCCGAGAGTATCTCCTGCAGAAGTTCGGCCACCTATGTGCTTACTGTCGGGGTGCCTCCGGAGACCCGGTTCTGAATGTGGAGCATGTGGTCCCAAGGAACCCGGACCACGGGCCGAAGGGTACGGACCGGATCAGCAACCTGGTCATCGCCTGCAAGACGTGCAACGAAGCCAAGGGCAACCTGCGGCCGGAGGAATGGCTGGAAGAGTTGCGGGCGTCCGGGAAGGCCCTGGACCGGATCCGGGCGGAGAACCTGCCGAAGGCGCTCCAACAGTTGCCCCGCGGACGGCCTGGAACCGCGGTAAAATCTGTGAATTGATTGACATTACAGCTGATTGCTGATGAATCTCGGATTCAAGTGGCGCAGTAATGGTAGCCATTATACATACACCAAGGGAAGCCATGTTATAGGGATTGTAAAGCGAAGCGGCAAGCCCGTAAAACGTGTATATGTGGATAACCTTAACGACTTATTACGGCAATTGGAAGCGGAGAAAGCAGAGGCCACCAATAAAGAGAAGGAACAAAAGGATCAGGAGGTAAAACAATGAAAACCCTGGAGTACTATTTGAACGTCAATTACCCCTTTACCGTAAGGCCTGATACTGATGATGGTGGATATATTGTTGAATTTCCCGATCTTCGCTATTGCGTTGGCACTGGAGATAGTATCGAAGAAGCAATTAAGGACGCAATATTCGCCAAAGGAGAATGGATTAAAGCATCTTTTGAGGATGGTATTACGATCCCGGAACCTGGTAGTAGTGAGGAATATAACGGCCGTATTTCACTAAGAATTCCCAAGAGTCTTCACAAGAGCGTTGTTGAGGCTGCCAAGAGGGAAGGTGTCAGTGCAAACCAATATCTATCCCATCTAATAAGCTTCGGGATAGGAAGAAAAATGGTATAGCAACTGCATTTTGTCCGGAAAGGCCATGGGACTGGGAAAAAGACGATCAAGACTGGCCCCCTTACATTGGGGCTAAAGTATAGTTGGGCTTCCATGGACCGTATGGATTTCGTCAGGTCCATGATCGCCTGGTGGTTGGGCGTAGCCGTATGGTAACGTTCATGTCGCCACCGTAAAACTCCTCCAGCCAACCTATGGACACCTTCGTGGGAATGTCGACCACAAACACAACCCGCACCACCCTGTCCGGCCAGAACGACGAATACCTCCGCTACGAAACCACCGCGGAGTACATGGAGACGTGTGCCTCACGGTGCAGGAAACGCACCTTCAGCATCCGGGTTGCGACCCAGCGGTTCGAATCATTTGCGCGGCATCCCATGAACGAGGCCGTGATCACACGCCCATCCAATGTCAGCCGAACCCAAACGAGGATGCAGCGCAGGGTCGACGTCCTCCAACTCGTAACCGGCCAGTTTCTGCTCGGGGGCATGCTCCTCTTGGCCGCCGGTCTGGCTATGGGGGAATGGCCTCTTATCCACTGGACCCGGCGGTTTGTGCCAGCATAGCCTTTTTCTTGGTGTTGTTCTGGCCTGGACCATCTGGATTTACCTGCTCCACAGCGGCGAGGTGACCAGGTTTCCGTTGCCGTATTCAGTGTTCCGGTCATGGCGGTCGCCATAGGCATCCTTTTACTCGCCCAGCCGTTTTCCTGGTTTCCGCTTGGCGGTCTGGCCTGTAGGGCAACAGGGATCTACCTGGTCAACCGGCCCGGTGAGTAAGCCGGACGCCCGGATGGCATAGACCATTCGCCGGGAGTCTGTCTGGCCAGGGGACTCCCCCGCTCAGCAAAGCCCCGGAGTATCCCTCCCGCCGCTCATCGGCCCAAGGACGACAAGCCGGCTTAACCGTGACGTTGGTCACGGTTTTCTCTCTTCGTAAACATAACCATGGATACATCCGGTACCCCGGCTTTTTCTATAGAATTGTATTGCACCATGAAGGGCGGATAATTCCAAAGTTTGGGGGTAATTGGGCATGAAGCTGTTTTGCAAATCGAGGTTTGGGGGAGTTGTTCTCGTAGTTCTCGGCACCTATTTTCTGCTGACCACGTTGGGTGTGTTGTTCTGGGATATTATAGGGCAGCCCGGGTACGTCGAGAACGTCTTTCACGCCTTTTTTGTTTCCCCCGGATGGTGGTTCGAAGACGCCTGAGGTATTTTTCATTATTCAGAAAAGTGAGAACTGACTTGACAAGGCGGTTCGTCCAAGGCTATACTTGTCATACAACATACAGATTTAGCCGCCTTGATTTCCCTTAATCGTTAATTACTGGCAAAATAATAGTCGTTGTGACCAATCCGCCTTTATGAGGATACACCTAAGGTCCACTTTGAAACTGCGATTCAGATTTTACTACTTATTTCCAACCAGGATCGCACTAATATTTCCACTACAGGCCCGGCCAAGATCAAGAGCGAGGTTGTCACCGTAGTCACCCTTAACTTGCCTGGGGGCGGACCGTGTCCACCGGCGTCATCCGTCTCTCACTCTCACAAGTTTGAAGGGAGGAAAAGCGAATGGAGCACGGGGGCCAATGGTCCTCACCCGCTGAAATAAGGGCGGCTGTCCGGAAAAGGGAGTTTGATCGTCCTACTCCCGGGCTTGCACCCGGTTATGCCCAGGCGAACCTCGTAGCCCTGCCCAGAAAGTTCGCGTACGATTTCCTACTGTTTTGCATGCGTAATCCCAAACCGTGCCCCGTCCTGGACGTTACGGCACCCGGCGACCCGGTGCCGCTGTTCGCCGCGCCCCAGGCCGATCTGCGGACTGAACTACCAAGGTACCGTGTTTACCGCGAGGGGACGTTGGAAAAGGAAGTTACCGACGTACTGGATCTCTGGCGGGAGGACATGGTGTCATTTTTGCTGGGCTGCAGCTTTACCTTTGAAGAGGCCCTCGTCAAGGCAGGAATACCGGTCCGGCATGTGGAGGAAGGCATGAATGTTCCCATGTTCGTCACCAACATTCCCTGCCGTCCGTCCGGCGTGTTCAGCGGTCCCCTGGTGGTCTCGATGCGGCCGGTTCCGGCGGCGTTAGTTGCCAGGGCGGTCCAGGTAACCTCCCGCTATCCGGCGGTGCACGGAGCACCCGTGCACATAGGCGAGCCGGGGTTGGTAGGTATCAGGGACGTAAACTGTCCCGACTATGGGGATGCGGTAACTTTCTATCCCGGGGAAGTGCCAGTGTTTTGGGCGTGTGGCGTTACTCCCCAGTCCGTGGTGATGAACAGTGGCACTC
This sequence comes from Spirochaetia bacterium, assembly GCA_035530395.1. GTDB lineage: Bacteria > Bacillota > Desulfotomaculia > Desulfotomaculales > JAJYZD01 > JAJYZD01. The sequence continues at coordinate 3,975 of DATKUX010000145.1, forward strand.
CTTTTGTGATTACTCATGCTCCGGGCTACATGTTCATTACCGCCTTGAGGAACGAGGAATTGGGTGCGTTATGAGCGGGGAGCGAAACAATCCGCCGGGCCGGGCCGGGTATCAGGATGGGGCCAAGCTTCTGCCGGCTGGGGATAGAGCGCTGGTGGTCGAGTTCGGGAATGAGATCGATCCCCGGATAAACCGTCTTGTGCGCAATTTGCATTTGAGGATCCTGGAGATGGAACTGGTGGGTATTGAAGAGTTGGTTCCGACGTATCGATCCCTGCTGATATTATACGAGCCGGCCATCATTTCTTACCAGGAACTCAGGCAGCTGGTTGGGACCCTGGACAAGAATTTACCGGAGGGTGAATTGTCGCCGCCGAAAGTACATTTTGTGCCGGTGGTGTATGGCGGTCCGTACGGTCCCGACCTCGTAGATGTTGCGGCGGCGAACCGTTTGACCCAGGAGGAAGTAATAGGCATTCATCAAGAGCCAGAGTACATGATCTACATGTTCGGTTTCGCTCCCGGGTTTCCCTATCTGGGCGGGATGTCGCCGCTCATAGCAGCACCCCGCCTTGGGGTGCCCCGCGCCCGAATCCCTGCCGGTTCGGTTGGCATCGCCGGGAGCCAGACCGGCATCTACCCTTTGGAAAGCCCGGGAGGATGGAGACTGATCGGCCGGACCCCGGTTAAGCCTTACGATCCTTGCCGGGAACCACAGGTGCTTTTCTCGGTGGGGGAATACTTGAAATTTTTCCGGATAACCGGGGAGGAATACCTCGATATCAAGGCCGAGGTCGACAAAGGGTGTTATGAGATCAAGGTGGCTTCTTTAACGAGACCGGAGGGTGTTTTAGGGGGAGCGTAAGTTTGCGGGTCATTTGCGTTAAGGAGCCCGGACTGCTTACGACAGTTCAGGACTTGGGGCGGAAGGGCTTTCGACAGTTCGGCATGCCTGTCTGCGGAGCCGTCGACGCCAATTGCTTGCAAGCGGCCAATATATTGGCCGGCAATGCGCCCGGTGAAGCCGCGCTGGAGTTGACCATGGCCGGGCCGGAGGTGGAATTCGGTTTTTCCTCTGTGGTAGGAGTCACGGGGGCCGCTATGGATCCGCGAATCAACGGCCGGCCTACGCCCATGTGGCAGGCAGTGGCGGTATATCCGGGCGACCGGTTGCAGTTCGGATGGGCTCAAAGCGGTTGCCGGGCCTATCTTGCGGTTGCCGGTGGTATTGATGTCCCCTCCGTTATGGGAAGTAAATCGACCTACATCCGCGGAGGCATAGGCGGATTTAAAGGGAGGGCTTTGGTCAAGGGGGATTGCCTGCCGGTGGGAGTTTCCTTTATGGACCCGGAACAGGTGCTAAACCGCCGGATACCTTCTATACATATTCCGAAACTCAAAAGTCCGTGGACGTTAAGAGTGGTACCCGGCCCGCAGGCCGGTTATTTCACCGCTGATGGATTACACACCTTTTTCAGGATTACAGGGTTACCAAGGATGCCGACCGCATGGGCTGCCGCCTTGAAGGCCAGACTATCGGGCACCTGGCCGGCGCCGACATTATTTCCGATGCGGTCTTGCCGGGGTCAATACAGGTACCGGGGAGCGGCTGTCCCATCGTCATGCTGGGCGACTGTAACACCACGGGCGGGTACGCCAAGATAGCCACGGTGATCCAACCCGACCTGTGGAAGGTTGCCCAGGCCCGCCCTGGCGACATCGTAAGATTTGCGGCCGTTTCCGTGGAAGGGGTTCAGCAAGTTTACCTCCATAATGGTAGCTTATCCAATTATCTGACCAGTTGCCTTGGAAATCAAGTATCTTCCGGTAATGGTTTTGGGGTAAAGGCCGCAGTGAGAAGCTTAACTTATCTTTGCGGCCTGACGGAACTGTCTCTGACTAGCGGCCTCCCGGATAGCGATTGGGAAAGCGGGGGGGCGCGGCAGAGTTTACCTGCAGCCCCTACTGGGTGGGCCGGATGACATATTCTTTGTCACCGCTCCCTTTGCAGGAGTTTATTTCCGGTCGTTCAGACCAGGATGCCAGCCGTACGTACAAACCGGGGAAGTAATTGAGGATGGTCGAACTATCGGTCTACTCGAATTCATGAAGCTTACGTTAGAACGCAAAGCCGGGATTGGCGGCGAAATCGCGGATATCCTGGCGGAGGACCGGCAGTTGGTAAGGGCCGGGCAAAAAGTTATAAAAGTTATGGCTATTCGAAGGAGGGAATAGCTTTGGCACTCCTGTGGTGTAGCTAGTTTGGCTGGTAAGGAGGTGGCTGGGTAGCCAGAGGGAACCAGGCAACATGAATTGGTTAAAGTGAAGGGGGAAAATGAGTTGGCAGACAACGAGTTTGATCACCGGGACAGTACCGGCGATGTCAAAAATGCATATAATGCTCTTTATGCTGGCTTTGGCGGCTGGATGATGGATGGTTTCGATTTCATGATTTTCTCGCTGGCCCTTACCATGATCATCAAGGCTTTTCACCTGTCCTTGGGTCAGGCTGGCCTATTGGCGACGGCGTCGCTCTTCATTTCGGCTTTTGGGGGGCTTTTGGCCGGCACTATGGCCGATTATTGGGGAAGGGCGCGAACGCTGGCCGCGAATATTTTACTGTATGCCATATTCACCGGCCTGACGGGCCTCGCGTTTGGTTACGGGCAGTTGTTCATATACCGGGCCCTGGAGGGTCTGGGCTTCGGTGGAACCTGGGCAGCTGGGGCTGCGCTGGTTTCCGAAACCGCTCCCGCCGAAAAGCGGGGACGCTGGATCGGCTGGATGCAAAGTTCCTGGGCCGTAGGTTGGGGATTGGCCCTGATCGTCTACCTGCTCCTCAGCGCATCCAATCCGGGTCCGCAAAGCTGGCGAATCCTTTTCTTCGTGGGAACCATTCCCGCTCTGTTTGTCTTTTTCGTGCTCAAAAAAGTCAAAGAACCGCCCATCTGGCTGGAAACGATGAAATTGAAAAAGGAACTCAGGGAAAGGAAAAGAGAAGGGAAAATGACCGAGGCCGATAAAAAGGATAAGGAAGCCCTCATGCTTACTTTCTTCCAGTTATGGGCTCCCGATCTGATCGGCAGAACGATTCTGGGCCTGGTCTTGAGCTCGGGCGCCCTGCTCGGCTATTATGCCATTTTTACATTCCTGCCTGCCTTTTTGGAAAAAGTGCGGCACCTGACGGCAGTGGGCAGCGGAGTATACCTGGCCCTGGTGGTGGTCGGGTCATTCGCCGGCTATTTGACTTCCGGTTGGCTCAATGACAGGCTGGGCCGCCGAATAAACTTTCTGTTTTTCTCCATCGGCTCCGCGGTCGTCATCGTACTGTACTCCTCCGTTGTACATTCCAACGCCCTATTGATCCCTTTGTCCCTTCCGCTCGGGTTCTTTGCTTCCGGTATCTTCAGTGGATTCGGTTCGTATCTGGCCGAATTGTTCCCCAGTCGCGCCCGCGGAGCGGCCCAGGGGTTCATCTATAACGGGGGCCGGGCCGTGGCGTCTCTCGGTCCGGCCCTGATCGGCTACCTTGCCTCCAGTGTGGGCGGTCTTGGCAACGCCATAGCCATCTTCGGTCCGCTCGCTTATGTCTTGTGCGTCATTGCCGTTCTCCTGCTGCCCGAAACAAAGGGCATCCAGCTGAAACCTCTGGAATAGCAGTCTGATGGAAACGGGGGCAATTATGGCTGATTTGACAGTAGACCTCAATTGCGACATGGGCGAGAGTTTTGGCGTGTACAAACTGGGTTGTGATGAGGAGATCGTCAAGTTCGTCTCTTCGGCCAACATTGCCTGTGGCTGGCACGCCGGCGACCCCCGCGTGATGGACCACACCGTGGCCCTGGCCGCAGCCCGCGGGGTTGGTGTGGGCGCCCATCCGGGATTGCCCGACCTGGCGGGCTTCGGCCGGAGGAACATGGACCTCGCGCCTCAGGAAATCCAGACCGGGGTTTTGTATCAGATTGGGGCGCTCCAGGCTTTCTGCCGGAAGCACGGGGTCCGGCTGGGGCACGTCAAAGCGCACGGCAGCCTTTACAACCTGGCGTCGGTTCACCGGGAAACAGCCTTGGCTATTGTGGAAGCCGTCCGGAGTTTTGATCCAGCTCTTGTCCTGGTGGCGCCGGCGGGGTCGGAGATGTACCTGGCCGCCCGGCAATGCGGTCTGACCGTGGCGGGCGAGGTATTCGCCGACCGGGCTTACAACCCGGATGGTTCCCTGGTGCCCCGCCGCCAGGAAGGGGCGGTGATCCACGATCCGGAGACCGTGGCCCAAAGAGTGGTGGATATGATAAGGGAAAAGTGCGTCCGGGCCATCGACGGCCGGCGGATCCCGATGAAAGTAGATACTGTTTGTGTGCACGGGGACAATCCCAATGCGGTGGCACTGGCCGAAACGGTCAGGAATCATCTTGCGCGGGCCGGGATCGCGGTGGTCCCCTTGGAGCGGATGCAACATCATGACGGATAATACGGGCTGCCGGGGGTTGTACCGGAGGTACATCTACCCAGGTAGCAAAGTGAGGGGCATCCCTCACTGTTAAGTGACCGTGAAGAAGGAGCGGGGATATGCTGGACGATAAGCTTGTCAAGGAGCTATTGCGGCTAATGCACCCGGGTGACGTCCTGCGGGAGGACCTGGACTTGTTCACCTACTCCTATGACGGCTCGCACCTGCCGCTGGTTCCGGCTTCGAGGCCGGACCTGGTGGTTAAGGCCCGGTCTACTCAGCAGGTGGCCGGAGTCCTCAGACTGGCCTATAGGTATGGCACACCGGTTGTAGCCAGGGGCCTCGGCAGCGGCCGTACCGGCGGAAGCATCCCCGTGGAGGGCGGCATAGTTTTATGCTGCGATGAGATGAACAGGATCATCGAGTTCGATGAGAAAAATCTGATGGTTACTGTCGAGCCCGGCATCAGGACCATGGATCTCTATAACTATTGCGCCCGGCGGGGTTTGTTTTACCCTCCGGACCCTTCCAGCGCCGCGCATTCCACCATCGGCGGAAACATCGCCGAGAACGCCGGGGGGGCCAGGGCGGTCAAATACGGGGTAACTAAAGACTACGTCATGGGGCTTGAGGTGGTATTGGCCGACGGTAGGGTGCTCCAGACCGGGGGTAAGTCTGTCAAGAACGTTACCGGCTACGATTTGACCAGGTTGTTCGTAGGTTCGGAAGGCACGCTGGGGATTGTCACCAAAGCGGTTTTGAAGCTGATACCCCTGCCTAAAGTGCGCCGGACGGTGCAGGTAATGTTTTCGTCTTTGGAGGGGGCCTGTGCAGCGGTGGAGAGATCCATCCAGTCGGGGACAGTCCCGGCCGCGGCCGAAATAATGGATCAAACCAGCATCCAGGCTGTGGCCGGGTTCCAGCGGTTGGAAGTGGATCCTGATGTGGAGGCTGCCATCATATTCGAGTTTGACGGAGATAGTGAGGATAATCTGGACCGCCAAACCAAGCTGGCGATGTCCCTTTGTCGTGAGTGCGGCTCCATCCGGTTCAGGGTTGCGATGACCCCGGAGGAGTCGGAAGAACTGTGGAATCTGCGGAGGGGCATCAGTTCTGCGGTTGCCGCGCTGGCTCCGAACAGGATAGGTGAAGACATTTCCGTTCCCCGTGCCGCCTTTCCGGAGATTGTCAAACGATTACGGGCAATTGCAACTGAATATGGCCTGCGCATAGCGGTTTTTGGCCATGCCGGCGACGGCAACCTGCATCCTTCGATTCTAACCGATTTGAGCATTCCCGGCGAAAAGGAGAAAGTGGCCAAGGTTGTCGGCGAGATATTCAAAGCGGCCTTGGAACTGGGTGGCACCCTTTCCGGTGAGCACGGGATCGGAATTACCAAAAAAGACTATATCGTCGATGCACTGGGCGAAGTAGGCGTGGACACGATTCGGAGCATCAAGAAAGCCCTGGATCCAAAAGGCATCCTCAATCCGGGAAAGATCTTTTGAAGAGGATGAAGGTTTGAAGAAAGATGCTGCTGATTTCCTGGCAAAAGCCGACGCCCTTGTCAACCGGTGTGACCGCTGCGGGGCCTGTCTGAGCGTCTGTCCCCTGTATGCCCTCAGTCAGCGGGAAATCGCCTCCGCCAGGGGAAAGATCTCAGCGGTCAGGGGGCTTCTGGAGGGTGGGCTCACGACCGGTTCCAGCATCGCCAAAGCATTTGAGTTTTGCTTGCTGTGCCGGGCCTGCACTGAGAAATGTCCGAGCAAAATCGAGACCGACGAGGTGATGGTCGCGGCCCGGCAATATACGGCCGGGAAGCTGGGGAGAAAGGCCAGACACCGTCTCGTCGCCGGGCTCCTGGGGAGCAATGTTCTCCTCAGCCTGGTGACCGGGGTCCTGGACTTGAGCCGGAGAGCAGCAATGGGGAGGCTTTCCGGAACTGCGGGGCCGCTCGAGCCCGCCGGGAGTCATTACCGGGAAATGCTGGCTGGCCCGGCGTCTTTTCCTCCCCTTCCGGCAGGGCCGGGTGCCAAAATGCCGCAAGGCGGCAAAATCGCCTATTTCCGGGGATGCGCAATGAAAATATTTTTTCCGGCGGCGGCCGGGGCAACCGTAAATTTGCTTAAAAAAATAGCCGGGGTAGTCGTGCCGGCGGCGGTCTGCTGCGGCAGCCCCCATTTGGCCCACGGGATGCTCGGCCAAGCCATGGCACTGGCCAGAACAAATATCGAACGCTTTGGCGGCGCCGGTCTGATCGTAACGGACTGTGCCAGTTGCGGCCACTCCCTTAAGGAATATGGCCACCGTCTGGCCGATGATCCACGGTGGGCGGACAAAGCTCAAGAGTTCAGCCAAAAAGTGATGGGCTTAAGCGAATATCTTTATCATGCCGGCTACCGGCCGGGAGGCAGGCTCCCCTTCAAGGTCACTTATCATGATCCTTGTCACCTGGGGCGGGGACAGGGGATAAAAAGAGAGCCCCGGGAGCTTCTACGCCTGGCCGGGAACTATGTGGAGCTTCCTTCCGCGGACAGGTGCTGCGGCGGGGCCGGCACCTTTCATCTCGATTTTCCGGAGGAGGCCCGGAGGATTCTAAACGACAAGGTGGCTGACATCGCCCAAACCGGTGCCGAAGTAATAGTGACAGAGTGCCCGGCCTGCATGATGCAGTTGGCTAAAGGGGAACAACAAAGCGGTAGGTTCGTCGTTAAGTACATCAGTCAGGTGTTGTAGTTGAGGATGGTGCCTGGTGAGTTTAGAACAAATGCTTTCCCATATACAAATTCCCCAAATGGCGACAATAAGGCAGTGTTTTCCCAGGCCCGTTCTTAAAGATGTAGCCGGAGCGGTGAGGGCGGAGTTGGCACGGCCGGAGATTCTCGGCAGGATAAAGAGCGGGAACAGGGTGGCTGTTACGGCCGGAAGCAGGGGCATAGCGAACATAGCCCTGATCCTCAGGGAAGTGGCAGCCAGCCTAAAAGCAGCGGGAGCGGAGCCCTTTATCGTACCGGCCATGGGTAGTCATGGCGGGGCGACGGCCGCAGGGCAAAGGGAAGTTTTGCGCGGCCTGGGCATCTGCGAGGAGACGGTGGGGGTACCGATCCGGGCCACCATGGATGTGGTGCAGGTCGGCGAGTCGGCAGGGGGGATACCCGTATACTTCGACAGGTATGCGGCCCTCCTGGCCGATGCCACTGTGGTGGTCGGCCGGGTGAAACCGCATACTTCTTTCCGGGGAGCATACGAAAGCGGCCTGGCTAAAATGATAGCCGTCGGGTTGAGCAAACAAAGGGGAGCCGAGGTATGTCATGCTACAGGGCCGGGGAATATGTCCCGCAGGATCGAAGACATCGCCCTGACTGCCATCGGGAAAACAAATGTTCTTTTTGCCGTGGGCATCCTGGAGAACGCTTATGATGAAACCAGCAAGATTGTTGCCCTTCCCCGGGAAGAAATCATGGCCAAAGAGCCGGGGCTCCTACAGGAGGCCAGGGCCAATTTGCCACAAATACTGCTTAGTAAATACGATGTTCTTATTGTCGATGAAATAGGTAAGAATATCAGCGGTCTAGGTATGGATACGAACGTGATTAATAGGTTTCCTACATCTGCAATAGTATGTGAGCCATCCGTGCAAAGGATCGCGGTCCTTGATATTACTGATGAGACGCAGGGAAATGTTCATGGTCTGGGACTGGCCGACGTGTGTTCCCAGCGGTTGTTTGCCAAGATCGATTTTGCCAGGACTTACCCAAATCCCCTTACTGCCAGGGCTCCTGAAAGCTCGAAGATTCCGATGGTTATGCCTAACGACCTTTTGGCGATCAAAGCGGCGATTCAGACTTGTCATGATGTCGATTACAGTAAAATTAGGATGATCAGGATTAAGAACACCCTGAAACTGGATGAAATTCTCATTTCCGAGCATTTGATCGAGCAGTCCCGGCTTGAGTCCAGAATAGAGATTGTGGGAGATCCCCACCCCATGGTCTTTGCTGAGAATGGTAATTTGCTAAGCTCTTAGAGCAGGGGGAGTTCTGCAGGCCGCCTGTTTTCCGTTACATATGCATGTCAATTTTCCTGTCTAATAGTTGGGGAAGTTAAAACAGAAAAGGGCCGGAATTATGAAAATAGACATCCTATTTAGCGGATTCCCCGGGAGATCCAGCCGGGGATTTTTAGGGTGGAGCAGCTGTGTATTGATCCGAAGGGAAGGCAATCCCCCGGCATTATTTGACACCGGCGGGTTTAATGAAAGGTACGTTCTGCTAGATAAGCTGCAGAAATTACAGGTGTCGACTGATGATGTCGGATCGGTGTTTTTAAGCCACTTTCATTTTGACCACGCTGCTAATTGCAGCCTCTTCGGAAAGGCGACATTTTATCTACATAGGGAGGAAGCACAGTATATTGAGGCATATGGCCATAAGGATCTGGCTGTTCCCGTGGAAATGTTTCCGCCTTTACAGGCAGGCGGGAGACTAGCATTGCTTTCCGGCTCGTCTGGTAAGGTAGAAGGAATTAAATGGCTGGCAACGCCTGGACATACCCCCGGCTGCCTGTCCCTTCTGCTGGAATATCAGGGACGACACTGGGTATTGGCATCCGATGCGGTAAAAAACCGGTTTGAATTGTTGACAGGTACCGCCGCTATGACGGTAGATCCGGAGAAGAGTCAGAGAAGTATTGATGCTGTTCGAACGTGGGCGGATTTTGTGGTACCGGGACATGACACGCTGTTGGCAGTTGACCGGGGCAGGGGGCAGGTCCAAGTGAAGGAAGTGTCGCCTGCCGTGGTGGAGGTGATAGTTCCCGCGAGTGATAAGAATCAAACGAGATCCTATGTGCTGTCTACTGATGGATTATGATATATTCTTGGAGTAGAGGTGTCTATCGATGCTGAATGGTGTCATTGACATTCATGTTCATCCGGGGCCCAGTATTTTTCCGCGTTCGGTAGATGATTTTCAATTAGCCACACAGGCCGGTGCTTTAGGCATGCGGGCGATCGTCCTCAAGTCCCATGAAGAGTCAACTGTTTCCAGAGCCCGGCTCGTGGCCGGGATGGTTGCCGGCATTGACGTGTACGGTTCGCTGGTGCTCAACGACTACGTAGGTGGACTAAACCCGTTTGCCGTGGACCTGGCAATCCGAATGGGTGCTAAGATCGTTTGGATGCCTACGGTCTCGGCCAAACAACATCTTGACCATTATGGCGGGCATGGTTACCGCGAACAAAAATCTGCGGTGACACTGCTGCCTCAGAAAGGTATTACAATCTTATCACCAAAAGGAAACTTATTTCCCGTGGTCTACGATATTATAGACTTGATAAAGGAAGGCGATATAGTTCTTGCAACAGGACATCTCTCTCCCCGCGAAACCGTGCTATTGGTAAAGACGGCGAGGGAACGCGGACTTTCCAAAGTCTTGGTCACTCACCCCGATTTGCTATTGAACCGTATGAACATGGAGTTGCAGTATGAACTGGCCAATACGGGAGCGTTTTTGGAGAAATCAATGCTGAGTTTATTGCCTGCCTGGAAATCAATTGAACCCGAGGAATTGGTCAAAAGCATGAGAAATATTGGCTTAGAACGTTGTGTATTGGTGACTGACTTGGGACAGGTTGACCAACCTCCTCCGGGTGAAGGGTATCACCAATTCCTTCAACTTCTTTTGCATCATGGTCTGAAAGACTCTGACCTGGAGGTTATGGCCTGCAGCAATCCATCCTTCTTGTTGGGTTTGTCTTAAAACTCCAGGGGAAACCCCTGATGATGTGTAAAAATCGGGAGTATGGGTATCTGTCCGTTGCCGAATGCACATTCCCGGGCAGAGCGCCCGTTCCGGCTAAGTGTGGATGAGCCACGCACGTAGTGGAAACCCGCTGGATAAACCCCGGCACTTCCCGGGAGCATGGAGGACTGCCGGACACGGGGTATTAGAACGCTCGCTTGAAGGTAATCGTCCGATGTGGTATGGTGGTGGAGGCACCGTTCGTTCTGTGACGGGTAGCAGGTTGAAGAAAGAGCTGCTTAGGTGGATCAGGGAAGATGTAAAAAGGTAAGGTGCGCATGATCTGCAGACACAAGGCATCGGAACAGATTTTTGAAGAACTGATGCGAATGATCCGGTTTGGGCACTATGTTCAGGGAGATAGATTGCCCTCGGAAAACAGACTGGCCGAGATGTTCGGAGTAAGCCGCTCCCCTGTGCGTGAGGCTTTGAGTGTCCTCACGGCCTCCGGAATCATTGAGTCAAAACAAGGTGGGGGGAGCTACGTAAAGGCTGCCATAGAGGCTCCCGTCCTACAGAAAATCATTGAAAAGGCAGTTGATTTTAAAGACATACTTCATCTCTTGGAAATGAGGCAGATGCTCGAGCCGGAAGCCGCGTATCTGGCGGCCCAGCGGCGGACCGAAGAGGATTTGGCGAATATAGAACAGGCTCTAGTCGGGTTTGGAACGGTGACCGAAGACGGTCAGGCCATTGGGGAGGAGGAAGATTTTGCTTTACACAGAGCTTTGGTTGTGGCTGCCCATAATCCAATTCTGTTAGATATTGTTGATTATGTTTCAAAACATTACCGCAGGAGTCTTGCTCTTACTCTGGCCCAAAACATTGGACTGTGGCAAAAACGTCAACAGGTTTACAATGAACACATGGCAATATGTGCGGCAGTAAGAGACAGGCAAGCTGACCTGGCCAAAGTACAAAGCCAAGTACACCTGGACAAAGTGCGGCAAAAGGTTACTGGTTTTTTAGGCGTTATTGAACGTAATACGCAGTCATCGTAAACTCCGCATGCCATGCGGGTCTGTAGGGTGACCGGGGAAGGGATTGCAAAAGGCCAGATTATTTGTCACCGGTTTTGACATGCCAATGTCACTGAGCACAGTTGTATTAGCTGACGTCCGTAGACCTGCATAGCCCTCACCCGCCAGGGTCTCTGGACTGACACCGCTTGGGAGGGGGCGGATGACACTTTCTCCTGCCAAAAGTAAAAAGTCGTCAGCTACAACGGGCCCCCCTGCTGCATCTCCGCGGATTCACCAGAGACTATACGTCGTTTTCCATTACCACACCTGGATCGGAGCTTGGGTCGGCTACCGGCTACCTTGAGCTTAGTATAGGCGGCCGCCCACTCTTTGAGTTATGGCAAGCCCAAAAAAATTGGGCTTTATCTGCCTTTATGGACAATTGCACTACCGTTTTGATGAAGCAGGATGCCACGGACATTGATTACATCTACGACAACTACCACCTGTCCGAAGGGGAGAAGGGTTTCCTCCTGAGTTGCGGGGTGGGTAGACTAAGTATCCAGCGCCTTGTCGTATTGCTACAACAGGTTTCCAGAGACTCGCCTCCGAACCATACGTACACCTCTCAGCGTATACGGCTCTCGTTTTACTCATAATCCGCAGGATTGCTCCTGTAGATTTTCCGCCATAATTTGGGGACTTGACGATGCCTCACGCATCTTTCCTTCGTCATAGCGGAGAGTAAACTGCCCTCCTTCGCCATGTAGTGGGCTTTCACCACCTCGGACTACTACGAGGGCTCCGTGACCATGCCGGATTTTCAGGACCGTAGTCCATAGCTTGGGGGTCCAAGCGCTCCGGTTTAGGTCATCACCGTTTAGGTCAATCTGAACGTGGCGTATCCTGTTGTCGGATACGACTTTCGCCATTTTCCGCTTATTGCGGCTGGGAGGCAAGGGATATGGTAGCATACGCACGCTTCTCCAATGCGTAGTCCCTTTGCCGCACGGCGTTTGTAACCATCTTCCGCCGTGGCCTGGGTTAAAACCCCTCTGTCTATCGTTCAAGCAATCCAGCCTTTATCCTCGTACAGGACTTTGATCTCGACGCTCAGTTGCAGTCTGATGATTGACTGACTTGCGCCTTTCCCGGCATGCTACACTCCCCGTCCGGTTTCCCTTTCGGATAAGCCGGGTGACGATGGGCAGTTCCATATCGAGCCCACTGCCTTGCCAGGGCAGATTTCAGAATGACCCACATGATGCTTTACGCATCACTTACGGTCGCACGGGAGCACCCCAAGACGGTCAGCGAGCGGTTGGGACATAGCAAGATCGGCATTACCATGGACCTGTATACCCATGCCATACCCGGTACTTAAAAAAAGCGGCCAGGAAGATCGACGAGATCGTGGCCGGGAATCAGTAACCGCAGAAGCATTTTCTCGAAATTTTCTCAAGTGACGAATAACGGCAAGATCTCCCTTTCTCAGAAGCCTTGCCGTTACTGGTTTTTCTGGCAGGGGTGGCAGGACTCGAACCTGCAACCAACGGTTTTGGAGACCGCTACTCTGCCAATTGAGCTACACCCCTAGGTCATATAAATAATATACTGCGGCAAGCCGGAGATGTCAAGACGGTGTGATCGTCAATCGACCGCTGGGCCCGGATCCCGGGAGGAAGGATCCTATAGTCCGGGGAAATTGCGTGGGAAGGATTTTCGTCTTTCTCCAAATAATATATAATAGACAAAGGTGAAGCGGGCTGTAGGGCCCGGAGGTGAAAGTACGGTGCGTCCAAAAGTCGGTGTGTTGCTGGGAGGAAGGTCCGCCGAGCGGGCAGTGTCCCTGAACTCGGGAGAGGCTGTCTATCAGGCTCTTTTGTCCCGCGGCTATGAGGCGGTTAAAATCGATCCCGCGGAGGACGTTGCGGCCAAGATCAAAGAGGCTGGGATCGCCCTGGCTTTTTTAGCGCTGCACGGCCGGTGGGGTGAGGACGGGACCATCCAGGGCCTGCTGGAAATACTGGATATTCCCTATACCGGATCCGGCGTCCTGGCCAGCGCGCTGGCCATAGACAAGGTGGCCACCAAGAAGATGCTGATCTACGAGGATATTCCCACGCCGCCGTTTGCCGTGGTTGACCGGAAGGAACTGGACCGGGAAGGCTACGACGCGGTGCAAGAGCGGCTTTTGGGTCTTCTGTCCCTGCCCGTGGTGATCAAGCCGGCCACCGAGGGATCAACTATAGGGATGAGCTTTGTACATAAGGAAGAAGAACTGGTTCCGGCCCTGCAAAAGGCTTTCGGTTGCGGTCCGTTGGTCCTGGCGGAGAAATTTATTGCCGGTATGGAACTGACGGCCTCCATTCTCGGTAACGACGAACCGGTGGCCCTGCCGCTCATCGAAATTGTTTCCGCCACCGGCGTATATGACTACGATGCCAAGTACACTGTGGGCATGAGCCAGCATATTATCCCGCCCCGGCTGCCGGAGGAACAACAGGAAACCATGAAAAGTCTGGCCCTGGCGGCGTACCGGGCGGTAGGCTGCCGGGGACTGGCCAGGGTGGACGGCATTGTCGATGCTTCCGGTGGGGTACACATCCTGGAGGTCAATACCCTGCCCGGCATGACCGTAACCAGCCTTTTCCCCGATGCGGCGCGGGCTGCGGGGCTGGAGTTTCCCGATCTGGTGGAAAAGCTGGTGGAACTAGCGCTGGAAAGGTAGATGCTGTCACCCCATGACAAAAACCAGGATGGACCGGGCCACGTTGGCCGGTTATCTGGATTACGCCCTGCTGACGCCTACGGCTACCCGGGCCCAAGTGGTGGACCTTTGTGCCCGCGCTGCCGAACTTGGCGTGGCTACGGTATGCGTAAATCCCCGTTTCGTCCAACTGGCCTCCCTGGAGCTGACTGATACCACCGTGGGAGTGAGCACCGTGGTGGGTTTTCCCCTGGGGGCCGGCACCACCCGGATCAAAGCGCTGGAAGCTAAGGACGCCGTCGCCAACGGCGCCTCGGAGTTGGATGTGGTCCTGCCGATAGGATCTCTCAAGGAATGGGACCTGGCTTCCGTCAAGGAGGATGTAGCCGCGGTCGTCGCGGCCGGCGGCGGTGAGGTGCCGGTCAAGGCCATTTTGGAAACCTGCTTTCTGACCGAAGAAGAAATCGTTCTGGCCTGCCGTCTGGCAGTGGTGGCCGGAGCCTCCTTCGTCAAGACCTCGACCGGATTCGGACCGGGCGGCGCCAAAGTAAAAGACGTGCAGCTGATGCGGAAAACGGTTGGTCCGTCCATAGGGGTGAAGGCGGCCGGCGGCATTAGAACCTTGCAGGACGCTCTGGCTATGCTGGAGGCGGGAGCTACCCGGCTGGGTACCAGTTCTGCCGACTGTATCCTGGACGAGCTCGGCCCGGAGATAGGCTATTAGGGGGGTGTGATGATGACGGTTGAACTGCAGAAAGAGTCCTATTTGAGCTCCTTCCACGACCCGACGGCTAATTATGCTCTGGCTCAGGTTCCCTCGGAAATTCGTATTGATCCCCTGACCGGGGGACAGGTGCGCATATGTCCGCCTAAGGTGTATAAGTTGCGGCCGCACGACTGGACGCCGTACATTGAAAAGTCGCGCCAGCGATTCTGTCCCTTTTGCCCGGAAAACCTGGAAAAGTCAACACCTTATTTCCCAGTCGATTTACTGCCGGAGGGGCGGATCCGGGTAGGGGGCGCCACCCTCATCCCGAATATGACTCCGTATGACCTGTACGCGGCGGTGGTGGTCATGTCGCCTTTGCACTACGTACCGCCGGAGGGTCTGGTCCCCGGGGTGCTAAGCGACAGTCTGACAGCTGCGCTTCAGTTTCTTGAACGCCTGACCGCGTACGATCCCGGCCGGGCGGTGTATGCGTCGGTCAACTGGAATTACATGCCCTATTCCGGGGGCAGTATCATCCACCCGCATCTCCAAGTGCTGGCGGGCCCCCTGGCCAGCCGGTACCAGGGAGCCCTGCTGGGCGGCGAGGAAAAGTATTTCTCGGCCAACGGGCGCCTTTTTTGGGACGACCTGGCCGAACGGGAGGAGACCCTGGGGGAACGCTACCTGGGGCGGACCGGAAGTGTTCAGTGGCTGGCTTACTGGGCGCCGCGCTCCCTGGTGGACATCGCGGCCGTGTTGCCGTGTTCCGCCGGGGCGGAGGTCGCGGAGGTCCTTCCCGATCTGTGCGCCGGTTTCGGGAAGGTCATGGCCTACTTCCAGGACATAAACATAGCCAGCTTCAACGCCGCGCTGCATCTCGCACCAGCGGGTCACCGCGGTCACCGGATCACCTTCCGGGTCGGCGCGCGGTTCACCACTTTTCCGGTGGCGGGCAGCGACATAACCTTCCTGCAGCTTTTCCACGACGAGCCGTGGACCCCCTGGGAACCGGAGAAGGTGGCCCGGGAAGCCAGAGCCTTTTTCCAGACGGAGTAGGATGTCCGCATCCGATGCCTGGGGCGGGTCAGCCCAAACCCGTGCAGGATTTTGTTTGGTCACCGGCGAAAGATGTTTTAAGTATCGGTCCCGGGGACCAACGGGAGAAAGGCGGGTGAAACCGCCCGGGTTCAACCGGGTGGATTATGGCGCAGGTACGTTGCATTATCTGTGGACGGGTTATAGAAGAAGCCGTTTTACCGCGGCCGGATGAAGACGATGAGGACATGCCGGTAAAAAAACCGATGATGATTTGCCCTAGCTGTCAGGCCAAGTTGAGACATGAGGCGGATGATTCGCAGAAGGTGCCCAAGCCGGTGTAGGCGGGCACCGACGCAAGAGGAGGACTTTTGTGCGGCAGCGGTTACAATATTTGGTCTGGATACTGGTACTGGCGGTAGCAGTCATTTTGATGTTGGCTAAATGGCTGTCCGGGATTTACACGGACTGGCTGTGGTTTGGTTCGCTTCATTACCAGCAGGTCTTCCTCACCGTTCTTTTTTCCGAGTTCGGGCTGCGGCTGGCGGTAGGCGCCCTGTTCTTTGCGGCCCTCTTCGTCAATCTCCTCTTTACCCGGCGTTCCATCCTCGCAGCGGTGGGAGCACCTGTCGGCCGGGAAGAAGAAGGCGGCGTGGTGACGATTTACCAGACGCCGCTGGCGAAGTTTCTGGGTCCCCGCACGATCACGGCCACTTTTTTCGTTCTGAGCCTGGTCCTGGCGTTTTTCCTGAGCTTTACCGTCAGCGGCGACTGGGTGGTACTGCAACAATTCCTCCATCCCACGCCCTTTAATATTACCGATCCTGTCTTCGGCCTGGATATCGGCTTCTATGTATTCCAATTACCTTTTTATACATTCATCTACCAACTTCTTTTCTGGGTTACCATTCTGGTAGCCTTCTGGGTTACCCTGGTCTATTTCCTGCTCTCCATGCCCAGAGGGTTCGGCAGCATTTTCAAGATTCCCGCCGCCCGTTACCAACTTTCCGCCCTGGCCTTTGTCTTTTTCCTCATCAAGGCCTGGGGCTACCGGCTGGACCAGTACCTGCTTCTAAACTCCCAGGGAGGTGTGGTTTACGGCGCGGATTATACCGCTATCCACGCTGTACTACTTGGCTACCGGGTGCTTCTGGTCATAGCCCTGTTGTGCGCCGCGGCGGTCGTCGTCAACCTGGTGGTAAAGCGGTTCCGCCTAGTACCGGCGGCCATCGGCTTCCTTATCGTGGCCTCTATCGTCTTCCTGAACATCTACCCGGTGCTGATGCAAAAGCTGATTGTGGCGCCAAACGAATTCGACAAGGAAAAGCCCTATATCGAGCGGTCCATCGCCTTTACCCGGCAGGCCTACGACTTGAACAACATATCGGAACAGAGCTTTCCGGCCGGACAGGGAATTACCCGAACGCAGCTTGCCGCCAATCAAAGCGTTGTCAACAGCATCCGCCTGTGGGATGAGGGTCCCCTGCAGGAGACATACAACCAGATCCAAACCATGCGCCTCTACTACACTTTTCCGCAGATCGACGTCGACCGGTACATGATCGACGGCCAGTACCGCCAAGTCATGCTCGGAACGCGGGAGATCGACCAGACGCAGTTGCCTGACCCGGCCCGGACCTGGGTCAACGAAAAGTTGAAGTATACCCACGGGTACGGGATTGCCATGAGTCCGGTCAATGAATTTACCAGCGACGGATTGCCCAGTTTCTTCCTGAAAAACATTCCGCCGGAGTCGGCAACCAGCCTGAAGATAACCAACCCCGCCATCTACTACGGCGAGAGTACGAATAATTACGTCCTGGTGGATACCAATACCCAGGAATTCGACTATCCCAAAGGGGACGACAACGCCTACAGCACCTACCAGGGCAACGGCGGGGTGCTGATCGGCAACGCCTGGCGCAGGCTCTTGTTCGCCTTTTCCCTGGGTGACTACAAGCTGTTGTTTTCCAGCGATGTTACCGATACCAGCCGCGTGCTGTACTACCGGAATATCACCGAGCGGGTGCCCAAAATAGCGCCCTTCCTTACCTTCGACCACGATCCCTACCCGGTGATCGACAACGGTAAGATCTACTGGATGTGGGACGCCTATACCGAAACCACCATGTATCCGTACGCCGAACCGTCCGAGGACGGCAACAATTACATGCGCAACGCGGTCAAGACAGTGGTGGACGCCTATACCGGCGACGTTACCTTTTACGTGAGCGACCCAAGTGACCCGCTCATTCAAACCTGGTCCAAGATCTTTCCGGGTATGTTCCGGCCGCTTAACCAGATGCCGGCCGGTCTCCAGGCCCATATCCGCTACCCGGTGGACTATTTTACGGTCCAGGCCCGCATGTACGGCACCTACCATATGACCGATGCCCAGGTCTTCTATAACAAGGAAGACAAGTGGAGCATGCCCACGGACCTCGTGGCCGGGCAGGAGAAGGCGCTGCAACCGTACTACATCATCACCCGGCTGCCGGGACAGGCGCAGCCCGAGTACGTTCTCATGCTGCCCTTTACGCCGCAGAACAAGAAGAACATGGTGGCCTGGATGGCCGCCCGCATGGATCCGCCCAACTACGGCAAGCTGGTCGTTTACGATTTTCCCAAGCAGGAGCAAGTCAATGGGCCGATGCAAATTGAGGCCCTGATCGACCAGAATACCACCATATCCAGCCAGTTGACCCTCTGGAACCAGCAGGGATCGCGGGTGATTCGCGGCAACCTGATGATCATCCCCATCGACAACGCCATACTGTACGTGGAGCCTCTCTACCTGCAGGCGGAGCAGAGCAAAATGCCGGAACTGGCGCGGGTTATCGCCATCCAGGGCACTGGTATCGCCATGGAACCCACGCTGGAACAAAGTCTGGACCAATTGTTCCAGCCCGGGCAAGAGGCGGCTAACGCCCCGCCCCAACAGGCCAGTACGGCCGACACCTTGCGTCAGCTGATCCAAAACGCCGGCCAGGTATTCGACCAGGCCCAAAAACAACTCCAGTCCGGCAATTGGGCCGGTTACGGCGACGACCTGCGGCAGTTGAAGGCAATCCTGAACGACCTTGACCAAAAAACGCAGGGGAACTTGCCGCAGGGCACTTCGCCGTGATAAGCTTAGGTAGGAAGAGGGGGTAGGAGCATGTTTTTCAGCCAATGGTGGCAAGGTCTTCTCTTTGGGGTTTTTACCACGGTGCTCATGTTGATGATCGGATACATGTTTACGGGCATGTGGGACCGTTACGAGGAAAAACCGGGGCCGCAAGCGGTCTGTCATCCTGACCCGCACGGACACTGAGGCGGAGAGCCGGCGGTCTTTAGCGGAGGTGTCGGTATGCCCTACGTAGAGATAACTGGTGAACAGTACTTCTATCTGGATAGAGGTCCCGGGGGCGCCGCCGGGACGGTCCTGTTCCTGCACGGCAGCGGCGGATCCTGCAGCCACTGGGCCCATCAGCTCGCGCTAGCCGGACCCGGTGTGCGTGTTCTTGCGGTCGACCTGCCCGGGCACGGGCATTCGGCGGGCTGTCCTTTTGACCGGGTCGCCGGATACCGTGAGTTCGTGCAGCGCTTTACCGCCCGGCTTTCCCTACCCCCCTTGTTCATGGGGGGACATTCGATGGGCGGGGCCATAGCGCTGGACTTCGCCCTCCATTACCCTGACAGGCTGGCCGGCCTGATCCTGATCGGCGCCGGGGCCAGGCTGAAGGTCAGCCCGGCTATTATGGGCGCTTTCGGGGCGGGGCAGGTTTATCCCGAACTGGTGGAAATGCTTTATGGTCCGCGGACCCCACAGCCCTTCAAGGACAAGGCCCGGTTAGAGATGGAGGCGGTGGATCCCGGGACGTTTTACGCCGATTTTTCCGCCTGCAATGCCTTCGATATAATGAACGACCTGACCCGGATCAACACGAGGACCCTTGTCTTGGTGGGCACCCGGGACCGGCTGACGCCGCCGAAGTTCGCCCGTTATCTCGGGGATCACCTGCCGCACGCCGGCGTGGTGACCGTTGAGGAAGCCGGGCACATGCTGATGCTGGAAGAGCCACAGGCCGTCAACGAATCGGTAGCCGCCTTCCTGGCGGCCGCAGATTGACAGGCGGGGTGGCTTTGCATTAACATTAGGGTCGATGGAAAAACGTGCTGACGGGGGGAGCCATGGACACGAGCCCTATTAGACGCATTGCGGTACTGACCGGCGGAGGAGACTGCCCTGGTTTAAACGCCGTCCTCCGGGCGGTGGTCAAAACGGCCATCCGGCAATTCGGCGTGAGCGTGGCCGGTATTGAAAACGGCTTCGGCGGTTTGATCCAAAACCGGGTGCGCGAGCTAACCGAAAAGGATGTCCTGGGTATTTTGTCACGGGGGGGCACCATTCTGGGCACCACCAACCGGGACAACCCCTTCCAGTTTCCGGTGGTAATCGACGGACAACGGCTGATGCGCGACGTATCCGACCGGGCTTTTGAAAACATGAGCATTCACGGCGTGGATGCTCTCATCGTCATAGGCGGCGACGGGAGTCTGACCATCGCCAAGGAGCTCTTCGACAAGGGCATGCGGGTGGTGGGTGTGCCGAAAACCATTGACCATGACCTTTCCGCCACCGATCTCACTTTCGGTTTCGACACGGCGCTCAATACCGCCACCGAAGCCATCGACCGCCTGCAGACCACGGCGGAATCCCACCACCGGGTCATGGTGCTGGAGGTGATGGGGCGGTATGCCGGCTGGATTGCCATTGAGTCGGGGCTTGCGGGAGGGGCGGACGTCATACTCATTCCCGAAATTCCCTTCCAGATGGACAAGGTGGTCGCCAAGGTGCTCCAACTGAAGGACGAGGGTAAACCGTTCAGCATCATCGTGGTGGCCGAAGGAGCCAAACCCTCGGGTGGGGAAGTCGTGGTCAAAAGACGGGTGGAGGAAAGCTTCGATCCCGTTCGCCTGGGCGGGATCGGCAACCAGGTCGGGGCGGAAGTGGAGAGACGGACGGGGATGGAAACGCGCGTAACCGTCCTGGGTCACCTCCAGCGGGGAGGGACCCCCACGGCTTTTGACCGTATCCTGTCTACCCGCTATGGTGTCGGGGCGGTGAACCTCATCATGGAAGGCCGTTTCGGCGAAATGGTCTGTTTGAGGGGCCCGGTCATCGACTCGGTCCCTATCGAGAACGCCATAGGCGAACTGAGCACCGTTCCGCTGGACGGGGACATTGTGCGTTCGGCCAGGCAGATCGGCATCGCTCTCGGCGATTAAGGGGAAAGGCGGGGTTTCGGCATGTGCATGGAAAAGACCGATTGGGAGCGCGCGGTTGAATTTCACGGTCACACTTGTCCCGGTCTGGCCATAGGTTTCCGGGCCGCCCAACTGGCTTTGGCGCAGCTGGGCGAAAGCAGGGCTCCCGACGAGGAAATGGTGGCCATTGTCGAAAACGACGCCTGCGGGGTGGATGCCATCCAGGTCTTGACTGGTTGCACCTTCGGTAAAGGCAACCTGATTTTCCATGATCTCGGCAAGCATGTGTACACCTTCGGCCAGCGTTCCTCCAACCGGGCGATCCGTGTCACGGTGCGGGCTGGTGCCTTTCATAATCCCGAGTATAGCCGCCTGCGGCGGTTGGCCGGTACGGACATGACCGCCGGGGATGCACGGCGGTTGGAAGTATTGCGGGACGAGCACATATCCGCCATCCTGGCGGGCAAGGAAGACGCCTTCGACATCAGGGAATTGTCCATTACCCTGCCGCCCAAGGCCCGGATAGTCGCGTCGGTTACCTGTTACCGCTGCGGGGAGAGTGTCATGGAAACCAGGGCCAGGGTGCGCGACGGCAAACCGGTTTGCATTCCCTGCAGTGAGGTCGATTGACGGGAGGAGGGACGCCAGTGCTTGAGGTTAGTATTCCCGGGGGGGAAAACCTGGTCCTTGGGCATATCGTGCTGGACTTCAACGGCACCATGGCGCTGGACGGTGTTCTCCTGCCGGGCGTTGAAGAACGCCTGAACAGGTTAGCCGGAATCCTCTCGGTCCACGTTCTAACGGCGGATACCTTCGGCACGGTACGGGAGGCCTGCCGGGGCATCCGCGGCGAGGTGGGCGTTCTGACAGCGGCTGTCGGCGCCGGGGAAAAAGAACGTTTTGTCACCGGACTCTCAGCCGCCACTGTCGTAGCCGTAGGCAACGGGACCAACGATGCCCTGATGTTAGCCGCGGCCGGCTTAGGGATAGTGGTGCTCGGCCCGGAGGGAACTTCGCCCCGGGCTCTGGCGGCTGCCGATATCGTGGTAAGTAACATTAACGACGGCCTGGACCTTTTGTTGAGTCCCAAGCGGCTGGTAGCCTCGTTGAGGGCCTAGACCGGCTGCCTTCGGACATGGAGTGGGGAACAGGCCTTTCCGTGCATAGGGCATGGAGAGGGAATTTATGCGGGTTGGCTTTTTTACGGACAGCTACAAACCATATACCAGCGGCGTGGTCCGTTCCATCGAGACGGTTACCGAACAACTGGAGGCCAAGAATCACCAGGTCTACATCTTTGCCCCGGCCTATCCCGGTTTCAAGAAGGATTGCGGGCAGGTGTACCGGTTTGCCTCCATTCAATCGCCTACCAACAGGGACTTTTATTTGGCGCTGCCTTTTTCCGCCCACCTCAAGGCCAGACTGCGAAGGCTGGGCCTCGATATAATCCACGTCCACTCGCCATTCCTGCTGGGGGGCCTTGGCGCGCGCATGGCCAGGCGGCTGCACGTTCCCCTGGTGTACACCTACCATACCCTGTACGATCATTACACCCATTACGTACCCATAGGCCAGGTGACCGCCAGCAGGGCTACGCTCAAGTTTTGCGTGACGTTTTGCAACAATTGCGACCTGGTCCTGGTTCCCACTGCCGCTGTGGCCGTCTACCTTAAGCAGGCCGGCGTGCGCACAGCCATCGAGTGCCTGCCGACCGGTATCACAGCCAACCCTGCCGCTAGGGCGGACCGGCTCTACCTGCGCCAGCGCTACCATATCCAGCCGGATACCCCGGTATGTCTCTTCGTGGGACGCCTGGGACGCGAAAAGAATCTGGCGTTCCTTTTACGCTCCTTCGCCCTGGTGAGTGCTGCCCGGCCTGATGCGCTGCTGGTTCTGATCGGCAGCGGGCCGGAAGAAGACGCTATGAAGAAGATGACCCGGCAGATGGGAATTGAAGACAGGGTGGTCTTTACCGGCCTTTTACCTTACGAAGATGTTTACCGGTGCTACGCCGGCGCCGACGTGTTCGTCTTCTCCTCGCTGACCGAGACGCAGGGCCTGGTCATAGGGGAGGCCCAGGCGGCCGGCCTGCCGGTCGTGGCGGTACAGGCCTTCGCATCGGCCGAAATGATTACGGGGGACGGCGTAGACGGCTATATAACCCCCCCGGTGGAGAGTGAATTTGCGCAAAGGGTTCTGCAGGTGTTGGGCGATGATGAATTGCGCCGCAGCATGGGGCAAAAGAGCCGCGAATCGGCCGGGCACCTGGACGTGGTGTACCTGGCTACGCGGTTGGAGACGATTTACCGGCGTCTGATTGGGGAAAGGGACCTTTAGAACCCGGCCTCAGGTCCGGTCCAGGGGAGAGAGGGGTTTCCTTGCGCCCGCCCCGCCGGTGGACGGTTAACAGGCGCGCCTTACGGCGCCCGCGGCCAGACCGGCCAGGACCACCAAGGAGATCATCACTACAATCCCGTGGGGCAACACGTTGGTCGCGACCGCTGCCGCCGCGACCCCCAGCAAGGTTCCCCCGAAGACCTCCATGGGTCGGTGTCCCAGCAGTTCCTTGAGTTCGGTCTCATCGATGTCTTTGGGCAGGGAGTCGAGACGCTGCAGTTCCCGGACCAGGCTGTTGATTACAGTGGCCTGTTGCCCGGCGTGACGGCGGATGCCGGCCGCATCGTACATGACGATCAGGGCCAGGACGGTCGCAAGAGCGAAAGGAGGATCTTGCGCGTTGCCTTGAAAGGCAAAGGCTGCGGCCAGGGCGGTCGCCATAGCAGTGTGCGAACTGGGCATGCCGCCCGCGTTCCAGAGACGGTCCGGGTCAAAATGCCCGGTTCTGATCCAGTGAACCAGTAACTTCAGAAGTTGGGCCGCCAGCATGGCCAGCAGGGCCCCTACCAGCGGCTCGTTTTGCCATAAGGCTAACATACCAGGCCTCCAGTTCGAGTCTGCGAAAAGCCTTTTCCCGCAGGATATTCGGCACCGCTGGACAACTTACCTTCCGGTTTTCCGTTTCGGCGCATAAAGACCGTAACGAAAAATCCTCAGCCCCAGATTGGTGACGGGCCCGAAGACCGGGGCTAAAACCGCCGCGATCCTGCCGCTCAGGATGCCGACCAGCATACCGGCCAGCACGTCGGACGGCCAGTGCACGCCCACGTATACCCGGGCAACCATCACCACGACGGCCAGGACCGTAAAAGTCCCGCTGATCCAGCGGGGGGCGCGGCCCCAGGAGGCGGCCGCAAAGGCGAAGCTGCCGGCAGCATGGTCACTGGGAAAGGAGTTATCCGGGGCGTGCGGGATGAGTTGGGTAAAGCTGTGCCCGGGCAGCACGACGAAGGGTCGCGGCCGGATCCAGAAAAACCCAACGACATAGTTGACGCCCAGAGCCAGCAGGCCGGCCAGCACGGCCGTAATGAGCGCATGTCGGTGGTCCGCGTCTTGCCGCGGCAGGGTAAACCAGGCCAGGATCATGAGCGCGCCGTAGATAAAGGGGCCGTAGTTGGCAAAAAGGATCATGACGCTGTCAAAAGCCGGCCAAGTGCCGGCGAAGTGGTTGATCTGATAAAACAGGTGGACGTCCCAATAGTTCATTGACTACCTCCGCAACTTTGCTCACTCCATTATATAACGTTTACCGCGGGCCTTCAACTCCGGTAGCACCGACGGATCCGGTAAAATTAACCTTCACCTAATCCCCAGTTAACATAGTCAGAGTAAAATTAACCTAACCCAACTTTCGACTGATCCGGCCAAATTCCCCTAACAATTGGGATTTTCGTGCTCAAAAACCTTGATATTGCTGGACCGTTCCTTGAAAATCCGAAAGTAGTGACCTAAAATTTACGCGCACTTTCGAAAAGCTATTGATT
>DATKUX010000146.1:0-83906 GCA_035530395.1 Spirochaetia bacterium
GGTTATGATCAGCCCCGGCGGGACGGGCAACCCGATATTGGTCATTTCCGCCAGGTTGGCTCCCTTGCCCCCCAGCAACGCTTTCATGTCCGCGCGGCCCTCTTCGAAAAAGTAGACGTACTTACCCGACATGCCTTTCCCTCCTGTAATGATGCCATAACCCTGATGGTCAGCCTGATATTGGAAACGGCAGGTGCTTTCCCGATCTAGGGCATCACGCCCCAGAGGTTTTTCCGCGAGGTGGAGATCATATCGACCCCTTTTTTCAACACCTGCCGTACGTCGTCTTCCGTGAGGAGAAGCCCCCCCGCCAGGATGGGGATGTGCAGGCTTTCCCGCAGGTCGGTGACCACATAGGCGGGAACGGTGGCCGGCAGTATTTCCACCGCGTCCGGCTTCACCGAAAGGGCCGTGCGAATGGAAGTTTTGAGGGCTTCCGAGTCCAGCATAAAAATTCTCTGCACGGTGACCAGCTTTTCTTTCTGGCCCAGCCTCACCAGTTCCGGCCTGGTGGAGATCACCCCGTCCACACCCAGGCGGGCCAGGAAATTGATGCCGGCGTGATCGCGTCCCACGCCTTCCATCAGATCAAGATGTACCAGGCTGTATCTGCCTGCTCCTTTGACTTTCCTGATCAGCGATGGTAAGGTGGCGATATTGCCATTCAAAAAGAAGAACATTTTTATATGCTCATTCTTAAGCGCTTCGGCCAGGTCATCGTCCCTTCGGATAGCCGCTCCTATCTTCCAACAGGAAAACATCGGGTTGCCCACCGGATTCATCTCCTTCAGCCGGATAACCAACTAGCTAGCCATTAGATATATAGGCCAATAAATCCACTATGCGGTTCGAGTATCCCCACTCGTTGTCATACCACGCGACCAACTTTACCATGTTGTCCACCACCATGGTGGAAAGGCCGTCAACTATGCATGAATGGGGATTACCGTTAAAGTCCCTGGAGACCAGGGGAAGCGGACAATATTCCATAATACGGGACAGCGGCCCCCGCGCTGCATCTTCCAGCGCCCGGTTCACCTCCCTCGCCGTGCAGGGCTTCGCCAGTACGGCAACCAAGTCGACGACCGAAACGTTGGCGGTCGGCACCCGCATGGCCAGACCGGTCAGTCTTCCCCGCAGGGAGGGAAGTACGCGGCCCACCGCCTGGGCCGCTCCCGTGGTGGTGGGAATGATGGACATGGCGGCCGCCCGCGCCCTCCTCAGGTCCTCGTGGGGCAGGTCCAAAATACGCTGGTCGTTGGTGTAGGAGTGGACGGTGGTCATCATACCCCGGGCAATACCGAATTGGTCGTCGATCACCTTGGCCAGGGGAGCCAGACAGTTGGTGGTGCACGAAGCATTGGAGATGATCCGGTGGCTCTGCGGGTTGTAGTCGTCTTCGTTCACCCCCATAACGATGGTGATGTCCTCGCCTTTGGCCGGGGCGCTGATGACCACCCTGCCCGCCCCAGCCTCCAGATGTCGGGCCGCCCCGTCGCGGGAGGTGAAACGCCCGGTTGATTCCACCACCACGTCCACCCCCAGGCGGGCCCAGGGGAGCCGGGAAGGCTCGCGCTCCGCAAGGACGGCAATTGACCGCCCCCCCACGAGCATCCCGCTCTCCGAGGCTTCCACGTCGGGGGGGAAGATACCGTGCACGGAATCGTATTTTAAAAGGTGGGCCAGTGTCTGCGATGCATCAAGGTCGTTTACGGCCACCACTTCGATCTCCGGTCTGTCGAAAGCCGCCCGCAGTACCAGGCGGCCGATACGGCCAAAGCCGTTTATACCTATCCTCAGCGTCAAGTCAACCATCCTTTCACCCGAAAGTGTAACTGATAAGCATCCCGGTGTGCTTAACAGTCATACGGTACCTCGAACGAGCAATTCCGCCAGCACGCAGGCCGGATGTTCCACCGTCAGGCCGGTTGCGGCCATGATTTGAATCTTGCAGGTCCCGCATTCCGTCAACACTTTATCCGGTCTGACCTCCTGTACCCTGTCAAAGAGTTTCCGGCCGACGGCCGTGGCCGTGGCATAGTTTTCGGCTTTGAAACCGTAAGAACCGGACAGGCCGCAGCAGCCTCCGTCCAAGTCCACCATCTCCAGGCCCGCAAGGCCGGAAAAGAGAGCCAGGGCGGCCGACCGGGTGCCGGTGGCACGCAGGTGACAGGGAGCGTGATAGGCAAAGCGGCCATGTATTGCCGGCAGACTGCCGGAATCCACTCCGGCGTCCCGCCCGATAAATTCAAAGAGGTCCCAGACATGCGCCGCCACGACGCCGGCCTCTTCCAGGCCAAAGAGTTCCGCATACTCCTTCCTCAGCATCAAGCCACAACTCGGACAGGTGGTAACGATATCCAGGCCCTTTTCGACCAGGGGGCCCAGGAGCGACAGGTTTTCCACCGCCTTTTCGCGGGCGGCCGCGAGAAAACCGTTGGTTACCTGCGGTAGGCCGCAGCAGTGGACATCGGGAAGCTCGACACGGTAGCCCAGGTGGTTCAGGATGCGGACCGCGGCGACTCCGATCCGGGGCTCGAAAAAGTGGGCATAGCAGCCGGGAAAGTACACCACCCGCTTTTGCCCGGGCCTCTGCCGGGCCTTTCTAAAACTCGCCGGGCCTTGGCCATCGCCCCGGAAAAAGGCCACGGTCGGCGAAAGACCGAATAATCTCTGTCCGATCCGTGCCGGAAAACCATCCCCGGTAAAGTATCCGGCCATTTTATTAAGCGGGAAAGTGTTGATAAGTTTCCCCGTCAGTTCCACATTGGCGAGAAAAAAGTCCCGCAGACGAAAAGACCGGTTTTCCAAATAGGAGCCGCGCGCCAGGTTTATCATGCGGGAAATCCCCACGCCAAAGGGACAGGCCAGGTCGCAGTTTTTGCAGTTTGAGCACAGCTTCAGGGAAGCCGGATAATCTTCAGAACCCGTTCTTTTTATCCTTGCCAGGTCGGGACCCAGCCTCTTAGGCCCGTCGAACAAGACGTTCACAGCACCGACCGGGCATTGGGAAAGGCAAGTCGTACATTTAACACACTGGTCCAGGTCAATGGACATGCTTTTCGCCCCTCTAGGCTAAATTGCCGGCTTTGTAGCCGCTGGCGACAGCTATACCGGTGCCTGACTTCTCGACCGAAAAATCGTAGCCGGCAAGCTTGGAGCCGGTAATGAAAACATTTTTGCAGATTACCTCGCCGGACGGGCCGGTCGGGTTGAGGTTGTCATCCACTTCTATGCCGACCCGCATAAAGTCCTTGCCCTTTCCATCCAGAAAAGGACCGTCCACCCCTTCGATACCTTCCCGCGGCAAAGTTACCGGAAGACCCATGACCGGCTCCACGGGTTGCCCTCCCTGCCAGGAGTAGCCCGAACTCACGAAGGAACCGGTGGCCAGGACGAAGGAGGAGGCAGCAAACTTGTGTTCCCGGCCCGAAATGCAGGCCGTAACCCCTGCACAACCGTTATTGGAAAACCAAGCGCCGTTAACCCTTACATTGGCGGTAACAGTCACGCCCCGGGACATGACCCAGCGGCGCAGCGCAGCATATATTCTCAGCCCCGGCACCGAAGGGGGCAGGGTAGAGACCTCCATGAGCGGAACCCCGAGAGATTCTTTGACGGAAGAGAGCACTTTGGCGGCTGCTTCCAAGCCGAAAACGGCCGGAACCAGGATCAGCGACCTACCGTCCGCCGCGTCCGCCACCCGGTTGAGAAAGACCTCCCGGCACTCGTCCCTCTCCAGGTACCCGGCCAGGGTAAACGAGTCCACATGCCGCGGGAGGCCCAAAGAAACGGTAAGGGTGCGGACGTCGCGAGCCGGGCGAGACCCGGCAATCCCTTGGGCTACCGCAAGCGGAAAGAAGTCCTTGTATTCCGCCAGTCCTACCACCAGCACCTTGTCCGCGGCATCCCATCCGGGGACGTACTGGCTTTCGGGGGCCATGAACGCAGGCCTCGCCATCCCCAGCGGTGTGGGAACCATTATGTTGCGTCCAGCCGCGGGGTTGTAAACCAGTCCTTGCGACCCGCAGACGGTCCGGAAAAACTCCATGCTCTCCTTCAGAACGTCGAGCAACCTGCCCCAGGGGTGGTCTGGCTGACTCCGGAGGTACTCCCCGATTCCTTGAACGGGATCCAGGACCATCGGGCTTTTTTCCAGCGGAGCCCAACCCCAGACGTCAATGTGGCCGGGCAGGAAGGGAAATGAGCCGAGTCCGTCCGTGAGAAGAAGCACCCTTTTCCCCCGTTCGGCAGCTCTGGCGGCGGCCACGTAACCGGACAACCCCCCGCCGATCACGACCACATCATATTCAGCCTTCATTATTGAACGCTCCATATTGAATTCGCTCCAGGCAAAGTAGTGACGAATAGACCCCCAGGGCCAGTTCAGCCTCGGCCAGTTGTTGACCGTGTAAAACAGCCTGCTGGCCGCGCCACCTCTTCTCCAGGAACTCGGCCAGAAAGGGTCCGAATTTGTCAGGCCCGAGGAAACCCTCTTCAACCAGAAGCCCCGTGGTTCTAACACCACAGAAAACACCCTGGCAGGTGCCGGTCCCCATCCTGGTTCGCCGGCGAACTTCACCCAGGCTTTGCAGAGGAAGGTGGCGGGCACTCGCCATTACTTCGGCCATGCTTACCCCTTCGCACTCGCAAAGGATGTCTTTGCTAAGCGGGTTTCTGGCCAGTTCCGCTTTCACCTCGTCCAGGTTTGAGGCTGAACGGGTAACCGTTAATTCTCCGAAACCGGAAACAAATGTTTTCCTAACTCTCTCCGTTGCCATCTTGTCCGGCTCAACCAGTTTTTCCCGGGAGGTTGAACCAGGAACGTAACAACCTATTTTTTTAGTTACCAGGTCGGCTGTCTTTTCGCTCATCAGACGATAGATGGTGAACTTCCCACCGGTAATGGTGACAAAGCCCTCCAGTCCATCTTCCCGGCCGTGATCTATCAATACGAAGTTGCGGGTGGCGGCCCGCCCTTTGGCGCCGGACGTCCCCGGCGAATAGAGGGGGCGCACTCCGGCATAGGCCCTCAAGGGCCGGTAATCCCCCAGATCCCGTACCATTTCCCCGCCCAGAGTCATCAGACGGTCCAGTTCCTCGCGGGACGGCCGGTAGTCGTCCGGCTTTACCACATCGACTGAAGTCGTGCCCAGGATCATGGTGGTGTTGTGCGGAACGAAGATATCGGCGTCACTCGGCGGCCTCAGTCTGTTGAGAACCTTGTTGGCAATCCTGTGGTTGAACACTATCATCGCCCCCCGGTTGGGCAGCATGGTGAGGTCAACCCCGGCCAGGTTGGCGATGCTTCCGGCAAAGGCACCGCCCGCATTGACGACGATCTCGCATTCCATCCGGGAACGCTCCCCGGTGAGAATATTTTCCACCTCCAACCCGGTAACCCGGGAACCCGTGCGGAAAATCTCCTTCACCGCGGTGTACGGGTACATCCCGGCCCCGTGACGGGTGGCCGACCGCGCATTGGAATAAACCAGGCGAAAGCCGTCAATGGCAGCGTCCGGCACTCTGAACGCCCTCTGGAGGGATTTCCTCAGGCACGGTTCCTCCCGCAGGACGGCATCCCGATCGGTCTCCACGGCCTCTATACCGGCCGCCTGGCACGCTTCGACCCATTTTTGCACATATCGGTCATCGTCCCCCTCCATCTGGAGGAAGTAGCCGCCGCAATCCTCCACACAGTGCCAGGCAACCTTTTTCAGAATGAGGTTTTCCGTAATGCATTCCCGGGCTGCGTCAAGATCGTTTACGGCATAGCGGCCGCCGCTGTGCAGGAGTCCGTGAAAACGGGCGCTGGTTCCGCTGCACAGGTCCCCTTTGTCCACGAGGGCGACCTTTACCCCCCGCAGGGCGAGATCCCTCAGGACCCCGCTGCCGGTCGCCCCCCCGCCGATGACAACCACCTGGTATTTAAGCATTGCTCTGTGCCAATCTCCTTGATCGTTGTATTGCATCCTCCGCTTGTTCCCGGGACCCTCGTACCCTAGCCTCCCTCTCGCACCACTTCGCGAACAATGTCATAGTTGGCGTCGGTCGCGGCTATGAACCCGTCGATGGGCGAGTCAGCCATAGCACGCCGACCTTCTTCAAGTTGGGAAAGTTTCAGGAGGTTTCTTTTCAATTTATCTACCAGTCCCGGATTCAGGCCGGGCCGGCCCGCCAGGCAGTCCTTGGGGATTGGCTCCGTCTCGGCCAGGTAGACTAGGTCCGCCACCCTCAGTCCCCGCGCGGCGGCGTCGTCGATCGCTTCCGAATAGGTGGCGCCCGCGGCCACCGTGCCGGCCAGCACCGCGTCGATGACCCGGCTGTGCGTTCCCAGGAAGACCGTTTCCCCCAGGTCCCGGTCGGGATCGACCCCGGCCCGGCGCAACAAAATGCGGGGGTAGGCGTAACCGGAAGCCGACTTGGGATCCACGAAGGCCATTCGTTTGCCCTTGAGTGCGGCCAGGGAAGCCGCACCGGAGGCGCGTGTGACGATGTATCCCTTGTAGGAAGGCGACCCGTTGACGACCGGGGTAGCCAGAGGTATGACCCCGCCCCGCTCGCTGGCATTGACGTAGGCCAGGGGCGAAAACCAACCCACGTCCACCACTCCGTCGATCAGGCTGTCGGCCAGGGCGTTGTAGTCCGCCGTTATTAGGACCGCCGGGCGGTAGCCCGTCACGGCGCAAAGCGCGGATATGACCGGAAGATACATTTTCCTTATGTTTTCCGGGCTCAGGGCCGGGTTTATACCAAATACGAGCTCTTTGGCACCCCTGAAGGCCGCCGCCTGCTTCTGCAGGGAATAGACATTCTCCGAAAGGACGCCGGACAGGCTGGCCAAATAGGCATGAACCCTCTCCTGATTTCTTACCAAACCGGTGATTTCCTGCATGCCCCCGTTGAGGTTGGAAAAAACATCCGCCAGATATTCCGTCGTTCCGGCCTGCTGGGCCATGGATCCGGAAAGTTCCTGGTTCAGTCCCGTGATTTCCTGGAATGCGGTGACGATATTGGCAAGAGCGCTTTTCACTTCGCCTGCGGTGCCTTGCACCGAGCCCAGCTCCCTGGCGCTCTTCTCCGCCTGGGACGCCACTTTGTTGATACCGGTGGTGATTTCCTCCGCCGTTTTGGCGATCATTTGGGAGGAATGCACGCTCCGGTCGGCCAGTTTGCGGACCTCCTGGGCCACCACCGAAAACCCCCGCCCGGCCAGTCCGGCCCGGGCCGACTCGATGGCTGCATTCAGGGCCAGGAGGTTGGTCTGGTTCGCGATGTCGACCACTTCGGCGACAAACCCCGTAATCTCGTGCGACATCTCTTTGAGCCGGGCAGCCGACGTGGCGAATTCCATCACGTCGGCAGCGATGGAATGCAGAACCTTCTTGGCCTCGTCCATCAAATCCTCACTGCGTCCGGCATCCTCGAGCCGCGCCGAGCACAACGCGCTCACGCTTCGCGCGCTCTCCTCCAGGGAGCGGGCCACCGCTGTCAGTTCCTCCAGGCCGGCCGAGCCTGACATCAGTTCCTCCGCGTTTTTTTCCGTGTTTTTCACCAGGCTGGCAGCCAGTCCGGCATTTTCCCGCACCGTCCAGTTTATCTGGTGAATGTCAAATCCCAGTTTTTCGGCCAGGGGTAAAAGTTCGGGCTCTCCCCCCCCGCCCTGGCGGCCAGCCTTGGCCGTCGCCGTCCTGAACGAAAGCATGTTACCGACCTCCTGGTCTTGCGGGATATTATAGTTATCAGATCGCGGAAGGAGCCGGCAACCCGGTTAAACGGAGCGAGGCAGCTGCATTTCAATCGGCCGGGGACACTTTGCGGATGATGCAGCTACCTCAACCGTACTTGGAAATCAGTCGTCGTCCGTCTATGCCTCTACTCGTCGACCTCCCAGTCCATGGACCGTTTGACCGCCTTCTGCCAGCCGCGGTAATAGCGGTTCCTTTCCTGTTCCGCCATCAGGGGGACAAAGCTCCTGTCCAGCTGCCACCTGGCGGCCAACTCCTCCTTGCCGCTCCAGAAGCCCACCGCCAGACCGGCCAGGTATGCCGCTCCGAGGGCCGTAGTCTCCGTTACCCGGGGACGGTCAACCGGAACATTAAGTATGTCGGCCTGGAACTGCATGAGCAGGTTGTTCTTCACCGCGCCGCCGTCCACCCGGAGCGACTTGAGTTCGATATTGGAATCGGCCTGCATGGCGGAGAGGACGTCCTTCGTCTGGTAGGCTATGGAGTCGAGGGTGGCCCTGATAATGTGCTCCTTGGTGGTGCCCCGGGTCAGGCCGACGATCAGGCCGCGGGCCCGCATGTCCCAGTACGGGGCGCCGAGTCCCACGAAAGCCGGCACCATATAGACGCCGCCGGCATCATTGACCTTGGCCGCGAAGTATTCGGAATCCGGTGCCGTTTCAATGACCTTGAGGCCGTCACGCAACCACTGTACCGCGGCCCCGCTGATGAAGATGCTGCCTTCCAGGGCGTAATCCACCCGGCCGTCGATGCCCCAGGCGATGGTGGTCAACAAGCCGTTCGACGAACGGTAGACCTTGTCCCCGGTGTTCATCAGCATGAAACAACCAGTCCCGTAAGTGTTCTTGGCCATGCCGGGCTGGTGGCAGACCTGCCCGAACAAGGCGGCCTGCTGGTCGCCGGCTATGCCCGCGATCGGAATGGCGCTGCCCATGAAGACGGCCGGATCGGTTTCACCGTATGTGTAGCTGGAAGGCAGCACCTGGGGCAGCATGGCGCCTGGAACGTCCAATTCCGAGAGAATTTCTTCGTCCCACGCCAGTTTGTTGATATTATACATCAAAGTCCGCGAGGCATTGGAATAATCGGTGGCGTGAACCTTGCCCCCGGTCAGCTTCCACAGCAGCCAGGTGTCGATGTTCCCGAAAAGCAGTTCCCCGTTTTGGGCCCGCTTTCTGGCCCCCTGGACATTGTCCAGGATCCATTTAACCTTGGTGCCGGAAAAATAGGCGTCCACCACCAGGCCGGTCTTTTCCCTGATCGCGGACTCCAGGCCCCGTGCTTTCAAATCCTCGCAAATCGCGGTGGTTCTCCGGCACTGCCAAACAATGGCGTTATATATGGGCTTCCCGGTGTTCCTGTCCCAGACCACCGTTGTCTCCCTCTGGTTGGTGATACCGATGGCGGCGATCTCAAAGGGGCTTATCCCCTGCTCGGAAATAAGGGTTTTGATGACTCCCAGTTGGGTATCCCAGATCTCCAGGGCATCATGCTCCACCCAGCCGGGCTGGGGGAAAATCTGGGTAAATTCTTTCTGCGCGACTCCCTTGATATTGCTTTCGTGGTCGAACAGTATAGCCCGGCAGCTGGTCGTCCCCTGGTCGATGGCGAGCACATATTTCTTTTCCACGGCCCATCCTCCTTGAATCTTTAGTTTTCCAACCGCCCGGGCCACCCGGCTTCCGGCCGGCAGGCCTTATAGACGGTTCTTTTCCACATGTCTCGTCTTTTTGAGCTAAGAGGTTGAACTTTCAAAAACCGCCGGCGGAGGTCAGACCTGTACCCTTATTACGATTGGGTCAACTTTCGTCCGTCGGCAAACCAACCTGCTTCAGCCGGTGATCTTTTGGCGTTTAGGCTCCCTTACTGATGTTCTGCTCGATTTGCTGCGCGTTTTTTATCGCATTGGGCAGGAAAGGGGTAACGCCGAAATCGTAGAATAAAGCGCCAAGAACGCCGCCAAGCAGTGGAGCGATGATTGGTGCGGTCCACCAGTAACTGCCCACAAAGGCGCCGGTGTCTCCCGCAAACAAAGCGGCGAAAAGACGCGGGCCCAAGTCACGGGCCGGGTTCATGGCGTAGCCGGAGGGACCGCCTAAAGACAAGCCGAGGGCCACGATGGCGATACCGACCATGAAGGGCCACAGATTGGCGCCCGGGCCGTTATTGTTGACTGCATCCACAATTGCGGAAATGAAGATGAGGAGACAGAAGGTGGCCAATACTTCGGTGAAAAAGGCTGTTCCTAACGAGATGCCCTGGCCGGCACCGGTGTAGAACACGTTCTTGTACCCCTGGGAGACAAAGCAGCCCTGGTAAGACAGATAGACCAGGCCCGCGCCTACGAAGGCGCCCACTACCTGGGCGATCCAGTAGCCGATGGCCTTGCCGAAAGACATGTTTTTTCTCAGCACGTTGGCGAGGGTAACGGCCGGGTTGATGTGGGCACCGGTAACGCCGCCGGCCACATATACGGCCATGGCCACGGCAAATCCCCACCCCCAGGTGATGGTATCCCAGTTGTACCCTCCAGCAGCCAGACGGGGGTGAAAGACTACGTTGGCCACCACCCCGTCGCCGAAGATGATCAGAAGGGCTGTGCCGATAAATTCGGCCCAGTACTCACCAAACGCTGAAGACCTATTCATATTTCACTTTCACTCCTTTGATTATGATCCTTTTACTTGTCATGCGCCATTGCCTTTCCTGGGAAATTGACCGGATCGGTAACTTGCTTTTAGACTGCCGAAACCGCTGGCTGGTATCACCCCCCTTCCCCATATCGGCAACCGGTCCCGGCATCACTCCTTCCTCCATCATTTTCAGCATAAGGCCGGCACGCCTGCCCGACGTTTCAGCGAAATGCGTCCGCCCGCCAAGCAGGCTGGAAAATGAAAAAACCCGGCAATTGCTTCTCTTTTGGGAGAAGGCAATGACCGGGTTTTCAAATCTCTAAACCCTTTTATCAAGTTGTTGGGGACCTAGGACGAACCACATGGACTCTAACCCAGTTTTATGTTAGGCCACTCCGTCCCAGAAGGCAATAGCAATTATTCGACCAGCAGGAAACAGGGGACAAGCGGTATCTATTAGCAATTAAACGGCGGAGCCTGTCGCAGGGAACCTTAAGGGGCGTCACTCCGCGGTTGACGCTCTTGCCCCCCGGCTCCGACCACGATGCAGCCCTACCCGGCCATGGCGGCAATCAGGGACCGGCAAAAGTCCGGCAGGTCGTCGGGCTTGCGGGAGGTGATCAGGTTCCCGTCGCAAACCACCGGTTGGTCCACGTATGTTGCCCCGGCGTTTTGCACATCGTCTTTGATGGCCACGGTGCAGGTCACCGTCCTGCCCCGGAGCACCCCCGCCGAAATCAATACCCATGGGGCATGACAAATGGCACCGATAACTTTGCCGGAGGAAAAGGCGGCCCGCACGAATTCCAGGACGCTCTTGGAGCGGCGCAACTTGTCCGGAGCCCATCCGCCGGGGATAACCACACCGTCGTAGTCCACCACCCCGACTTGGTCCATGGTTTTGTCAGGGCGGCAGGAAAGCCCGTACTTCCCCCGGTATTCGACGGCACTGCCGGTGCCGACAATTTCAACCACGGCTCCGGCTTCCCGCAGCCGCAAGACCGGGTACCAAAGCTCCAGATCCTCAAAGCCTTCCTCCGCCAGCACCGCTACAGTCCTGCCCCTTAGCTCATCCATGGACGCACCTCCGTGCCGAAAAGTCCCATTGGCTACTGCTACAGTCTTTTTTCGACCCAACTATGAATATCTCCAATAACCGTGCCTCTTTCCTTTTCATTGAGTATTTCATGAAAAAGACCCTCGTAAAACTTCAATTGCTTGTCCTGCGACGAAATATTTTCGTAGAGCCATTTTGCAGCCTCAGGAATAACTATCCGGTCGGCGCCGCCATGAACAATAAGGCATGGACACGCATAATCCTTAATATTTCTTGCCAGCCATGCAGGCCCCCTGATACCTATCTCACCAAGCAGCTTTAATTCCGTTTCTTTAAGAACCAGAGGGTCTTTCTCGTAATCATTGACCACAGCCTCATCCCTACAAATTAGACGGGCCAGTGAATTTGGTGATTTTACCCCCCGTAAGGCGTCGAAATCCACCTTCTTGAGTTCGGCCATCGAAGGAAGTTCTATGACCAGCGCCCCCGAAAGCACCTGCCCGGCAAGCTTATGTCCGTACTTCACGCCGTAACAGGCTGCGATAAGGCCCCCCATGCTGTGTCCCAATATAAACAGGGGCAGTCCGGGATTATCCTTCTTGGCCAGGTTTACTACAACATCGGCGTCATCGACAAAACGGAGAAAGTTATCAATATAACCCCTGTCCCCACCGGATTTTCCATGTCCTCTATTGTCATACCTGTACACACCGTAACCAAATTGGTTAAACTTCTGGGCTACATATTCATATCGGCCAGAATGCTCACATAGGCCATGCACAAAAACAAACACTGCCTTTGCTTTTTCAGGTAAATCCTTCCTAATGAACAACTCCGTATCATCAGCTGCGCCAATTAGCCCTTCATATGTCGTCATACTACTATCCCCCTTCATTAACACTACCCAACCGGTCTGTCACAACTAACGGGTCCGGATTGGGAAGCAAAAAAACCACTCTTTGCTTCCCCTGAAGGGAGGCAACGAGCAGGTTTTCAGATCTCTAAACCCGTCTATCAAGTTGTCGGTTTCCGGCGAAGCATGGGGTGCCATCCGTGCTGATTATAGAGCGCGGGGCTGCAAATAGTAAAGGGCAGTTTCTTTACCAGCAGGAAATAGAACGCAAACGGTAATATTGGCCAGGCAAACGGAACAGCGGGTTTTGTGCCGACTGCAAACCGGCTTAGGAGAGCGGTCGGCAAACCGTAAAATTAACCTGTGGTCAATGTTCAACGTTGAACAATTCCCCGGAATTCCTGCCGCAAAACCAAGCCGCCGGTTGGGTCGGGGCCGAACCCATGAGTTCCTTGAAATCCGGCAAACAATCCCTTATAATTAACACGGCGATTTTGCCTCTGATCAGGCTGGAGGGGTGTACCGGTGGTTATCAGTCTCGCGTTTATCGTCGCCGGCTACCTGGTCGGCTCCATTCCGTTCGGTCTGTGGCTGGTGAAGGCTTTCAAGGGCGTGGACGTCCGCCGGTTCGGCAGCGGCAACACCGGCACCATCAACGTTTTCAGGGTGGGCGGGGCGGGATTGGGTGTCGTGGTCTTCGTTCTGGACGTCCTGAAGGGTTTGTTGCCCGTATTTCTGGCCAGCACGGTTTCCTTCTCTCCCCTTTTGATCGTCCTGGTCGGTCTGGCGGCCATCGCCGGCCATAACTGGTCCCTCTACCTGAAATTTTCCGGCGGCAAGGGAGTGGCCACCAGTCTGGGCGTGCTGGTCGCCCTGTCCTGGCAGACGGCCGTACTTGGTTTCGCGGTCTGGCTGGTCATGATTCTCCTGACCAGGTACTCGTCCGTAGGGTCCATGACCGCGGGAGTGGCGGCCCCGCTGCTTTTGTGGTGGCTGAAAGCGCCGCCGGCCTACATAGGGTTCGGAGTGGTCGCCGCGTTGTTCATCCTCTACCGGCACCGAGCCAACATCCAACGGCTGGCGCACGGCGAGGAACTGAAGATTAGCCTGCCGGGCAGGCACAAATAACAGGCGGAGGTGCCGGCTATGCGCGTTCTTTGCTACGGGGCCGGGGCCATAGGCACCCTGGTGGGAGGTTATTTGGCCCGGGCCGGTAACCCCGTCGCCCTGCTGGGCCGCCCAGGCCACGTCGACGCCGTCAACCGACAGGGCCTGGAGATGCGCCTCCCCGGGGCTCCGCCCGAACGGGTCGGCCTCCAGGCCTATTCCTCCCTTGTCCAAGCCCTCGGCGACGGTTTTGCCCCCGAACTGGCCATCCTGACCGTCAAGGGATATGATACCCCGGCGGCGGTAGCCGACCTGCAAGCCCACCTGCCCGCCGGCACCCTGGTCTTGACCCTGCAAAACGGCATCGGTAACGAGGAACTGTTGGCCGGGGCCCTGGGCCTGGATCGCACCCTCTCCGGCTGCATCACCCTGAGCGTAGGTCTCCCGGAGCCGGGCTGCGTAGAGCTTTTTTCCACCAAAGGGGGCATCGGCCTGGCCTCCCTGGACGAACGGACTTCAATCGCTCCCGTGGCTTCCCTGCTCGGCCAGGCCGGCTTTACCGTTATGGTCCAACCGGACTGGCGCGCCCTCAAGTGGTCCAAGCTACTCCTGAACGTCCTGGGCAACGCCGTCGCCGCCATTT
Organism: Spirochaetia bacterium; assembly: GCA_035530395.1. Classification (GTDB taxonomy): domain Bacteria; phylum Bacillota; class Desulfotomaculia; order Desulfotomaculales; family JAJYZD01; genus JAJYZD01. Next base: position 14,042 of record DATKUX010000146.1, read on the forward strand.
TGGACCTGGCCCCGCGGGAGGTTTTCGCCGACCACGCCCTGTGCGGGCTGGAGAGAGCCGCCTTCAACGAAGCCCTGGCGGTCATGAAGACTTGGGAGTTGCGCCCCGTCGACCTGCCCGGCTTCCCGGTCCGCCTCCTGGTGTTTCTCTTCCGCTCCCTGCCGCCCACCGTCCTTTCCCCCCTTCTGGCCGGCCGCCTCGGCTCCGGCCGGGGCGAGAAGATGCCCTCCCTATGGTTGGACCTGCGGAAAGGGCGGACCGAATCGGAAGTGGCGCAGTTAAACGGCGCGGTAGCAGCCTGGGGGAGGAAACTGGGCCTGGCGACGCCGGCCAACACCCGCATAACAGACGCCCTTACAGACATACTGGCGAACCCCTCCCGCCAGGAAAAATACCGGCACAACCCCGCCGCGCTTCTCAAGCCCTGACCTGCCGGAAACCGGAAGCTGCAACCATCTCCCGCAGGGCCTCCCTTGACAAACTGGACTGAATTTGGTACCATATTTGTACAGGGGGCGATAACACGATGAATATTAAAGAAGATATTCGGGCCATTTCTTATGTTAAAGCCAATGCGGCTGAGATTCTTACGCAAGTGAACGAGACCCATAGACCTGTCTATGTTACTCAAAATGGAGAGGCTAGGGCGGTTTTATTGGATACTGAATCGTTTGAAAAAATGATGAAGGCACTCGGTTTATTAAAACTATTGGCCCAAGGCGAGCGTGACATAGTTGATGGAAAAGTCTTATCGCAGGAAGACTTTTTTCGCTTAAATCGCAATTTTGATAATAAAAACGATGTCTAAGGGAGTATATCAGGTTTTCTGGACACAAACTGCCCAGCAGGATTTGCAAAGAATAATTGAATACATTTCCGCTGACAGCGAGCTTCAAGCACAAAGAGTTTATCTTTCCATTAAGGAAAAAGCTAATAACTTGAAGCAAATGCCCCTACAGGGAAGAATTATTCCAGAATTAAGATATTATAGTATTTTAATCTATAGAGAATTAATTAGTCCGCCCTGGCGAATTATTTATAAGACTGAAGAAAATAAGGTATGGGTGCTTGCAGTAATCGATGGCAGAAGAAATGTGGAGGACATATTGCTTAACAGGTTCATCGATACTGAATGATCTTGCTAGCTAACATTTTTTAGCGCCTGAAAGTTCAGTAGTCACCGTCGCGGGTAACTTACTGTTACTGGGTTATCCGGTGCGCCTGCTGGCCTTTCTTTTCCGCTCCCTGCCGCCCGCCTTATTGTCCCCCCTGCTGGCCGGCCGCCTCGGTTCCGGCCGGGATGGGAAATGCCGTCTTTATGGATCGACCTGCAAAAGGGGCGCTCTAAGTCGGAAGTGACGCAATTAAACGGTGCGGTGGTGGAATGGGGGCAGAAACTGGGCTTTGCGACTCCGGCCAACGCCCGGATCTTGGCCGCCCTCACCGCCATACTGGCGGACCCCTCCCGGCGGGAAAACTACCGGCATAACCCGGAAGCCCTTCTCCAGTCCTGACCCAGCGTTCCCAGCGTTCCCACCCACCGGCCGTTCGGCTCCTTCACTTTTCACCTCTTCCCCTCCGCGCTGTTACCCTCATCTGTAATATATTCCCTGGATGGGATGTTAAATCAGCGTAAAGCGTGTGTTAAATTAGGGTAAAATGTCTTAAATGCCCCAGTAGAAACTCGCCATTAAGCCGAATATATCGATGGGATTGCGGTATCCGTCGGTATTTTCTGAAAGTTTCTCGTAGGAGGGCATATACTTGACGTTCTTTCTAGAATCTTCCTTTCTGAAATCGATTTTTTCGCAAACCTTCCCTTCTTAAATCGTCTTTTCTAAAGATGAGAATTCGCGAACGAATTATAATGATTATGGCTACCATCTGCACAATCGTGATATTTCTCGGCCTGTATAGCCTATATAATGTGAATCAAGTAAATAACAGCCTGAATAGCATGTACAATACATCCCTCATGTCTACCCAGTACCTCGCCAAAGCCGATCATTCTTTTCAGCAAATGAGGGTGGCGAAATACAGGAACATTGTAGCCACCGACCCGCAGGAAATGCAGACTTATAGTAACGATGCCGAGAATAACTATACAGATACGGAGAAATATCTCAAACAGTATCACTCTACCGGCCTATCGGCACGGGAAACAGCCGACTTGAACACCCTTCAATCTTTCCTGGACGAATACAAAACCAGCGTCGCCCGGATGGTGGCCGGCTTCTCCGTGCAATTGACTTCCCACGCCGAACAAACTTCGTCGGCCGTCTCGCAAACAGCCTCCGCGGCTAACGAAATCGCCCCCTCCGCGGCGTTATTACTGGACTGCGCGATAGTTTCCATCCGGGCCGTGATAGCGTGATTAACATCACGGCAAACTTCTAACCGGGGCCACAGCTGTCGCCTCCGAAAAGGATAAAGTATAGGCAGGGCGGTAAACGGAGAACTTCCCAAGTTCACGTTGGAGTCAAAGCCGAACTGATCCTTAACGGAGGTGCATTTATGGATACGGATACTACCGGCAATAGCGGGCCGGGCCACCGCTCCCGCCTGATCCGGTATGTCACCAAGATGAAAGGGGCCAGGCGCACCACCCCTTTGCTGCCACCCGCCAGCCTGGACGTTCTAATCTCCTGGCTGGGGGCCTTTCTGGGCATCGGCACGGTTACCCTGCTCAGCATGGTTTGCAAAATGCCGCTTCTGGTGGCCTCTTTCGGGGCTTCGGCCGTGCTCGTCTACGGGGTACCCGACGTGCCTCTGGCCCAGCCGCGCAACGTCATCGGAGGCCATTTTCTTTCCGCGGTAACCGCCGTGATCGTTTATGCCGTCTTCGGCTCGACCTGGTGGTCCATTTCCCTGGCCGTAGCCCTGGCCATAGCCCTGATGCTCGTCACCCACACCGCCCACCCGCCCGGCGGAGCCACCGCCCTGGTGGGCGTTTTGACCAAGGCCTCGCCGTCCTTCATTTTCACCCCGGTTGCTTCCGGCGCGATCATCCTGGTCGCCGTGGGCCTTCTGACCAACAATCTCTCGCCGAACAGACATTATCCCCGGTACTGGATATAGGGAATGAAGCACGATGCCACAAAGGGGGCTAAGATTATGAGCGACCAACCGAATATTACCCGGGAAGATGTGGAGGCCGCCCTGGAGCAAATGGCAACCGCCATGGATGTCACCTTCGAGGACTTGTGGAAAGTCGTCCGCCTGACCGTGGACCATGCCGAACAGCGCAAAGCACTTTTCGAAGCCAGGGAATGGATCAGGGACATAATGAAAAGCCCGGTCATAACCTGCGCGCCGGATGCCAGTGTCCACGACGCGGCCCACCTGATGCTCGAAAAGGACATTCACTGCCTGCCCGTGGTCGAGGACGGAACTAGGCTGGTGGGCATATTGACGGAGTCGGATCTGATGTACCAACTGTCTCCCGAGGCAACTGACACCCCGCTCCACCACCTTTTCTTCCGGAAAAGGGTGCACAAGGCCGGCCATACCGCCGGGGAGGTCATGACCAGGGAAGTGCTTGCCGTTCATCCGGAGGATTCCATCATCGATGCGGTGCACATTCTCCTGAAACACGGTTTCGGCCGTCTCCCGGTAGTCGACCAGGACAACCACCTTGTCGGCATCGTCGCCCGCAAGGATCTCCTGCGGTTTGTGCGCTGAATCCTTTGGCTCCGGTGAAACGAACCCCAGCCAGTTGCTTAAGGATCTCTCCGTAGTGAAACTAAAAAACTAAGGACAAGGACACAAAACTCCGATATGTAACCTTTTTAGCGTCACATATCGGAGTCTAAACAAAGACCATAAGGTAATCAGACAGTCACCAGATCCTCAATCTCAATCTTTCGCAGGGCATCTTCTTCATCCCTACCCTTAAAGGGCATCCCGGAAGATGAAGAACGAGAAATCATCCCCAAGCTATAGGTGGCCACCATAGTTATTACACTTTTAACTACATCATTACAGTCCTTGAAGTGTATTCTGTGGTGAAAAGAAGGGCCAATTTGCCTAATTATTACACCTATGGCTTCGTCAATGAAACTTTGAGTAACAAGATTAATGCCACTGAAGTCCAGCGTTATAGTATTGCTATTACCCAAAAGCTCTTCTATCTTTTCTCTCAATATTCGACCGCTGTGCCGTGATCCGATATCACTAGACTCAAAAATATCGAGCAATTTTAGAGAAAACACGGCTTATTACCTCCTTCCAATATTATTTGAAAGCTATGTTCACCAATTTATCCTCAGATTCCTTTAGTATATCACTCATGCAATCCTTGAGGCAGTGTTTGATATTATTATTTACCAATTCAACAGAAACTACAACACCAGGCCATGGCCGGGTCAAACTACCTTCGTTTCTTTCGTACCCATTTTCCACCGAAAACAAGCCTTCGCCAGATATTATCTTAAGAGTGCCGCCACTTTTAGCAACTAAACCTTTTGTAATATACAAACCATATCCCACATTACTAAATGAATTTCCATAAATGCCTGGAATCACTCCAGTAACTCCTTTTCTTAAAGCTAATGCTATGGCTTCCATATCGGTTTTAAGATTGTACTGTGACGATAGGTGCCGCTTAAAACCAATGCCACAATCGGAAACACAGAATTGGGCTTTATTCGTCTGTGGCCAATACTGAGCACAGACGACAGCGCCAAAGAGGCACCCGGAATGTTCTACTGCGTTGGCGATAATCTCTCTTATCATATAGCTCATGTAGTTCTTAAGTTCCGGTTCTCTTAAAAAAATTTGAGCTATACTATTGGATATCTTGTCCGTACTGGCAGTACTGTCAACTATCTCTGTCTCTATAAACCTACCGCTGCTATCCCTTCTATGAAATCCTTCATCCTTTTCAATCTGTAAAATCTTGTAAAAGCTAATCCTTTGTAAATATCTTTCCACGTCTCCATCAAAAACATTCTCACTAACTGAGACATATATTCCTGCACCCTGGAGAAACTTAATATAAGCCAGCAGGGTAGCTATCCCACAAGGCTCCACCCAGGCCAGTTGACTTATATCAATGAACACTGGCTGAGTATCGTCCCTCATAAGACTGGTTACCAATTTGCCAAGGGATGCCATATCCAGTCTTCTGCCCAAGTCTACCTCGATCAATGCGGCACCTCCGGCCCTGATTGAACCAGCCAATGACAAGCTCTTTTGGTGAGACAGTCATATCAGTAGATTACCATCTTGGCTACTCTTCATCATTTCTTTCGTTTCTTTACGGGCACACTTCTTTACTAATTCCTTCCGTTCTTCGGCAAGAAAAGTGTATAAAGGTACTCTTTCTTCCTGAAGACATACCCGGCGATCTTAAAGTCATCATCGGCGAGGTCGAGCCAGTTTTCCGTCTTTGTCTTCACCGTAACGGCCTACGGAAAGACAAAAGGATTGAAACACCAGCCCGGACTTGGAAAGAGCAAAAAACCGCTTGGGAAGTTCCTAACGATATTTTACTGCCTTTCGTCGCTCGTTTCAATCCCTACCGCAAATATTTTACAAATCAGCCCGAATTGCCCTGCCGCCCGGCGGACCAAGGGCCGGAGGTCAGTTCCGCCAAAACCGCCGCCACCTGCTTTTTGGTCTCCGCCACGGTACCGTTGTTATTGATCACGAAGTCGGCGAACTTCAGCTTCTCCTCCACCGGCATCTGGGCGGCAATCCGTCTTTCGGCCCCGGCCCAGGTGAGCCCGCGGCCGCGAAGCCGTTCCATTTGCACGACCGGGGATGCGTACACAACGACCACCTTGTCCACCATCTCCCGGGCCATATCTTCCGTGAGCAGGGGGATGTCCTTAATGATAAGGGCCTGCGGCTCGGCGGCGAGGATGGCGGTGGTCCTGTCCCGGTCGGCGGCGAATACCGCCGGATGAACGATCCGGTTGAGCCGGTCCAGTCGGGCCGGATCGTTGAAGACGACCCGGGCAAGTTTGGCCCGGTCGATGGTCCGGTCCGGTCGCAGGACTTCCTCCCCGAAGCACCCCGCAATTTCCCGCCACGCCGGAGAAGGGGGCAGGATCACCTCGTGGGCCAGCCGGTCGAAATCAATGACTTCAGCGCCCATTTCCCCGAACATGGCGGCCACAGTACTTTTGCCCGTGCCAATGCTGCCGGTCAGACCCACTATCATCCTTATCCATCTCCCGGCAAAAAAGGGGCCGGACACTTTCGTCCGACCCCCTGGTGCCCCTAATACCTCTTGCGTCTTGCGGCGGCAGGGATGCCCAGTTCATCCCGGTACTTGGCAATAGTCCGGCGGGAAACGTTCATCCCCTGCCGGCCGAACATCTCCACCAGTCGCTGGTCCTTGAAAGGGTCCTTGGAGTCCTCGGTCGCGATAAACTCCTGCAGGCGGCACTTGATGCTTTGTGCCGAAGTAAGCGTCCCGTCGTCATTGTTTAGCCCGGTAGAAAAGAAATACTTCATCTCAAAAACGCCGAGCGGTGTCTGGATGTGCTTATTGGCCGTGGCCCGGCTGACCGTGGACTCGTGCAAGCCCAGATTCCCGGCTACTTTCCTCAGGTTCAAGGGCTTTAGGTACCGCACCCCGTAGTCGAGGAAATCACGCTGCAACTCCACCAAACATTCCGTTACCCGGTAGAGAGTAACCTTTCTCTGCTCAATGCTGCGAATCAACCAACTGGCCGCATTCAGCCTCGATTCCAGGTAGCGCCTGGTCGGGGGATCCTCACCGGACCGGTTCAAAAGGGAGCGGTAAGCCCGGTTAATGATAAGGCGGGGTGTCGCCGCGTCGTTGATGATTATGACGTAGTCGCCGCCCACCTTTTCCAACACCACGTCCGGCACGATGTACCTGGTATCCTCCGCGCCGGCAAAGTTACAGGCAGGTTTCGGATCGAGTCTCTTGATGAAATCGGCGGCCTTCTGGACCTCCTGAACCGTCACCGACAGACGGCGGGCTATCCGGTTGAGCTTGCCTCCGGCCAGGTCCTCCAGATGGCTTTCAATAATCCGGCGGACCAGGGAATCAATCGGGGCAAGCTGGTCCAACTGGTTCAACAGGCACTCCTTCAGGTCGCGGGCGCCGATCCCGGGGGGATCGAAACCCTGGAGAACCGAGAGGGCCTGCCCCACTTGGGCTTCCTCCACGTGCAGACTGGCGCAGACCTCATCCACCGAGCAGCACAGGTAGCCATGCTCGTCCAGGTTGCCTATCAGATACGCGCCGATCTTTTTTACCGTGCCCCGGCACGGACTCAAATCCAGTTGAAACAGCAGGTGTTCAGCCAAGGTGGGTGCCCTGCTGACGAAGTTTTCATAGCCGGTATCCCGGGACCGATCCTGGTTTATACGGGCCGGAGCATGGTCGGCATACTCCGCAAAGTATTCCTCCCAGTCCGTTTCCGCTTCCTTCTCGCGCTCGGCCGGTTCCTCAGCCGGCTCCTCAGCCGGCTCCTCGGCCGGTTCTTCCGGCTGTTCCCCGCTATCCTCGTCCCGTATTTCCAAAAACGGGTTTTCCAAAAGCTCCTGCTCCACGTACTGGGACAGCTCCAAAGAGGAAAGTTGCAGCACGGTTATAGCCTGGCGCAACTCCGGGGTCATAACCAATTTTTGGGTCTGTTCCAGTTTCAGACCGTAGCCGATCACTAGGCTCACCCCCTGACCGGAAAACCGGTGCATCTTTGAAATTCGCCGTCCGGCACCGGATTTCCTGCCCGCATTCTCTCTACAGGATATTCGGCACCGTGGCCAAAGAAGCCCCCTCTATCCGTTTAACGGTGCAGGGATTTACCTTATGTCAGACTTCTGCCGGCTCCGGGCCCCGTCGCGCCCAGCTTTGCGGCCAGTTGTTCCAGGCGCCGCAACCGGTGGTTGACCGCCGACTTGGAGATCTGCGGCTCCATCATTTCCCCCAATTCCTGCAAACTGGCATCGGGGTTTTCCACGCGCAAGGCGGCTATGACCCGGAGAGCAGGCGGCAACCTTCTCAGACCCAGTATTTCATCCAGCTGCCCTATGCTCTCCAACTGGCGCAAGCTTGCTTCCACCGTCCGGTTCAGGTTGGCCGTCTCGCAGTTGACCACCCGGTTGACGTCCCCCTTGACTCCCCTCAGCACACGCGCGTTTTCAAACTCCAGGAAGGCGGTGTGGGCACCGGCCAGCTTCAAAAAGGCGGCGATGGATTCACTTTCCTTGAGATAGACCACATGGCGCCCTTTGCGCGGGCAGCCCAAAGCCTTGAGCCCGAAACGCCGCATCAGGGCGGACACATCCCGCGCTTTCCGGGCGGAGTTCGTGACTATTTCCAGGTGGTAATCCCCGGCCGGGTTGCTGACCGAGCCGGCGGCCAGAAAGGCCCCCCGCAGGTAGGCCCGCCGGCAGCAATCCCGGCCGGTTAAACGGGCCGGGCAAGTCTGCGAAAGAAGCCCCGACCGGTCCAGGAGACCTAGACCGGCCAGGACGAGACGGGGCTGCGCACACTCGGGCAGACGAACCCGGTAGAGGTTGTTTTTGTGCAGCCGCGCTCCTTTGTAGACCTGCACCTCGGCGGACAGGCCGGCACATTCCTTGAAAAGGGTGAACGTCTTTCTGGCCACCGCTGCGCTGGGGGTAACCACGGCGAGACACAGGCGCCTGTCGCCGGCGATCTCCAGACGGCCGGCCAGGCTCACCAGCGCCGCCAGTTCGGCTTTCCGGCAACAGGCGGACGTACTCCCCACGCGGGCCAGTTCGCTTTTGGTCAGAGCTGAAAAAGACATGGCGGTACCCCCCCTCGTTCAGCCGGTTCCCAGGAGCAGGGCGGCAAAGTCGGCCGGGCCGATCCGGCCGTTGACACGCAGGCGGCGCAAGGCGTACAGGTCGGCCCCGGGCCTGTTGACCCCGGGCCGGGTGGAAACGGCGCCCCGGTAATACCGGCGGGCCAGCCGGCGGGTCTTTTGGTCAAAACTTCCGTACGGGTAGCAGAAAAAGGCTACCGGGCGGCCCAAAGCGCTTTCCAGGATGGTCCGGGAAGAGAGTAATTCCGCCACCGCCTGGTCCGGCGCCAGGCCGGCCATATGGAGGTGCCTGGCGCCGTGGGACTCGAAGTCGATACCGTCCGCCGCCATCTCCCTTATCTGGCCCCACTGCAACATCGGCAGAACCGGCCCCCGGTCAAAATAGTTGGTTTTATCAACGGCCCCGGCCACCAGGAATATTGTGGCCGGGAAATGGTACTTCTTTAATACGGGGAAGGCGAAACGGTAATTGTCCTCGTAGCCGTCATCGAAGGTTATAACCACGGGCCGGGGCTCCAGGGCACCTCCCCGCCGCAGGTAGGCGACCGCCCGGTCCAGGGTGACCGGGTGGTAACCGGCCCGGGCCAGGTAGTCCATCTGCCGGGCGAACTGCCCGGGGGTAACCTTCAGGCCGGGACCGCCCGGACTGGTCGCCGTATCCACCCGGTGATACATGAGCACCGGCACGAACCGCTCCCTGCCCCCGGCCCGTCCCTCGTCGGGCACCAAAATCCCGGGCTGCAGGGCTAAAAAGACAATCAGACAGGCCGCGAAAACGAGACTTCTTATAGCCACCGCCCCCCCGGCCCCGGGGCGGGCATGATCATTATCACAAACGGCCCGTAACCATTGGGGGGCAGGGTTGTCCGCAACACGTAGGTATGGCCGGGCACCGCGTAAGGCAGATCGAACACCACATGTCCCTGCCCCAGCGGCTGGAGGGAACGGGGCGACCGGTAATAGCCGGCATAGCCGGGATCCCGGAAGGACACCGTCCTTACGACACCGTCCAAATCGAAGACCAGATGCTGGTCATACATATCCGGCGAGGCCAGCGGCCCGCTGTAAAGGGCCGGTTGAACGGCTACCGCCGCCGGTCCCGACAACTGGAGCCGGAAGACGTACACAATCCCGTAGTTGCCGCTGTCCTGGGCCCGGACATGATCGTCAAGGCCGTTTGCGGAGACGTCATTGACGAACATATCCGGTTCATAACCTGGGGCGGTGTCCGGACCACTATCACGGGCGAAATACTGCTGGGCCACCTGCACAGCTACGGGCTTCACCCCCGGTCCCGGGTCATACCTGATGGTCATGGTCCGGTCGGCCCCGGCAAAAATCCCCCGCTGGTGGAACGGAGTCGGCGAGGGCGCGCCCGGGGCGTCATCGGCCGGAGATATCACGTCCGATTTGTCGGCCAGCCGGTAGAAAGAGGTAAAGTCGGTCCCGTAACGGGTGATGAGGACCTCCACCCCGATCCCGCCGTCTGATACGGGCGTCACCAACTGACCGGTCTTTTGGTCGCGTAGGACGAAGTCGAACAGGCCCATGGCCCAGGCTCCCGGGCCCACGTTTTCCTGGTAGAGGTAGGAACCGCCCGGAGCCAGGTCGGCCAACCGGTGTTCCTCGTCGCCGTCCCCGCTGGCAAACCACTTTTCCACCAGGGTGGTGCCTTCCCGGCCGCCGAAGTCCGGTCCGGGGCCGGACCCCCCGGCAGCCGGCGCATAGTCCACCGGCCCCGCCAGGGTGCCGTTTCTGTCCGTGGTGCGCATTGTCGCCATACGCGTCCAAAAAAGGGAGACCGCCCGGCCGGTGTGGTTGACGACAGCCACACCTATGGTCGCCGGATCGTCCACCCGGGGGTTGCGCGGATCGAAAAGCAGGTTTTTATGGCTGTAAAGGAGCCGGAAACGGCCCGACATGACGTTATCCATTTTACACAGTATGCCGGGCCGGTTGGGAAACTCGGGGCTGTTGCTCAGCACCAGGGGCTGGGTGGAAAGATCCAGGGCCCGGCCCCGGCTGAGTGATACCGCCTGATCGAACACGCTCGCCGCTACCGTGAACTGACCGGGATCGGCCGGCGCGGGTACAGCGGTTCCCCACCAGCCGGCCAAAACGAGTAAAATTGCAAGAAGTCGCGTCCAACGGTGCAAGAAGAAGTCACCAAAAGTTGCCGCGCGGAAGCCCCTGGATTTATCCATGGGGAGGAATCGCGGCACCGGCGTCAGCCGGCATCCTTTCGTGTTGCCAACCATTGGCCCTTTGCCGCAACCGGCAATACTTTACCGGGATCCCCTGGCAGATCCGTTTCCCCGTGCCTTCCTTGATGTCGAAGTAGCCACTCTTTCTGACAGCCACCCGGCCGCGCCAACTGCCTGTGTACTTCCCTTTCGGGATATCGGCCGCCACCAGGTCGCCGGTCTTGAAACCGCAGTGGGTCTTCTTCCGTTCTCGCCACCGATAGGGAAATCCGTACTTGTCGATCCCGGCCATCTGCCGGTTGCCCCGACCGGTGGCCGTGTAGACCTCGACAAACGACACAGCCACCGTTTCCGGAAGGTTTTTCCCCACGCACGCGGCATCATAGTAGTGGGTCTTCGGTAGTTTTAACACCTGGGTACGATTGTACTTCGTCAGGCCACCGCTCCCGGTTTCCAGGGGCAACGCGAGAGCCGTGAGCCGTCGATAGAGCCCCCACCTGGTCGCGTTCATCATGGCCGCATCCTTCAGGGGCTGTTTCAACTCTTGGAGCGCCTTTGGCAGATTATCTGTCCGAATCTGGTCCAGGGCCTTGCCGGACGCCCGCAACTGTTCCAGCCACTCCTCCGGCTGCAGGTTGCCCTTATCATCATTGCACTTCTTGCAGGCGATGACCAAATTCGAGACCCGGTCCGTGCCCTTCGGCCCGTGGTCCGGGTTCCTTGGAACCACGTGCTCCACGTTCAGAACAGGGTCTCCGGAGGCACCCCGACAGTAAGCGCATAGGCGGGCAAATTTCTGCAGCAGGTACTCCCGCACCTCGTACCCGGCCAAGGTACCCTGCTGGTACTCGACGCCGGAGATGTCCGGATTCTCCATCAGTTGGGTATCGAACCGGATCAACTCCATCGCGATCGCGGTGATGGGCAGGAGCTGGCGCATCTTACACACCCAGGACAAAGTCTCCTCCACCCGGGCCCGGAGCGAAGGCGGCAGCCACGCCTCCCGGAGACCGTTGTCAACGAACCGCCCGGCCTCATGGCACGGACGGCAGTACCGGCTGCCGTGTTTCGCGTTCCGGCCACAGGCGGCACACTTCTCCGGGTGCCGATTGTTGAACCGGGGTTCCCGATACCGGGTCTTCCGGTTCCTGCGGCTCCGGCGTTGCTCCCGCCGGGCGTCCAGGTTTCCCTTGATGTCCGTCCGGTGTCGACATTCATAGCAGCCTATGGTTACTTTACCGTCCCGGACCACCGCACCCCCGGTTACTTTCGACCCGGGATCCAGCTTCATGTCGAGGGGTTGCAGAACACTGTCCTCAACCAAGCGGTCTTTCAGTCTGATCGTGAACGGAGCCATCTTGTGGACCACCGCCCGGCCGTGCTCCAAAAGTAGCCGGGCCCGTTTCTCGCTACATGGCATTAATGGTTTTTTGCGCTTGTCGAGTACATAAACCACATGATTTCATCCTTTCTCTCCTTTCGGAGATCCCTTACGGGACCGGTTCCGCGCCGGGCTCGACACCCGGCATCTCTCCTCGCCGATGTTATCCCGGCTTTGCGCCGGCGGCACTGCTCGCATATAGTACGGTGATTACTGTGAATATGCTGTGTCCATTGTTACATCCACCCCTGCTCGCTGTTTAACCGCCGACGGCAGCTCCTGGAACTGGAGAAGCATCCCAGGGTGCCGGGACCGGAATAACGTAGTCTGCTCGCTCGGAGATCCCGGCAGACTTGGGCTGGTCATAGCGCCCTTGCGGGCTTTCTCGCCTAAATCCGGAGACTGTCGGAGGAGGACCTCCTCAAGCCCCCGGCTTTAGCCGTGGGGTCTATGACCAATCCTTTTTAGCCGGCAACGTTTTTAAGCAATTCCTTGATTTTCTTTTCCACCCGGAAGGGAATCAGGCCCATCCGTCCGGCGCGCCCCTGCCCGGCCAGCACCAGTTCCAGCACGGCCCGACCCAGAAGCTCCGGGTCATGCCTCAGCAGGTCTCCTTCCCGCAGAAGGCGTCCGCCGACCACCCGCACGCCCAGCGCCTCCAGGGCGGCCAGGTCCACCTGCACCGGCGCGGATCCCTCTTCCCGGTAGCGCTCCAGCACCTTTCCCGGGGCCGGCTGCTGGTTCACCAGGACGCAGTTCACCTTCAACGGGGCGTGGGCCAATATGGCCCGGAAGTGGTCCGCCGCCGTGTAGCCGGCCGTTTCGCCCGGCTGGGTCATCACGTTCACCACATATATTTTGATGCCCGGGGCCTGGTTTATAGCCTCGGGAATCCCTTCCACCAGCAGGTTGGGGATGACGCTGGTGTACAGGCTGCCCGGGCCCAGCACTACCGCGTCAGCTTCCCGGATGGCCGCCAATACTTCTGCCGGCGGCCGGCAGGGAGCCGGTAACAGAAACACCCGCTCGACCGGCAGGGGACTCCGGGCAATGTGACACTGTCCCTTGAGGACACTGCCATCGGCCAGGACGGCGCCCAGAACCACGTTGGCCAGGGTCACCGGCAGCACCCGGCCCCTAACCGCCAGTACCTTAGAGAGGCCCTGCACGGCCGCGAAAAAGTTACCGGTCACCTCGGTCAGGGCCGCCAGCATCAGGTTGCCCAGGCTGTGCCCAGCCAGTTCCCCTGTCCCGAAACGGTACTGCAAAACTTTTTCCATCAATGTTTCCTTGTCCGCCAGGGCGATCAGGCAATTCCGGATGTCCCCGGGGGGCAGGATACCCAGATCCTCGCGCAACCGGCCCGAACTACCACCGTCATCGGCCACCGACACCACCGCCGTGATGTTGGCGGTGTACGCTTTAAGTCCCCTCAAAAGCACCGAGAGGCCGGTGCCGCCCCCGATCACCACGATGCGCGGACCACGCTTCAGGTAGCGCCGGGCAAAGATGATGTCCACCAGGCGGCTTTGTTCCTCCGGCAGGAGAACCGTGACCACCGACCGGAAGGCCCGGTACAGGCCGGCCAGCAAAAGCGCGAAGCCGAGCAGGGCGAGCAGAGCCCCGGCTCCAAACCATTCCAGACTGTGGCGGCTCGGTCCCAGCACCGCCGCGGCGATCTGGGCGTTCTGGAAGAAGGAACCCGCCACCAGGAGTAACATCATCCCCGCCAGGGCCAGAATAAGCCACCTCTTCACCCGCAGGCCGGGATAGAGCCACTTCATTATTCTCAATCAACGAGCCCGCCCTTCAAACCCGGTTGACGTCACGGTGCCGGACCCTCACCCGGAAACCCCGCTCCTTGAAGATTTCGCCCAGCCGGTTGGCCAGGGCCACCGAGCGATGCATGCCGCCCGTGCAACCGATGGCGATCATCAGCGTCGTTTTTCCTTCCTTGGTGTAAAAGGGGATCACGTATTCAATAAGATTTATGAACCTTTTCATGAACTCGACTGTTACCGGAGAAGCAAAGACGTAGTCAGCCACCGGCGCATCGTTACCGGTGAAAAGTTTCAACTCGGCCACATAGTGGGGGTTGGGGAGAAAGCGCACATCCATCACCAGATCCGAGTCGAGCGGTATCCCGTACTTGAACCCGAAGGAAACCACTGTAACCAGCAGGCCGCCGGTGTCGGGCCCCTCGCCGAAGACACTGGCCAGTTCGTCCTTCAGTTGGCGGCTGGTGAGGTCCGAGGTGTCGATGATCTTATGGGCCCGTCCCTTGAGCTCTTCCAGTCGGCGGCGTTCCTCCCTTATCCCGGTCAGGATTTCCGTGGAAAGGGGGTGGCGGCGGCGTGTTTCCTTGAAGCGGCGTACGAGGGCCTCGTCGGACGCGTCCAGGAACAGGATTTCGTAGCGTACGCCGCTGCGGTCCAGGTCGGCCAGCACCTCGAACAGGGTGTCGAAAAACTCGCCGCCCCGGATATCAACCACCAGGGCGACATTGCTTATCCGGCCGGCCGTCTGCGCCAGGAGTTCCCCAAACTTGGGAATGAGGGCCGGGGGCAGGTTGTCGACGCAGAAGAACCCCAGGTCCTCCAGGCTACGCAAGGCCTGCGTCTTCCCCGCCCCGGACAGCCCGGTTACAATTACCAGTCTGGGCTGGGTTATGATAAACACCTCCTAATGACGGATTCGCGACCGGGTTAAATTGACTTAAGATAGAGTACGGCATCCCCCCGACTTACGGCACCGTTCACGGGCGGGTCGGGCGGAAAAAAAGTGGCGCGACCTCAGAGTTTGGCCAGCTCTTTCTTCAGGCGCTCGATCACCGGTACCGGCCCGGGGTCGATGCCGTAGAGAGCCGCCAGGTAGACGCTGGTGTAATCACCCCGGTAGATGAGGTCGTAGGTACGGGCAAGCCGGCCCTCACCCCTGGCCGTCAATTCAGTTACGTCAACCTGTTCCGCGATGATCCGCCGGGTGATGTCCATCCTGAGGCCTACCCGGGGATGGTCGCCCGCATCACGTAAAAGCACGACCGACAGGAGTTTCAGCGCCTCGCCCGGACCGGTAAAGCCGTTGATCTCGTTATGGTTCAGCTCCGGCAGGATACTCCAGTAGGCCGGGGCCTTGGCGTTTTCGTTGATCTGCCCCTTGAAGCGCAGGGCCACCACCTCGGTGGTACCGGCCGTACCCCAAATGACGGGCAGCTTGCCGACCAGGCGCCGGGCCAGTTGTTTGGCCGGATTTGTCTCTTCCGGGACGGCCGGACCGATCTCCTCCCGCACCCCGGCCAGGTGGGTGACCAGTTCGGCTACCTCGGCACCCGGGTCGTCCACCAGGCCCAGCCGGTGCAGCACCTTCAGCATGGGCAGGAAGAGGTAACCGGTGGCCGAACGCGGCGAGATGCCGCCGGGCACGGTGATGACGGGCACGCCGTCCGAGGCGGCCATTTCCTTGAGCCGGCCGCCGGAGGTGAGGGCCACCACCCGGGCCCCCTTTTCCCGGGCCCCGGCATAGGCGGAAAGGGTCTCCTCGGTATTGCCCGAGTAACTGACACAAAAGACCAGGCTGTCCTCACCCACAAAGGCGGGCAGGCGGTAGTCGCGGTTGACCAGCACCGGCACGGCCAGGCGGCCGGCGGCCCAGACCCGCAGCAGATCCCCCCCGATCGCCGACCCGCCCAACCCCGTGACCACCACGTTGCTCAGGGGACCGGTATCGGGAAACGTCACCCCGTCCGCCAGAGCCCAGGCCCGGGTACACTGCTCCGGCAGATCCCAAAGCGCGCCCAAGGCGCCGATGGAATCCAGGGCGGTTAAGGCATTCTGATCATCGAGTATGTTGCTCACGTCAAAGCACCCCTCCTGTATTTTTCTTCCAGGGGCGGTCTCTTCTCCAGCACTTCCTCCACCCAGGCCCGCAGCACCTCGCCCACGCCCCAGGCCTGGGCGAAACAACCCCGGGGAACCAGCGGCTCGTCGCCGTCGAAGATTTCGGCGATGTAGCCCACCCCCTGTTCGTCGAGGTGCTGCCTGAAGGGGTCCAGCAAACGGGCCGCCCGGACCCGGCTGGCGCTTGAGTAGCCGTTGACTTTCCGGTAAGCGGTCACAAAGGGTCCGATGAGCCAGCTCCAGACCGTTCCCTGGTGGTAAGCGCTGTCGCGCGCACACTGATCACCCTGGTAGCGGCCCTTGAAGCGGGAATCATCCGGGGCCAGGCTGCGCAGCCCGTAGGAAGTGTAAAGGCTGCGCCAGACCCGGCCCACCATCCGGCGGGCCGCTTCCCCTTCCGCCACGGCAAACGGCAGGCTGACCGCCAGGATCTGGTTAGGTCGTAAAGACGCGTCCGGCCCGTCCTTGCCCAGGCAGTCGTAGAAATAACCGTCGTTCCAGAAGAGCCGCTGAAAATTCTCGCGCACTCGTTCGGCCAGTTCCCCCGCACCGGAATCTTCGCCACGGAGAGCGGCCAAACCTTCCAGAACTTTCAAAGCGTTGTACCAAAGAGCCTGAATTTCCACCGGCTTGCCGCGGCGGGGCGTCACCACCCAGTCCCCTACCTTGGCGTCCATCCAGGTCAGTTGGACCCCCGTCTGGCCGGCCCGGATCAGCCCGTCGTCATCCATGCCGATGCCGAAGGAGGTGCCGTCCCGGTAATGGTGAAAGATGTCCTGCAGCACCGGATAGATCTCTTCCCGCACGAAGGCCAGGTCACCGGTATAGGCCAGGTAGCGGTCCACGGCGTAAAAGTACCAGAGGGAGGCGTCCACCGTGTTGTACAGCGGCGTCTCGGCGCCGGCGCCGAAGGCGTTGGGGATCAGGCCGTCCTTACAGTAGCGGGCAAAGGTACCCAGGATCTCCCGCGCCGCCTCGTAGCGTCCGGTCACCAGGGTCAGACCGGGCAGGGCGATCATGGCGTCGCGCCCCCAGTCGGTGAACCAGGGGTAGCCGGCCACCACCGTACTGGCGGAGGTGGAGCGCCGGGTGACCACAAAGGCGTCGGCCGCCTTCACCAGCCGGGTGGCCAGGGTACCGGAAAGCCCCGAGCGCCGCACCAGGCCGGCTTGCCGGTCCTGTTCCGCCGGCCACACGCCGGCCGGGTCGGGACAGGGCCCGTTTTCCACGGTCGCCACGAAGTGAAAGACGGTTTCTTCGCCGGCCGGGCATTCCACCCGGAACTGGCCCGGCCGGAAATGGTCCTCCCGGGCGTCCTCCCCCCGCTCGCGTTCCACCGCGTAGCTGAGGCCGTAATACCAGTCGGCGCCTGGTAGAAACTCCCCCCTCGTAACGGAAAGGGAAAGCGGCGGCACCGGCAGGCGTCCCCTGACCTGTACTCCCCCGGGCACCCTTGTTACCGCAAAGTCCACCTGGCCCCGCCGGGTCAGGTCGTGGTAACCGCGACAGTTCACCATGGGCTTCAGGTAGAGGGTGGCGGCAGCCCCGGCGCAAAACACCCGGTAGGAAACGACGGTGGTGTTTTGCCCCCGTACCATGGCGATGCGCTTCTCCAGTCGAACGTCCGCCATACTGTAGACGAAGACGGGCAAGGGGTCCACACCCACTGACTGCAGGTGTTTGAAACCGTCCTCCCACAGGCGGCCGTCCACCTCGTTGGCGGCCAGGTTGTAGCCGGTGCCGTCCGACTCCAGGTACTCGTCCAGCTTGGCCAAAAGCAGCCAGCGTTCCCCGGGCGGGTTCAGGGCGGCCAAAAGCAGGCCGTGATATTTACGGGTATTGGCCAGCGCCAGGGTACCGGCGGCAAAGCCGCCGATGCCGTTGGTCACCAGCCATTCGCGGCTGGTAGCGCGTTCGAAGGTGGCCAAATCGCCCTTACCGAAAAACACCGCTTTTCCCCCTATCCTTGCGTACCAAAGGCCAGGGCTACCGCGCCGACGACGCCGGAGTCTCCCCCCAGCCGGGCCGGCACCAGGCTGACCCGCTCCCAGGCCGGACCATAAGCGTGCCGCGCCGCCTCCTCCCGGGCCGTGGCCAAAAAAGCCGGCCCGCTGGCCATTACGCCGCCGCCCACGACTACCACCCGGGGGTTGAGCAGCGTGATGACGCCGGCCAGTCCCCGCCCCAGATTGACAGCCGCGGCCCGCAGGATGGCGGCGGCCGCAGCGTCGCCCTGCCGGGCGGTCTCGGCCACAGTCTGCGCGGTGATGGCCCCGGGCTCCAGCCGGCGCAAGCCAGAGCCGCCGCCCCGGGCCACCAGTTCCCGGGCCTCCCGGGCAATGGCCGTACCGGAAGCCAGGGCTTCCAGACAGCCCCGCCGTCCGCAGCTGCACAGCGGTCCGTCCCGGTCCAGGATCATGTGGCCGATCTCCCCCGCGCCGCCCGCGCTACCGTGGTAGATGCGGCCGTCCAGGATCAGGCCTCCGCCGATGCCGGTGGACACGGTGACGTAGACCAGGTGGCTTTCGTTTTGCCCGGCCCCCCGGACGCACTCGCCCAGAGCGGCCAGGTTGGCGTCGTTGTCCACGAAGACCGGCACGCCCAGGCGCTCCCGCAACATCTCTCCCAGGGGCACGTTGCGCCACCCAAGGTTGGGCGAATGATACACCAGGCCGGTGGTATGGTCCAGCGGCCCCGGCGATCCCACGCCCACAGCCGCCAGGGGAACCCCGGCGGCCACTTGCCGGACGCTATCCACCAGGCGGCCGATGACCGCTGCGGGGCCGTCCGCGGCCTTTGTCGCCACCTTGATTCTGGCCAGTATGTTGCCGCCGGTATCAGCCAGGGCGGTCAGGATCTTGGTGCCCCCCAGGTCTACCCCCGCCACATAATCCACCGTTACACCCCGCTCCCGAGAACGAAGCGCTCTACGGCCAAAGCCACGCCGTCGCAGTCGTTGGCAGCGGTCACGTAATCCGCGTGCGCCTTGATCTCCGGACGGGCGTTGCCCATCACCACGCCGATGCCGGCGTACTCCACCATATCCAGGTCGTTGTAACTGTCACCCACCGCCATGACCTCCTCCCGCCGGATGCCGAAAAGGCCGGCCACTTTGGCCAGGGCCTGCCCCTTGCTGGCCTCCCGGTGGGAAAACTCCAGGAAATGCGGTTTGGATTTGGTTATGTTCAAACGGTCCCCCACTACCGGCATCAGCTCGCGAGCCAACGCATCAAGCTGCTCCTCATCGGCGATCACCAGCACCTTGGTTGGATCCTGGGACAGGAAGTTCAAAAGGTCGCCCACGGCCTCCACATTCACCCCCGACAGGGCGGCGTACCGCCGGACCTCTTCGGTCAGGGAAGCGACGTAAAGGGAGTCGTCCAGGTAAACATTGATGTGGTAGCCCAAAGGCACTACCCGGGCGATCACCTCCCGCGCCAATTCCAGCTGCAGGGGAAGGTGTTGGATCACTTCCCCTGCCGGCCATTTGACCAGGGCCCCCTGGTAGGCTATGACCGGATCGACCAGGCCTAACTCCGTGGCCTTTGCTTGCGCGGAACGGAACATGCGGCCGGTAGCCAAAACCACCCGCACCCCGCTGGTACGGGAGCGTTCCAGCGCCTCCCGGTTGCGCGGGGAGATGGTCAGGTCGGACCCCAGCAGGCTGTCATCCAAATCTACCGCCAAAAGTCTTATCTTATTCGTTGCCAAGGAACCCCCCACCCCTATAACTTGCCGCCGGCGCGGTAATCTTACTCGGCGGGTCCGCCCGCCCGGAAAAAGCGGTAAACCTGCCCGGCCACCGCGCGGTTCATACCCGGTACGCGGCACAGGTCCTCCAGGCCGGCCTCCCGGATGGCCTGCAGGGAGTCGAACGCCTGGAGCAGAGCCCGGCGGCGGACGGGTCCCACCCCGTCTATCTCCTCCAGCACCGACTGCAGGCTCTTTTGGCGCCTGGCCCGGTGATAGGTTATCGCAAAGCGGTGGGCCTCGTCGCGCACCCGCTGGAGCAGGTGCAGGGCCGGGGCATCCCGCGAAAGAAGCACCTCGGTCCCACCGGCCAGAATGATCGTTTCCTCCCGCTTGGCCAGGCCTACGGCGGGTATGGCCACACCGGCATTCCCCAGAACCTTCTCCACGGCACTCAACTGACCCCGCCCGCCGTCGACCAGGATCAGGTCCGGTAAGGGCAGAAAGGCTTGGTCTCCGGCCAGCCCCCTGGCCAGACGCCTCTCCATCACTTGCGCCAGCGCCGCGTAATCGTCCGGCCCGGCCCCCACCTTGAAGCGCCGGTAGAGGGACGGGTCGGGCCGGCCCCCGGTCGCCACCACCATGACGCCCACCTGTTCTGTGCCGGAAGTATGGGAAATGTCGTAACCCTCCACACGCTCCGGCGGGCCGGACAGCGAGACCAGTGCGGCCAGTTCCGCCAATTCCGTTTGTTCCCGCTGCCGCTGCCCGCTCCTTTTCTCCTCCGCCAGGGCCAGGGCGGCGTTTTTTCCGGCCAGAGTCAGCAGGTCCTTCTTTTCCCCGCGACGCGGCACGGTGATGATCACCCGGTGCCGCGCGGACTCAGTCAGCCACTTGACCAGGGCCGGTATTTCTTCCTTGAGCACGGCGCCGACCACCAATTGCGGCGGTACGACAGCGGCGTTAAGATAAAACTGCTTTAAAAAAGCCGTCACTATTTCGGCGTCAGACATCTCCCCGGGCGGTTCCAGGGGGAAGTGGTCATGCCCGACCACCCTTCCTTCCCGGACGTAAAAGACCGTCACCACGGCCAGGGTGCCTTTCTGCACGAGGGCCAGAACATCCAGGTCGTCTCCTTGCAGCCGGGAAACCTTTTGTTTCTCCAGCACCTCACCGATGGCCCTGATCTGGTCCCGCAGGAGAGCCGCCTGTTCGAACGCCAGGTTTTGGACCGCCTCTTCCATCCGTCCGGTCAGCCGCGCCACAACCTTCTCCTGCTTGCCCTCCAGGAACTGGCAGACGTCCTCCACCAGGTTAAGGTATTCACCGCGGTCCACCCCGCCGGTACACGGGCCCAGGCAGCGTTTGATGTGATAGTTCAGGCAGGGACGGGCTTTCGCTTTTAAGACCGCTTGGCGGCAGGTCCGCAAGGGGAAAAGACGTTTCAGCAGGTTTAAGGTTTCGTGCACCGCTCCCGTATGGGTATAGGGCCCGAAATACCGGGATCCGTCCTTGGCCAGGCGCCGGGTCAGGAAGACCCGCGGGTATTCCTCCGCCAGGGTCACCTTGAGGTAGGGGTAGCTTTTGTCGTCCTTTAAATTGACGTTGTACTTGGGCCGGTGCTCCTTGATCAGGTTGGACTCCAGGACCAGGGCTTCGACCTCGGAATCGGTGACGATGTATTCCAGGTCCCGGATGCGCTCCACCAGGGACCCAATGCGCGGCCCGTGGTCGCGCTTGATAAAGTACTGGCGGACCCGGTTCTTGAGGGAACGGGCCTTGCCCACATAGACCGTGCGGCCGGTTTCGTCCTTGAAGAGGTAGACGCCCGGCGTAGCGGGCAGATTACGCAGTTTTTCGCGCAGGTCCATGTTCAGTCACCTACAGGGCCTGGCGGCGCCGGCTCCCGCCCAGGAGCGGGGCCAGATACTGGCCCGTGTAGGAACCGGAACAAGCCGCCACTTCCTCCGGTGTCCCGCAGGCCACCACCCGGCCGCCGGCCTCGCCGCCTTCCGGACCCAAATCGATTATGTAGTCGGCCGTCTTGACAACGTCCAGGTTGTGTTCGATGACCACCACCGTGTCACCGTTCTCCACCAGGCGGTGCAGCACCTGGAGCAGGCGGTCCACGTCGGCCACGTGCAGGCCGGTGGTCGGCTCGTCCAGAATGTAGAGGGTGCGCCCGTTGGAGCGGCGGGACAGTTCGGTGGCCAGCTTGACCCGCTGTGCTTCGCCGCCGGACAGTTCGGTGGCTGGCTGCCCGAGACGGACGTAGCCCAGACCCACGTCCTGCAGGGTTTTGAGCTTGTTATGGATGCGGGGCAGGTGGGCGAAGAACTCCGCGGCCCGGTCCACCGTCATATTGAGGATGTCGGCGATGGAACAACCCTTGTACTTGACTTCCAGCGTCTCCCGGTTGTAGCGGCTGCCGCCGCAGACCTCGCAAGGAACGAAGACGTCGGGCAGGAAATGCATCTCGATGCGGATGATTCCGTCCCCCTGGCAGGCCTCACAACGGCCCCCCCGCACGTTGAAGCTGAAGCGGCCGGGCTGGTAGCCCCGTACCTTGGCCTCCGGCAACTGGGCGAAAAGATCGCGGATGTGGGTGAAAACCCCGGTGTAGGTGGCCGCGTTGGACCGGGGTGTCCGGCCGATCGGCTGCTGGTCCACGTCGATCACCTTTTCCAGATGGACCAGGCCGTCGATAGAAGCAAAACCTTCCGCCCGCTCGCGGGCGCCGTTCAAACGGTGGGCCAGGTGCCGGTACACGATGTCGTTGACCAGGGTGCTCTTGCCCGAACCGGAGACTCCGGTGACGCAAACGAACAAGCCGAGGGGAAAGTCCACCGAGATGTCTTTCAGGTTATATTTTCTGGCCCCGGCCACCGAGAGGATCCGGCCGTCGGGCACGCGGCGCACCGGCGGTACGGGAATGGCCCGCCGGCCGGAAAAGTACTGGCCGGTCAGGGACAACGGCTCGGCCATGATGTCGTTCAGCTTGCCGGCCGCCACCAGGCGACCGCCCTGTTCGCCTGCCCCGGGTCCGATGTCGATGACCCAGTCGGCTGCGCGAATGGTTTCCTCGTCGTGTTCGACCACCACCAGGGTGTTACCAAGATCCCGCAGGCGCACCAGGGTATCGATCAGGCGCCGGTTATCCCGCTGGTGCAGGCCGATGGTCGGTTCGTCCAGGATGTACAAAACCCCGACCAGACCCGATCCCACCTGGGTGGCCAGGCGGATGCGCTGGGCCTCGCCGCCCGACAGGGTGCCCGAATGCCTCTCCAGGGTCAGGTAGTCCAGGCCCACGTCGATCAAAAAGCCCAGGCGCTCGTTTATTTCCTTGATGACCTGGCGGGCGATGGTTTCGTCCCGCTTGCCGAACCGCAGGGAGAGGAGAAAATCCCGGGCTGCCGCTATGGAAAAGGCGCTTACCTGGGAGATGTTGAGCCCGCCAACCTTTACCGACAGGGCCTCCGGCTTCAACCGGGCCCCCTGGCAGGCCGGACAGGGCCGCCGGGCCATGTACCGCTCGATCTCCTCGCGGATGCGCTGAGATCCTGTGTCGTGATGGCGCCGGTTCATCATGGGAATGAGGCCGTCAAAGCGTACCCCCCCCTGACGCCCTCCCCACCAGCCGTCCTGATTCTTCAGGGTTACCGGCCGGTTCCCGGACCCGTACAGAATGACGGTCATCTGCTCGGGCGGCATTTCTTTGACCGGACGCCCAATGTCGATGCCGAAGTGTTCGCCCAGGGCCTGAAGCGGAAAGTTGCCGAAATAGTTGTCGGGATTGTACAGAAGGGGGATGGCGCCATCCGCCAGGGAAAGGTCGCCGTCCACGACAACCAGGTCCGGATCGACTTCCTGTTTGAAGCCCAGTCCGGTACACTTTTCGCACGCCCCGAAAGGGCTGTTGAAGGAAAAAAGCCGCGGCGACAACTCACCCACGGAAAAGCCGCATTCCGGACAGGCGGCCCGGGCGGAAAACAGTGTTTCCGGCCCCTCTTCGGGCACAACCAGGGCCAGCCCGCCCCCCTTGTCCAGGGCCACTTCCAGCGACTCGGCCAGGCGGGTGGCTACTCCCTCCTTCAGGACTAGGCGGTCCACCACCACTTCCACGGTATGCCGTTTATTCTTCTCCAGATGCAGCGGTCCGTCCAGTTCCACCAGGCGGCCGTCCACCCGGGCGCGTAGGAAGCCGCTGGCGCGGGCCTCCTCTACAAGGCGGCCATGCTCGCCTTTCTTACCCCTTACCAGGGGGGCCAAAACGCTAAAACGGGTACCCGCCGGCAGCAGGAGCAACTGGTCCACTATCTGCTGGACCGTCTGGCTGGTGATGGGCAGGCCGCAGGACGGGCAATGAGGCTTGCCCACGCGGGCGAACAGGAGCCGCAAGTAATCGTAAATCTCGGTCACCGTTCCCACGGTGGAGCGGGGATTGTGGCTGGCGGCCCGCTGATCGATGGAGATGGCCGGGGACAGGCCCCCGATGTAGTCCACGTCCGGTTTGTCCATCTGGCCCAGAAACTGGCGGGCATAGGCGGACAGCGACTCCACGTAGCGCCGCTGGCCCTCCGCGTAAATGGTGTCGAAGGCCAGGGAAGACTTGCCGGAACCGGACAGGCCGGTTATGACCACCAACTGGTGACGGGGAATCTCCACGTCGATGTTCTTCAGGTTGTGCACCCGGGCCCCGCGAATCAGGATGCTGTCTTGCATACACTTTGCTCCTGCAGACCTCCGACTTCAGTCGGAGGTAGTTGAAGATTTTACCTCGTCCCCAAAACCCCCGTTTTAAAACGGGGGTACGATCCCTTACGAACAGGTATCCCAAACGTCCTCTTCCACCGGGGCCTGCCGGCCCTTTTGGGCCAGCTTAAGCTCAATGATCATGTCCCGGTAACGGGCCGCATCTTCGAAGGCCAGTTCCCTGGCCGCTTTTTTCATCTTCTCCTCCAGGTCGGCGATGATCTTGCGCGCCTCCCGGGCCGGCAGCTGTTTGCCCCCCCGGCCGGCCCTTGTTTTGGGCAGGGCCGTGGTGGCCTCAATGATCTCCCGGATCTCTTTTTGCACCGTCACGGGGGTGATGCCGTGCCGGCGGTTAAAGGCCACCTGCAGGATGCGCCGCCTTTCGGTCTCCTTCATGGCCCGGTCCATGGACCCGGTTACCTGGTCGGCGTAAAGGATGACCCGCCCGTGGACGTTGCGGGAAGCCCGGCCGATGGTCTGGATCAGGGACCGCTCGGAGCGCAGGAAGCCCTCCTTGTCCGCGTCCAGGATGGCCACCAGGCTGACCTCGGGCAGGTCCAGGCCTTCCCGCAGGAGGTTTATGCCCACCAGCACGTCGAAGGCGCCCAAGCGGAGGTCCCGGATGATCGCCAGCCGCTCCAGGGTGTGAATATCCGAGTGCAGGTAGCGCACCCGCACCCCCACCTCGGCCAGGTACCCGGTCAGGTCCTCGGCCATGCGCTTGGTCAGGGTGGTGACCAGGACCCGCTCCCCGCGGCTCACGGTGAGCCTGATCTCGCCGAGGAGATCGTCGACCTGGCCGCGGGTGGGGCGTACCATCAGATCGGGGTCCACCAGGCCGGTGGGACGGATGATCTGTTCCGCTACCCGCCCGGCTATCTCCAGTTCAAAGGGTCCGGGGGTGGCGGAGACGTAAATGACCTGGCCGACGGCCCCCATGAATTCGTCAAAGGTCAAGGGGCGGTTGTCATAGGCCGACGGCAGGCGGAAGCCGTGTTCAATCAGGGTCTTTTTCCGCGAGCGGTCACCCTCGTACATACCCCGGACCTGGGGCACGGATTGGTGGGATTCATCGATAAAGAGCAGGAAATCCGGCGGAAAATAGTCCAGCAGGGTATAAGGCGGCTGGCCCGGGGCCCGCCCGGTCAGGTGCCGGGAATAGTTTTCGATGCCCTGGCAAAAGCCTATTTCCCGCATCATCTCCACGTCGTTTAAGGTTCTGGTCTCGAGGCGCTGGGCCTCCAGGAGCTTCCCTTCCCCCCTCAGCCAATCCAGTCTTTCGACCAGTTCCGCCTCAATAGAGACGATGGCGCTTAACATGCGGGCCTGGGAAGTGGCGTAGTGGCTGGCCGGAAAGATGGAGACGTGGGTGCGCCGGCCGATGATTTCCCCGGTCAGGCTGTCCACCTCCAGGAGGCGCTCCACGTGATCGTCCGACAGTTCCACCCGGATCAGCCGTTCGGCCGCCCCGGCCGGAAAGATTTCCACCACCTCGCCGCGGGCGCGAAAATTCCCCCGGGCCAGGCTTACCTCGTTGCGGGTGTACTGGATATCCACCAGGCGCCGCAGAAGCTGTTGCCGCTCCAGGGGAGCCCCCTCGCGCAGGGAAACCACCAGGTCCCGGTATTCGCCCGGGTCGCCCAGGCCGTAAATGCAGGATACCGAGGCCACGATAATCACGTCCCGCCGTTCGATCAGGGAGCAGGTGGCCGAGTGGCGGAGCTTGTCTATCTCATCGTTGATGGAGGAGTCCTTCTCGATATAAGTGTCGGTCTGCGGGATATAAGCCTCGGGCTGGTAATAGTCGTAGTAGCTGACGAAGTATTCGACTGCGTGCCGCGGAAAAAAAGATTTAAACTCGCTGCAAAGCTGGGCAGCCAGCGTCTTGTTCGGAGCCAGCACCAGCGCCGGACGGCCCAACCGCTCAATGACCCTGGCCATGGTATAGGTTTTGCCGCTGCCGGTAACCCCCAGCAGCACCTGGTGCCGGAGGCCGGCCTCCAGTCCCTCCGCCAGCGATGCGATGGCTCCGGGCTGGTCGCCGCACGGTTCCAGGGGCGTTTCCATACGAAACACTGTTTTTATCCCCCCGAGGGTATTATAGCACAGATGGGGAAATTAGCCCACCAAGGGGCATCCTTTCCCCACGCCCACTGCCCCCGAATATTGGTTTTGGCATTATTGTGAAAATGAAAGGATTTTAAGTAATAATGTCGAAACGAACGATAAATATCTTTGAGCTTGAGATGACGGCCAAGCGCAGAGGTTTCCCGGGCCGGCACCGTTCGACGGCAAGCCCGAAAAACAGTACCCCGGTACCAGGCGAATAGGCCTCCGGTGTCAGGAGATTCCTGCACTGACATGGTAGGATGTAGCAAAGGATGCATTTATAGCCCTGTAGGTGGCTGGAAAGGACGTTTTCTATGCTGCTGGCGACGGATGCAGGGGAACCGGGGTGCCCTGAGGACTCCAACCTTCCTATCCAGGTCATTTTGGTGCGCATGAAGGCTTGGGACGAGACCCTTTACAAACATGCCAGACTGACGGCCCGGCTGGCCGTCAGTGCCGGTGAAATACTGGAGCTCTCCCGGGAGGAACGCTTCTACCTGATCACCGGCGCCCTTTTACACGACACCGGCAAAATCCTCTGGCCGCCGGAGATGTCCTACAAATCCCGGCTGACTCCGGCCGACCTGGTCCTGGTGCGCACCCACCCCGAGAGCGGCTACCGCCACGTGCAGGCCCATTGGCCCCAGGTGCCCGCCGAAACCCTGACCATTATCCGCCAGCACCACGAACGCGCCGACGGTTCCGGCTACCCGGCCGGCCTTTCGGGGCACCAGATCCACCCGCTGGCCAAAATTGTGGCGGCGCTGGAAGCTTACGCAGCCATGACCGAGGCCCGGACCTACCGGAACTACCGCTTCAACCACTTTGATGCCATGAGCGAACTGCTGCTGAGCGGTCATCCCGAGCGTCTGGTCAACCTCATCCACCACCTGGCCTGAGCGGTTATAAAAGCCCCGCAATCAGCTGCTGGTTCCCCCCCCGGTCTGGCTTCCGCCCGCCTCGCTGCTTTCAATCTTTTTCAGCTTGCCCTGGTACTGAACCTCGATGGTCTTGCCCTCCTCCGTGGTTATACGGAGGGTATTCGCCTTGGTCTGGGAACTCCCTGATTGTCCGCTACTGCCCCCCGATTGTCCGCCCCCCGGGGGATCGCCCTGCTGCCCTCCGCCCTGGCTGCCCCCGCTCCCTCCCGCCTGTCCCTGCCCGGACCATGTCTTATCCAGCAGGTAGAAGTTTTGCCGCGTAATCAGGCGTACCGGTACGATCTGGGCCGGCACGCTGTAGCTCCCGTTGGCCACCAGTTGATGGTGGGCGACCGGCTGGCCCTTGGCCAGGCTCAGGGCCGCCTGCAGCGCCAGCGTGCCCTCCTGTTCGGGCCGGGTATCCACCTCGCCGCTGAGCTTGCCCTCGCTGACATACCGGAAGGCATCCTTGGAATTGCCGATGCCGGCGGCAAAGGCCGGCGGCGCCCCCACAGCGGTCAGATCCCGCACCGCCGCCACGGCCAGGGCGGCATCCCCGGCCAGCACCACCGCTGGACGGTCTCCCGTCTTCAAGACGGGAGCTTTGCTGCTTGTAGCGGCCAGGACGTCGGTCCGGGCGTATTGGCGCACTTCCGCCAGCAGGCCGGCCGCGCTGACCTGGGCGGTCCACAGATCGGGCTGATCCAGCCCGGCCACCGTGAGGATCAGGGATGCCCCCTTGCTCACCGCGGCCGCCGCCTTGGTCAGCAAGGTCCGGGCCCCGCTCCGGTCGAAGCTGACGTAGCTGTCCACCGGCGTATCGGCAGGAAGGACATTTAGAGCTACCACCTTGATCTTGCTGCGGGCCAGCCGTTCCACCAGGTCACGCGCCGCAACCGGATCCACGGCTTCCAGCACCACGGCGCTTACCTTTTCCCCGATCATTTGCTCCACGTCCTGCTCCTGCTTAAGGGGATCCCCCTTAGAGTCGGCAAAGACGAGGTCGGCTTTTTCCTTGTCTTTCTGGCTTTCCATCGTTTGCTTGATCGCCTGGTCCTGATCCGGATCCAGTCCGGCCAGACTGACGCCCACGCGCGGCGGCGGCGGCGAGGGCTTGGGCGGCTGTTTTTTATCCGGGCAACCGGTCAGGAGAAACGGACAAATAAGGAGGAGAAGCAGCCCGGCCATTTTCTTCAAGCGGAACAAGGCCCGTCGCCCCTTCCGGCACAAATTGTTCTAGAGGTATTATGGAGGGTTTGGAGCGGAAATATCACGAGCGGAAAAGAGCCCCGGAACGGACGCCGACGACACGGGAAGCCGGCGGAGTGTACGAAACTGGCAAACCCGGACATGGCAACCTGATGACCCAGCCGGTGATGTCGCTACCGGTTGGCCGTTTTTTGACAGAAACCGCCAGGAAGTCCCGTTTCATAGGTGATGAAAGGCGGCAAATATGTAAGAAAATGCTTGCAAGTCCGCGGGCTTTTTGTTAGGATGGATTACAGGAAGAGTTCCTGCAACGTCTGGCCGAAAGGAGGCTTTGCCATGACCTGGGAGGATGCAAAAAGGATTCTTCCCAATCAGTGGTTGATTATTGAACCGATTCAAGCACACACCGAGGGCAATAAGACGATCCTAGATGACATAACAGTTGTTGACGCTTTTCAAGAGGAGAATAGCAAGAATGCTTTGTTGCAGTATGTCAAGCTTCACAGAAAACACAGGGAACGGGAATTGCTTGTCGTCCACACTTCCCGACCTGAGCTTGACATTATTGACAAAGGGTGGATTGCGGTGAGGCCAGCTCTATGAACATACAATCGCGTCACGGGCTACCTTTTACTGAAGTTATGCTTTTACACAAAGGAAAGTCAGTCCTTTTGAAAAATTTCTTAATTGACACCGGCTCTACATCCACCTTGATATCTGCTGATGTTGCCACTAAGTTAGACCTAGAACCAAAGTCTAATGATATCATAACAAAAAGTCGTGGCGTGGGTCGCGTTGAATACGTCTAGATTTGGGGGAAATGGCCATAGGATAACACCACCTATTTTCAAGGACAGATGGGGCGTGAAACCACAAAGCCGCAATCTCACATCTAAACCGGCCACCACCGTACAGATGTTCTTTCTGAAGCTATTAACAGACCCGTAATTCACCCGCTTTACATCACCGCCACTAGGACGCATCACAGATGAAGAAGGTTATAACTGACCATATTCCTCTCCGGTCATCCCTTAGGAAGTTGTCGAACCTCTCAGAGTGTACAAAGCCTCCCCGCAACTCAGGATCCTCACATCATCACCGTCGATTTCAAATGACAATTCGTCACCCTCATTGATGCCCAGAGCTTTGCGAATCTCGGAAGGCATGGTAACCGGGCCCTTGGTCGTCACCGTTACGGAACCAGTATTTGCCAATTTCCCGGCGTCTTGCATGGGGAAAACCTCCTTGCTTCCTTTACGTCTACCAGTGGTATTATGCCGGATTACCAACGGTGGAAATCATCTTCCGGGCAAGCAAAACTTGGCATAGCATGTCATCGATCTGGAGGAATTATCCAGGAACAGGAAACGAGGGAAGCCTCCCGTATCCCGGGAGATCTTCCCTCTTGTAAAATCCTTGCGTACCCTGCTGCGACCGGGGACTTAAGCCGTGTGCATCATATCCACGTCCAGCAGTTCGTGCAGGGCTGTGTAGGGCAGGCGCAAAGCTTCGGCCACGGCCTTGTAGGTAACCTGGCCGTCGTAGACGTTCACGCCGCGGGCCAGAGAAATATCTTCCTTGACCGCCTGGGCCAAGCCCTTGTTAGCCAGCGCCAGGGCATAGGGCAGAGTGACATTGGTCAGGGCAAAAGTCGAGGTTCGGGCTACCGCGCCCGGAATGTTGGCTACCGCGTAGTGGACCACCCCGTACTTGACATAAGTGGGATCGGTGTGGGTGGTAACCCGGTCGGCCGTTTCCACACAACCGCCCTGGTCGATGGCCACGTCCACGATCACGGAACCGGGCTTCATTCCCCGGACCATCTCCTCCGTCACCAGCCGGGGAGCCCTGGCGCCGGGAACCAGCACGGCTCCGATAACCAGGTCGGCTTCCTGCACCGCTTCCTTGATGTGGTAGCTGTTGGAGATGTAAGTTTTGACCCGGGCGCCGAAAATGTCGTCCAGGTAGCGCAGCCGGTCGGCGTTGTTGTCCAGAATCAGCACCTCGGCCCCCATGCCCACGGCCACCTTGGCCGCGTTAGTGCCCACGGTACCGCCGCCGACGATGGCCACCTTGCCGGGGAGCACGCCGGGCACCCCGCCCAGTAGCACGCCCCGGCCGCCATACTGTTTCTCCAGGAACTGGGCCCCAATCTGGATGGACATGCGGCCGGCCACTTCACTCATGGGCATCAGCAGGGGCAGGGCGCCCCGGTCGGTCTGGATGGTTTCATAGGCCACGCCGGCCACTTTCCTGTTTAACAAGGCGCGGGTCAGCTCCGGTTCCGGAGCCAGGTGCAGGTAGGTAAACAACAGTTGACCTACCTTGAATAGGTCGTATTCCGCCGCCAGGGGCTCCTTGACCTTCATGATCAGGTCCGCCTGCGCGTAAACGTGTTCGTGAGCGGACACCATGCGCGCCCCGGCCCCGGTGTAATCCGCATCGCTGATCCCGCTGCCGGTGCCGGCGCCTGCCTCGACCACCACCTGGTGGCCCGCCTTAAGGAAAGCCTCCACGCCGGCCGGAGTGATACCCACCCGGTACTCGTTGTCCTTGATCTCTCCGGGAACCCCGATAATCATCTTTCGCGCACCACCTTTTAAATTTACCAATCTTCTCCTAGAAATCATCGCCCCAAACCAGGGATACGGCTTGATGCCTCAAGGTGGGTGGGGAAATACCCTTCTCATTCCTTATGTATGACCCATGCGAGAGAATTTCTCTAACTTCCTCGACATTCCTTGACACGCCTTTTACCGGTAATTACAAATAACCCACTCCTGTTCCCTCCCTCCAGGGAACTGCCATAGTATTTGCACCCGCCATATAACTATTTTTACCTTTTTATCTTAGAAAACCTTTATGTATCCTCCCTGCGCAGATTTGTTATAATTAGTTTGGGAACGGGGGCAGACATAATGCGCCAGGGCAAGGAAGGCCTCTTGCATTTAATTGAAAAAGACGTACTGCTAAAAATCATCGAAAACTTTACCAGGGCAACGGACATAACCATCGACATCAACGATGTCCAGGGCTACCCCTTGGTAGAACACGACTTCTTTCATGGTTTTTGTCACAGCATCCGCTCCACCCCGAAGGGATTGAAAAGGTGCATCCGGTCCAACGCCGAAGTGGGTTTCAAGACGGCCACCACCGGTGAAGTCTGCTATGGAACCTGCCATGCCGGCATCCTGCTGATGGCCGTACCGCTGGTTGTGGAGAACCGGTTCCTGGGCTCCATCACCTGCGGCCAGATGCGGCTGACCCCTCCCGGGGAGGGAGATGTCAGGAAGATGTTGCGCACCACCGCCGATCTGGGGCTGGACAGGGAGCACTTAACCGATACTTACCGGCAAATTCTGGTTCTGACGGCAGACAAGTGCCAGGCTGCTTCCCGCCTCATCGAGTACGTTTTGAATTACATTACCGACCTGATTTACCGGGCCAAGGTCCAGGAACAAAAAACCCGGGAAAAGCTGTTCAGTATGCGGGAAGCCAAAACCAGGGCCGAGCTGGAAAACAGCCTGCGCATGGCCCAGTTGAAAAACCTGCAGGCCCAGATTAAGCCACATTTTCTTTTCAACACCCTGAGCACCATTACCAGCCTTGTGACCTTGCACGAAAACGACCGGGCCCTGGAAACCCTTTACGCCCTATCCAACCTGTTGCGGTACAACGTCCAGCATCCGGCGGAACTGGTGCCGCTGCAACAGGAACTGAAATATGTGCGGAGCTATCTGACCATCCAGCAGACCCGCTTTGGCGACCGACTGCAAGCCAGGATCGATGTAGATGAAGCCTTGCTCGACCTGCCGGTGCCTTTCCTGAGCCTGCAGCCCCTGGTGGAAAACGCCTGTATCCACGGACTGGAACCGAAGGAGGGAACGGGCCACCTGCTGATTACCGCCCGGTCCGGGGATGGTCTCGCGGTGATTGAGGTGGTGGACGACGGAATCGGCATTTCACCCGCCAACATTTCGGCCCTGCGCCGCGGTCTGAGACACCCGGCCGGACCGGAAGCTCTGGAACGCGGCATCGGCCTCTACAACGTGGATGAGAGGCTCCGGCTCCACTTCGGCCCGGAATTCGGCCTGGTTCTGGCGAGCCGGCCGGGCGAAACCCGGGTGAGCGTAATGCTCCCCCGGAATGAATTGTGAGGGATTATCCGGTGTACAAGATACTCCTGGTGGAAGACGAGGAACTGGAACGCCAATTCCTGCGCCATCTGGTGCAAACCTGCGGATGCCCCGTAGAGGTCGCCGGTGAAGCCAAAAGCGGCAAGGAAGCGGTGGAGATGGCCGCGGATGTCCACCCGGACATTATCCTGATGGACATTCGCATGCCCGGCTTGGACGGATTAGAGGCTACCCGGCTGATCAAGGCGCGTCAGCCCGCCGTGGAAGTGATCATTCTCACCGCCCACGGCACCTTCTCCTACTCCCAACAGGCCATCAAAAGCAAGGTGGCTGACTACCTTTTGAAACCGGTCCAGCCGGAAGAACTAGCCGAAGCCCTGGACCGGGTCATCGCCGGACTGGAGGCGCAGACGCCGGGGGTGGAGCGTTTTCTGGCCACTGCCCCGCCTTTAAACGCGGCCGCCACCGACCTGGTCAAGGCCATCCGTTATTGTGATCCCGCTGCCGCCCGCCAAGCTGTGGCGGGACTGCTTTCAGGTTTTTTAAGGGAAACGGAGCGCCCGGAAAAGGAACAACTGGCCGCCCTGGCCTTCGAAATGCTGGTCACGGCGGGTCAGGGTCTGCTGGCCGGCGGCGCGGGCGAGGTGGCGCTGTCCTCGCAACAAAGCGATCTGGCCCGGGAAATAAGGGACATCGGCACCGTCTCCGGGTTGACCGCCTGGGCGGAAAGGATGTATACCGCCCATATCCGCTGGATCCGGGATCACCGCGCTACCGGCGACCAGGCGGTCATCGGCCAGGTCAAAGAATACCTGCGCCGGCACTACCGCGAGGAGATAACCCTGGCCCGGGCAGCCGGCTCCGTCCATCTCAACCCGGCCTACCTGAGCCGCCTGTTCAAACAAAAGAGCGGCCAAAGCTTTGTGGCGTACTTGACCCTGTTACGTTTGGAGAATGCCAAGGAACTGCTGCTCTCCTCGGACCGGACCATCGACCAGATTGCGGCCGACGTGGGATTCAGGAACAACAGTTACTTCACTACCGTATTCCGGAAGCGGGAAGGCATCACGCCTTCCGAATTCCGCTCCCGCCCCTTGTCGGAGCGGACCTAATTAGGGCATGTCCCCCTCCCTTCCGGCATATATTGCCTCAAAGCCGGTAAAGGGGGCAATAGCCGTAATGTGGCAGGAACTTACCAAGTTGTTTCAGGAGATCCGGGACCGGATGCCGGTGAACCCTCCACCCAGGCAGGACCCACCGCTCCTGCGGGAATTGTGGCAGGCCCACGAGCAGCTCCACTGTCTGGAAAACCAGCTTAATCATGTGGACCGGGACATGGTGGAATATATCATCTTCCGGATCAACGCGGCCGAGCGCCTGTGCACCGCGCTGTGGCAGGTGGCGCGGCGGGAGAACCTGACAGCCTGGGGTGAGCTGCCTAACCCGGTGTTCAAAGTTGTTGAGTGTTGAGAAGGCCAAAGCAAACCGGGCCTGAAGCCGAAAGAACCAGGGAGGATCCGGACACTCCCGGACAATGATGACAAAACCTTAACTTTCCCCCCGGCCCCGTCTTGCGGTATAATTTACAGCACGCAAAGGACGGGAAGGGCGGTGGGCGCAGGCTTGTTCTTTGAGATGATTGCCCCCTTTTACGACGCTTTCATGAAAAAGGCCGGACTTGACCTTTCGGTCAAACTGGCCGAAATTATCGCTCCCGGGCCGGGGATGTCCGTGCTGGACCTGGGGGGCGGCACCGGCTTGAACGACGCCCTGCTGGCGGAAAAGGGCGCCGCGGTAACCATCCTGGACCGTTCGGAAGCCATGCTGAGCAGGGCGAGGCAAAAGAACCTGCCCGTCCACCTGGTGCTGGGCAGTGCCGAGCAAATGCCTTTTGAGGACGCCTCCTTCGACGTGGTGCTGATCTCCGATGCCTGGCACCATTTCCAGGCCCAGGAGGAAGTGGCCCGGGAGGTGCATCGGGTTCTCAAACCGGGCGGTCGCGTCGTCGTTGTCGAGTTCGACCCGCGCCAGCCAAAGATCCGCATCGTAGCCGCCCTGGAGAGGATGGTTTTGGAACCGTCCACCTTCCAGGCGCCGGAGCGGCTGGCCGCCACCTTCGCCGGAGCCGGGATCAAAGGGGAGATAAAGGCCATCTCCCCCACCCAGTACGTCTTTACCGGCGTCCGGTAGGCAGAAGTTTTTTACGGAGTTGCAAGTCGTGTTTTTCACCGGTACATTGGCGAGAGATTGTAAAGGGGGAGAATCGGTATGTACGATGCCGGCAAAGTCATGGCCGTTCCGCCGGAAATGGTCACGATTAAAGCCCTTGCCGATTCCGTCCAAATGGGCATGGCCGAGAACGGCATGGATTTGGAGGAATTGCTAGCCGGATTAAGGGACGGTTGCAACGACTATGATACGGATTAGGGTTACTGGATGGCTTCGCGGCCCCGTAGCCAGGTCAGATTTCGTAGTCGATGACCAGCCACGAGTCCATGGTCTCGCGTAAGAGTTTCAGCACGGCCTGGTGCTCGGGATGCTTAATGTAGTTACTCAGGGATTCTTTGTCGGCAAACGTTGCCGCCAGCCCTACGTCATACCCCAAACTGCGCGCAGGATCAGAGATAAAACTGATTCCGGCGGAAAGGCTGAGTACACCCGGAACGCTCTTTGCCAAGGCATTCAGTTTGCTGACAACTTCGGCCAGCCTCTCTTCCGCTAGCCCCGGTAAAAACTTAAATGCAACTATGTGTTGGATCATGGATCAGAACCATTCCCTTCTCTGCCAATTTAGCCTGGTAAACGTCTGTTCCGGCATTAAACCGGCGTGTTCCCCTTCACCGCATCGTAGCGTTCCTTTACCTTCTGGAAGTCCTCCCACACCGGCTTCTTCCAGCCGGGGTTCCGTAAGAGGGCCGCCGGATGGTAGGTGGGCATTACGGCGATACCGCTCTTTGTGGTCAGCCAGTTTCCCCGGGCGGCCGTGATGCCGCTGGTCCCCCCGATCAGATATTTGAAGGCGGAGGCCCCCAGAAGTACGATGATGGCGGGCCGCAGGGTTTCCACCTGTTGGAAGAGCCAGGGCAGGCAGGCCGCCGCCTCGGCCGGCGAGGGCACCCGGTTGCCCGGCGGCCGGCATTTGACCACGTTGGCGATGTAGACTTCCTCCCGGGTAATATCCACCGCAGCCAGAATGCGGTCCAAGAGCTGGCCGGCCGCTCCCACAAAGGGCCGGCCCAGCCGGTCCTCATCCGCCCCGGGCCCCTCGCCGATCAGCATCAGCCTGGCTGCCTCGTTCCCCTCGCCGAAGACGATCTGCTGCCGTCCCCCGGCCAGGCCACAGGCCTGGCAGTTGTTCATCTCCTGTTTAATGTCTTCCAGTGTCAAAAAAATCACCCCGGGATATCTTTCTCCCCGGGGTGCCGTGCTTCCTGCCGTTGTTCCCACTACCGTTACCGGCGGATTATCTTAATTCTGGTCTTCCTCCAGCACGATGCGGTGATCCACCAGGGCCAGTTCCAGAATCCGGCCCTTTAAAACCTTCCGCCGGCCAAAAATGTCCTCCAGGACCAGGCCTTCGGGCTGCGGTACTACCTTATCCACCATCTCGAGATACAGTTCGTCCTTGTCCCCGCGCCGCAGGTAGGCATTAGCCTCACACATCTAAATCACCCCCGGAATTTAGGAAAGAATAGTTCCCTTCCTCGATTATATCCTTTTCCTCCGCCAAGTCAACCACCGGTAAAATCCAGTCCGGCCCGGGGTTCCCGTCTCCAGGGTGGGTTCGTCCCCCGGCTCCGGTACCGTCACCAGCCCCGGGGACGGCCCCACCGGGATTATGATGCCCCGGTGAAACTGACGATCCCGGAAAAAGACGATGTCTAACGGAGCGGCTTTAGCGACCGCCGCCAGGAGTTCCCGCCGGGAGTTCACCACCTGCTCCCCGGCCTCGGCGATGACGTCCCCGGCCCGCACGCCGGCCCGCCAGAAGGGGGAACCGGGCCAGACGTCCAGAACCCGCACCCCGCGCGCGGGACGCGCGTAGTAGGTCGGACCGCCATACTCCAACCGGCTGCCCAGGTGGATAACCCCCTCGTGGCCGAGGGGAGCAAACAGGGCGGCCACCCAAAGGAGGAAGGGTTCCCAGCGGGATAACACCGCCAGGGCCAGGAGAATCAGACTGTAGAGGAACAGCACGGCGAACTGCTGCCGGCTTTTCTGTTCCGGCGCTCTCGCCAGGGCCAGATCGCCGTAACCCAGGGCGGCTACGACAGGTATGAGACCGTAGGCCAGCGCCGGACCCGCTCCCAAAAGGGGCCACCAGCCCGGCATGGAAAGGCCGGATACCGGGGCCTGCAGGGCCACCAGGGCCACCACCGGCAGCGGCCAGAACTTCTGCAGGACAAAGCCGCCCACCACCTCTCCCCGGGATGAGCGGACATAGGTGGGCACAGCCCCCCGGTGGCCGCTCACCAGGATCAGGAGGCTTTCCACCAGGTGCAGTACCGCTACCAGGGCCATCAACTGGGCCACGTCGAGGGCCGGCCAGCCAAAGAGGAGGTTGGCCAGGGCCAGGATGCCCCCGGCATAGGAAAAGCACAGGAAGCGGGCGTTGATAAACATGAGGAGGATGGCCAGCGGCCAGAGGTAGGCCAGGGAGGACGCCGACAGGGTCACTCCGGCCAGCACCATGACCAGACTGCCGAAGAGCCCCCCGCCAAGACCCCAGACCGTGGCCTTGAGGGTCTCCACCAGGAAGGCGCCCGGCCGCCTGAGACCGAAGGTTTTTTGGCGCAACCCTTCCACCCGCCGGTACAAAAAGGCCACCAGGACGACCACCAGCCAGAAAACGGGATCGGCCGGCAGTTGTCCGATAGTGGCCAGGGTCATAGCGAGAATAGTTGCCCAGTCCATGGGCGCCTAAGCCGCGTTGACCTTAACTTTTTCCAGCATGATCTTCAGGGCGGCGTCCAGTTGCAGGTCGGGCTTGTTGCTCTCCGGATTGGCCACCACGACGTTGGGCTCTATGCCCTTGTGCTGGATGTCGTGTTTGGCCGGCGTCAGGTAACGGGCGGTCGTCAGCTTGAGGCCGGCGCCGCCGGAAAGCGGGTACACGGTCTGGACCACGCCTTTGCCGAAGGTCTTGGTGCCGACCAGGATGCCCACCCCGGTATCCTGGATGGCCCCGGAAAGAATCTCGGCGGCGCTGGCCGTGTTGCCGTTCACCAGCACCACCACGGGCACGTTGATCAGCCGGTCCTCGGTCTGCGTCAAAACGTCTTGCCCGAAATTGGACTGGATATAGACCACCGGGCTGCCCTTGGGCAGGAAAAAGCGGGCCACGTTCACGGACGACTGCAGTTCCCCGCCGGGATTGTCCCGGAGATCCAGAATGAGTCCCTGCAGCCCCTGGCTCAGCAACGACATCAGTTGGGCCTTCATCTCATCCGGGGTATTCTCGCTGAACTGGGAGATCGCCACGTAGCCGATCCCGGGGGCGATCATCCGGCTGGCCACCGTCGGCACGCTGATCTGCTGGCGTACCATGGCCACCGAATGTATGGCGCCGGTGGGCCCGCCCCTGGCCACGGTCAGGGTGACCTTGGAACCTACCGGTCCCCGCAGCAGGCCTACCGCCGTTTCCAGATCCATGCCCTTGGTGTCCCGGGAATCAATCTTGAGGATGGCGTCGTTGGAACC
Source organism: Spirochaetia bacterium (assembly GCA_035530395.1). Classification (GTDB taxonomy): domain Bacteria; phylum Bacillota; class Desulfotomaculia; order Desulfotomaculales; family JAJYZD01; genus JAJYZD01. The sequence goes on from DATKUX010000146.1 coordinate 52,813, forward strand.
GATGCCCGCCTGCTGGGCGGGAGTTCCCTTAATCGTGCTCTTTACCGTAAGGTAACTGTTCTGCTGGTTAATGGTCACCACCATACCCAGGCCGGCAAAGGACCCCTGAATCTGCTGCTGCAGCTGGTTGAAGCTGGTCGGGGTCATGTAAACGGAATAAGGATCGTTGAGGGAGTCGACCATACCGCTGATGGCCCCTTCCATCATCTGACCCACTGATACCTTGTAGATGCCCTGACTGCGAACCATAGCCACGACTTTGACCAGGTTGCCAAGGTTGTCGAAGTTGCTGGCCATGGCCCAGCCAGTTCCCACGGCCAGTAGCAGTACCAGCACTCCGATGGCGATCAGTACCCTGCCCGCCGTGATAAAGGAGCCCGTCTTCTTAGGTTCCACTTGGCGACCTTCCTTCCCGCTACTCCGGCCTCAATAATGGTCCAAAGCGCTCCCTGACAGATATTTACCCCGGTTTTGCCGGGGTAAAGGCAACTAAGGCATACCCAGCCTTATCGGTACCGGTCTGCCTTAATATACTACAACACAGTGGGAGAAATTACAACCTGTCCGGAGCTATACCTTCAGGTAGCGTCGCAGGGAGAAAAGGCTGCCCGTCGCTCCGATGAACACGCCGAGCACCAGGAGCCCGCCCACCACCGCCACCAGGGTGACAGGGTCGTCAACCGGCTTGATAAAGGGCAGGGCTGCCTCCACGGCGTTAACCGCATAGGAATAGCCCAGGTAGACGGCCACGCCGGCCAGGAGTGAGCCCGCAGCACCCAAGGCCATTCCTTCCAGCAGAAAAGGACTACGGACAAACCAATTGGTGGCACCGAGAAACTTCATGATACCGATCTCGTAACGGCGGGCGTGTACCGACACCCTAATGGTGGTGGCGATGAGGAAGATGGCCGACAGGCCGATCAGCACCATCAAGGCCAAGCCGCCCAGCCGCAGCCAGTGGGTCACCGTCAGCAGTTTCTCCACCACACCCTGGCCGTAGCGCACCTGGTCCACGCCGTCCATATGCTCCACCTGGCCGGCCAAGGCGGGAATGTCCGCCGCGTTAACGGCCTTGACCTGGAAAGCATCGGGCAGGGGGTTGTTCTGGTCCAGACCGGACAGGAGTTCCGACTGGCCACCCATGTTCTGCCTGATCTGAGCCAGGGCCTGATCCTTGGAGACGAACTGCACCGAAGCAACCCCGGGCAGGGCCCGCAACTGGTTGTTCAGGGCCTGGACCTGGTTGGTACCGGTGTTGTTCTGGAGGAAGACGGTCATCTGCACCCCGGACTCCAGGGTCCCCGCCAGATTGTCCACATTCAGCACCATGAGGGTGGTGGACCCCAGGATGAGCAGGGAGAGGGCTACGGTAACCACCGAGGCGAAAGATAGCCAGCCGTTGCGCCAGATGGACCGCAGGGCTTCGTTAAGATGGTGTTCCATCGTTCTCAACCGCACGTCCGTACCCACCCCCTTTCTCGTCCCTGACCATCCGTCCCGCATCCAGAGCGACGACCCGCCGCTTCATGGTGTCGACGATCTCATGGGCGTGGGTGGCCATGAGAATGGTCGTACCCTTCTCGTTTATATCCGCCAGCAGTTTCATGATTTCCCACGACGTATCCGGATCCAGGTTACCGGTGGGCTCGTCGGCAATGATCAGCAGGGGATTGTTGACCAGGGCCCGGGCCAGGCAGACCCGCTGCTGTTCGCCGCCCGAAAGCTGGGAAGGCAGGTTGTTCTTCTTGCCCTCCATACTCACCCGGGCCAGCATCTGGGGGACCAGGCGGCGAATATCCCTTCCCGGAGCGCCGGTTACCTCCAGGGCGAAGGCCACGTTCTCGAAAACGGTATGATTGGGCAAGAGCCGGAAGTCCTGAAAGACCATGCCTATCTTACGCCGCAGGTACGGCACCTCGCGGCCCTTCATCCGGGACAGGTTCTTACCGGTAAATATGACCTGCCCCCGGGTGGGCAACTCTTCCCGGAGGAGCAGCCTGGTCATGGTGGTCTTGCCGGCCCCGCTGGGGCCGACCAGAAAGACGAAATCGCCGCGGTTTATGGTTATGCTGACATCGTTAAGGGCTTTGACCCCGTTGGGATACTGTTTGGAAACGTTCAGGAACTGGATCATATCACCACTCCCGTAACCCTGTTCCTTGCTAATTCGACAGTTTGTCCCTAAAAACCTTCTCCGGATATGTTTTGGAAGTTAAAGAAGAGCTGAAAAGTCACCTTAAGAGTCTATAGAAAGATATGGCAGGAGGAAGGCACCACCGGCAGGCGGACCGCTGGAAGGGTTGCAGACAAGTGTTTTTCGCCGACCGTCGGACTGGCGACGGATACCGGAGAAGATAAATCAAGAAGAGTGCCTCGAAGGGGAAAAATCTGGTGAACGAAAATGATAAGGATATCGATCTGACTATCATATCTCCGGATCTCGGGAATGACCGGTTTGACGAAGCTATTATGCTCAGAAAGTTTACCCGGGGAATTGATCTGGATATTTCCCCGCGGCCTTATTCGGAAAAGCAGTATAAAGAGGCGAAAAAGGGTGACTTTCTATACGATGAGATCAACAGAAAGGGCAAGGTAGTGTACGAGGGGGATTGAGTCCCCCTTGCGATTAACCTGGCTTTTTTGTGATCTCCCGTGGCGCAAAACGACTACGTGTTCAAGCATCGTCGGGTCGCTCCACCCAGACCTTTTGACCCACCTCCCTGGGATAATACCACCAAAGATAGCCGGGCGCGGGAGCCCCTGCATTTATGCATGGGGAGGAGCGCCCGGTATGCCCCCTTTCCTTTTTGGAATCCATTTGGGAATGCCGTGCCCCTTAAGAGTCTTCACAATCGTACCGATAATCGACCGGCTTTCGGACAAACGATTCCTGTACGCCCGTTCTTCCAGGGTCAACTTCTTCCAGTCCTTGTCCGCGATCATGTTTGCTTCCAGATGTGATACCTCGAAGGTTCCCCGCTCGCGCAATCCGGTGATATAACCGTGAATTCTTATGCCGTCATTGACAAAAGAGACTTTATCGTACAACTGAAAACCATGCACCCTTCTTACGGCGGAAGTCCTCTCGCATGTTTTGCCTTTCTTGTTCTCGTTCGAGAAGCGGTGAAAAGGTCTGCGGGCTTTTAAACGCCTTTCGATCACATGTTCCGCCGGTAGATCAAAATCTAACCCGCCTGCGGCTATCGTCATCGCGTCGATGATCTGCGCCTTTGGTAAACGAATCTTCAACCTGTAATATTTCGTCTGATAGCCGAAGGTCGCTTCAACCGGCACGCCAAGTTTCTTTAACTCCTGCCAGAGTGCCCATTTGTAACTTTGAGTCAGGGCACTGTACCGAAAAGCTCTGTGTTTGACTGCTTCTTTCTGGATATTCGGGAATCCGAATTCTTCTGCCGTTCGAGAACCCTTCTTTAAATTACACGTCTCACAGGCGATTACCAGGTTGGACACCTTGTCGGTACCGCCCCGGGACTTGGGAATAACGTGCTCGATCTCCAGAACCGGATCGCCGCTCTTTCCCTTGCAGTAAACGCATTGGTGGCCGTGTTTGTGTAGAAGGTACTCCTTGACCTCGTACCCGAAAAGGGCACCCTGCTGATATTCCGTGCCCTGGACCTCCGACCTGGCCATCTTCTGGGTATCAAACGCGGTAAGCTCAACCCGGATCTTCGTTATGGGCATAATCCCGACCAGCTTCTTGACCTCCGCCAGGATCGCGTCAACCTTGTTCCGCAATGTGGGGTTGAGAATCTTATCGGTATCGTGCTTACCTTTCTCGCCGGCACGTTCATGCTGGCATTTCCGACAGACCGCGGCCCGACCGTTCTCAACCTTTTTGAGGCTCTTTCCGCCGTTCCTGCGTTTGGCCTTTTTCCAGACCTTCGGCGTGTGGTTCACGCCGCAGACCGAGCAGAACGACTTCGGCCGGTTTTGAAAACGGGACTTCCGGTACCCGGTATTACGGCCCCGGCGCTCTCTCCGGGCGGCGGCCCGCCGCTTAAGCTGCGCCGAGATGTCAGTCCGGAGCAGGATCTCCTTGGCATAGACGATCTCACATGTTTGCTCTCCCGGCTTGTGCTGCTCTACTGCTACCGGTGTATCGCTGGAACCCGGATCGATTCCGAGTGTCATTTCCACCGGTACAAATGCCGTACTTTCGTACGTCAACTGGATGGTGAACGGGTTGTAGCACATAATGACAGCCTTGCCGTCTTTGAGGAGATGCCGGACCCGGCCTGGCCGCCGCGTCGGCGCCAACCGCTTACCCGACTTCGATATTACGAAGATCTGTTGCTGTTCCGACTTTTTCTCGCTCTGCTTCATCAGAAGAACACCTTCCGTGGTTCCCCCCTGAGGGGGGGATAATGCGGGCCAGGGGCACCCGTTCAATTCCCCGCCTGTGTTCCGCCGGCTTGCCCGGATACGCCGGGCCGTCCCGAGGTTGACCGCCCCGTCCCCCGAGGGGCTTTTACAGAGCCTCCAGAATGTTCTGCCAGACTGGCTTTTCATCCGGCTGTCTGCTAACCGGTGGAACGCCCGGTCGCCCGGGCTGGCTGTCGCTCACGGAGCTTCCGCTCCCGCATCAATCCGAGAACATGTCAGGGTGGTTACTGACAAGCCCCCGCATTTATGCGTGGGGTGATTGACAGGTCGAAGAAGCACCTACTCTGCGGAAGTCTGTGGTTGGGCCCACCAGTCGCCTTTTTTAGGTGCAAGCTCATCCTCGGCGCAGGTCCAGGCGGAACCGCTCCGCCAGGCCTCCCTTATTTCGATGAGATGGCTGAAAAGAAATGCCAAAAAGGCGTTTTCCCTGTCGAACCCAGTATAGCCGGCAATTTTCGCGAGAACGTAGGTAAGGACGGCCGGATCCTGTTCCCGGTCTATTACCTGCCAGGTTTCCTCCGTCAGTACAACATGCTTTTCGGAGTCCGCAGCAGCTATCAAGGCGTGCAAGGTCGTCCCGTCCCAGTTCTTTCCGTCGCAGGCTATTGCTTTCCGGAAGAGCTCGACCTCCTGTTCGGGGTAGGGAAGCTCAAAGGTGCCAGGTGTGACGTTGGTATCTCCAGTCCTTTGGGGCGCAACGCGCTCCGCCTGCAGTTTGTGTAATATGTTCCGGACTCTTTCTACTGGAACGCCGGCCATGCCGGCTATTTTCCGGGAAGCCTCTTCCTCCTCAAAGTAAGCACGGGTCCGGTAATACCGGGGTACGAACTCGGCCGGCAGAAAACCGACGGCCCGGGCCGGTCCGGTAGGTCCCGAATCAAAGGCACCCAGAGCATGAGCGATGGACAATACTTGTTCCAACTCCCACCGGGGGCCGTCGGAGTCCAGGCACGCCATCCGCACCAGATCGTACAAGTTGCCCGTACCGTCAAGAATATGGAGGCATTCCCCCAATGCCCCAATGGTCCCGGGGGCATTTTGCTTGAGGCGGTCTTTCGCCCATGAGTTGCACAGGGTTATGTTTTTTGACACCAGCAGGCGATAAATGGCTGCCTGATCGCCCCTCTGTTCCTCGCTCGTTTTTTGGACCAGTCCGCTGTCCCTTTGAGCGAGCACGTCCCAGAGCCTTTCCGGATCCAGGAGCAATGGTATATCGAAGGGTTTTCCCTTGATCCCGGTGAGCCACCGGAGGGAATGCGCCCAGTCCCGCGCAGCCAGGTTGCCGGTGGCGCAGGCCCGACCGGGAAATAGGTTTTCCGCCAGGGTGATAATGCACCAGATGAAGTCGTGATAAGGGCAGGACTGGGTCTTTTCGTGAAATACCCTGACCGGCCTCCGGCCCCGGAAGAGGGTATCGGACAAATCTTCGTCGTCCTGCCCTTTATGCTTCGGTCCATATATTCTCCGCCGGTAGAAGCCGATATCGCGGTATAACGTGAAGTCTTCGCCCCTCTGCCTTGTCCATCCGTCCCCTACAATGGACAAAAAACGTCCGAATTCGTTCCGGCCTTCGATACGGCGGGTGAGAAAAAACCGGTAATAGCCCGACTTGTTCTCCGCGTCCAACCTCTGGAGGGGTAGGGGAAATGCCCGGGCCAGTGCCAGAGCCTCATCGTAGAAGCCATTCCATTCCCCGGGGTCGATTTCCAAGGGCAGGATGTCCAGACCCAGATAGACTCCCATTTCAAATTCCCTCCCCACTAACGAAATTTCCATCCTCTATTGCCATATGTCGAACACCTTTATCCACACCGCCATGACTTTCAGAGGCCGTCACATCCCCCGCCTACATAGTAAACGGCATACCGTTGTATGTCAATTGTATTTCGTTAAGACGCGGTAAATAATTTGCTATAAACTATCATTAACGGTTTTCCTGCAAGGAGAAAACGCCTGGATGGACATTACCAACAGAATCATTGAGCTACGCCAAGCAAGGGGTTACAGTACTACCAAACTTGCCAGCCTTGCCGGCATTGCCCAGTCCACCTTACGTGAGATCGAAATTGGGAAGACGTCGCCGACCTGGGACACAATCCAAAAGGTTTGTAAAGCCCTGGACATTGGTGTGGCGACTCTGGTTGAAAGTGACCTTTTGACTTCCTGCCCTGACCCGAGCGAAGATATGTTGCGGGAACCCCCGGGAGATTATCACCCGGAGCTTCCTCCCGACTTGCACCGCATCCTCAATACCGCCCGACGCCTAACTCCCCGCCAGCGTAAGGTGCTCCTGGATGTGATGGAGGAGTGGGTTCAGATCAATAAGGCGTAAAGATCTTTACCAGAATCAAGCCCCATGGGAAAGCAGCGTGTTACTCGCCGCAATTACCTTGGTAGTCATCACCAAAAAGAGATCGCCGGAGCGATCTCTTTTACAAATTCATTTTTCATTCCTTACAGCCCCGCAACTCCTCCTGCAGGGCCCTGTGCCGCGGGTGCCTGGCTTTCGGTTATCTACCTCTGCCACTGGGCCGCCGTCCTCTCCAAGAGGGCCTTAACCCGTACCAGGCAGGCCTCCCGGTAGGCCCAGGCTGATATATCCTTGCGCCATTTCCCGGTAGACGGCTGCGGTCGGGAAGTCCTTTTCTTGGGCTAAGTCCTTACGGCAATCCAATCGAAGCGCGGAAGAATGCCGGGAAAACAGGTCCACGTCACCCTCGGCCAAAGCGATTTGCAGAAGATATTGCCACTCTTCCTTCCCCTCCAGAACCTGCAGCAACTGCAGACGGAGTCGCTCCCAGTCGCCCGTCTTCCGAGCCGTACTGCCTACGGCAAGGAAGGAATCGGCCGCAGGAGAAAATAGCGGCCCTGCCATTCCAGGGCCTTGTCCCATTCTTCCCTGTCCAGATAATACTTGCAGAGCCACCCAACGTACGCGGGACCTGTTCAGTGGGAGGCAGTTCCCGGAAGGATTGCGGATCCGGGTCAGCAGACCGCCACGATGTGCTTACAGAAATCCCCCCGGGGGCAGGAGTAATCGGTGATGCCGTTCGAACCGAGTTTCACCCTAACGTCGTAGGGTTCGTACGACGAACCCTCGCACCGGGCGCGAAGCCCGTCGCCAGAGGATACAGGCTTAATTACGGCGCCGCGGTCGTAGTAGCGCTCCCCCCGTTCAAAACTTGCGGAGTCGGCCATTTAGCGGATCACTTCTTCGGTGAGTCGGAAAGCTGGCATAAGCGTCACTCCTTGGCCAAGTCTTCCTGCGAACAGGTCGGCGTAGCCGCCCCGTAACCTCGTTTCTCTCCTGTTTCGACGTATTGAGGGGAAAATCTTCCGATTCGCGGTGGTTCTCCCTCCTTAGGCACCTTCACCTTCACCGGATCCAACTCGGATTCGCATGTCGAAAACGGGCTCTTTTCGTTTATTGTTTGCCCTTGTCCGGCGCGGGAATGACCTTTGCACAGGCCGCCGGAAGCGGTATAATGAACCTGGAAGGACGGTGAGATGCTCTGAAGAAGGAAGTCAATTGTCCAGACGTTCAGGGACAAGACGCTTAGAGCTTTCGGCTTGAATACCGCGTGCATCGTGGCATCGCTGCCACCGTCGTCCCGGTGGTCGAGAAGAGGAATAAAGGAAACTAGAAAAGCCCGAAGCGCTAAAGCTGATTTTCTTGCCCATGATGAAGAGTAAGTCAAGTGAGATGGCCATCAAGGCGGCGGGACTGGCCAAAATCATCCCGGGAGAGATGCGGACTTTTGTTTAAGGGGTGCGTTAGGCGACAGGTTTCTTTCAGAAGAAGGCACCAAGAAACTGATGGTGATATTGAGTATGACTGCGATCGGCCAGCGGTTCCGAGAAGATGGTAAGATGTAAGACATACTTAAGAACAGCGAGTCATGGAGGTATTAATAATGCCAAATATTAAGCCGGTTTCAGATTTAAAAAACTATAACGACGTTCTCCGCTCCTGCCAAGTTGGAGAACCTGTGTTTTTAACCCAAAACGGCAGAGGCCGCTATGTTCTTTTAGATATGCAGGAATACGAAAAACAGCAGGCTATGATCAAGCTTCTGTCCAAGCTCTCCGAGGCAGAAGATGTGATTAAGACCGGAGAGGAATGGAAATCACTTGATGACCTCAAAAAAGCACTGGAGGTCTGAGCGTGAAATCCAAAACCAGAATCAACCCTTCGGCGATTTCTGATGTACAGGAAATAAAAGCATACATCGCCGAGGACAACCCCGGAGCAGCCACAAAGATAGGAAACGCAATTTATTCTAGCATAGAAAAGCTGGCTAATTTCCCTGAAATGGGATTCTCTCTAAGTTCTAAGTTCTAAAATCAATATGAAAACGGATTACCGCTTCCTTGTATGCGGCATTTATCTCATATTTTATAAGGTTGAGGGCGAATTCGTTTCCGTTTATCGTGTATTGAACGGAGTTCGGGATTACTTATCCATTCTTTTCGCAGAAGAACTACACAGCAAAGATTAAACACAGCTACAGACTTAGGACCCGGTCACGTTGCTTTGCGGCCGGTTTTCGCCTCCATTCCGAGGAACGTTGGCTCTGCTGGCATGGGTACCGGCCTCTGCTGGAAACGTGTCCAGCCAGTAGGAAGCAAACCGAGAATTACAGTTATTTGTCCGTTTCCCGCCTTTTATCCCCGGGTATTTCCGGGATTGCCCCGGCCCGCTATTTGCCGGAGCAATTCCCTCTACAGTCCCGCCGACCGTAACTCCTCCCACAGGGTCTTGTGCCGCGGATACCTGGCTTTAAGCCCGGCCATGTACTCTTCCCACCGATCCCCCGTCCTCTCAAAGAGGGCCTTTGCCCGTACCAGACACCGGGCGGCTTCCCGATAGGCTTCCCTCCGCTGCTGTCTGATATGTTCCTGCGCCATTTCCCGGTAAAGGGCGGCGGCTTCGGCGGGAAAATCCTCTTCCGCCACATGGGCCAGGTCTTTACGGTAATTCCACCTGAGCGAGGGCGAAACCCGGGAATACAGCTCCAGTGCCCGGCTTGCCTCTCCCTCGACCAGGGCTATGGCCAAAAGCTCCGGCCACCTTTTCTCGCCTTCCAAGACGTGCAGCAACTGCAATCGAATCCGTTCCCAGTCGTCCGTCTTCTGAGCCGTACTACTTACGGCAAGAAAGGAATCAGCCGAAGGCTGCCGGAGGAAGTCGCGGGTCTGCAACTCCAGGGCTTTCCCCCACTCTTCCCGACTCAAATGGTACTCTATGAGCAACTGCCCATGCGCGGGATCCTCCTCGGACAGACCGGTCACAAAATCAACCGCCTGCTCCATGAGGCCACCTGTTACCAACTGGTCGACCACCCGGGCAATTACCTCCGGCAGGTACAGGAAATTTTCCCGGGCCATGGTAAGAGCCTCTTCCGCTTTCCCCTCCTTGATCATCAGAAACATGACCTGCTCCGGAGGCCCGGTTTCTTTGATGATTGGCACCCGTTCCTGCGCCCTCGTCTGCCAGGCGGTCAGCCTTTCGCCGAGGTAGGCCCGGTTGCCGCCACCCACCATTGCTGCCCGGATCTGTACTTCCAGTGGAGCCCACTCTTCGGCAGAAGTATGCTCCACAATCAGATCAAAGGCTCCCGGAGCCAGATCAATACCACCCAGATCGGCCAGTTCGGCCGCCAAAAGGGCGGCAAACCATCCGGCGCGCCCCTCTCCGTTGCCTTCGGACAGGCACTCCTCCATCAGTTCCACACTCTCCCCGCCGAAGACCGCTATCTCCCCCTCTTCGTCCAACTCCTGGATATCCTCGTAGTTTTCGGCCAGGGCGGTCAGGATCGCTTGGCACACGGTGCCCGCTCCGACCCAGTCGTTCTTGTCGGCCATATCCCGGGCCGTGACGAGCAGGCCCCGCAGGTCCCTTTCGATCAGGCGGCCGTCCTCCTGCTGCAGTGCCTCGGAGGCCAGGCTCAGCCAGGCCTCCCCGTCCGCCTGTCCCCTGCCATCCGCGAGGATGGGGGTGGTCACCGTGCCCAGGTCCACCACCTCGCAACCCGTAGACAGTAATCCTTTCACCAATGTGTTTTTCAACCGGGGGGAACTCAGGCGGTTGTCCATCCCCACCAGAACCTGGGCCAGACCCTTTCTTTGCAGAAAGGTGCCGAAGGCGCGGCCTAAAGAGGCAACCGTATCGTCGGTGAGATCGCGCTCAGCCACGCCACGAATGTCGTATTCGCGAAAGATGCTCGGATTTAAAATAGACACCTTGCTCTATCCCCTCTGCCAATTGGATTCTTTCACAGCACGTGATCCAGGCCTGCTTTTTCCAAAGCCGCGGTGAGAAGCTTTAGATCTCCCGCCCGCTCCTTGGTACAGACCAGCAGGCATTCACCGTCATCCACCACGACCAGGTCCGTGATTCCCAGGGTAGCTACGAGCCGGCCCGGCACCCTGATGATGCTCCCCGTGGTCTCGAGGAAAACCCCTTGCGCATCCAGAACATTGCCATTCCCCTCCGTTTCCCGGCACCGCTCCAGGGCCGGCCATGTGCCCACATCGTCCCAGCCGAAATCTCCCGGCAGCACAAGGACATTGTCGGCCTTCTCCATGATGCCGTAGTCGACGGAGACCTTGGGCAGGGCGGAATAGATGCCGGCCAGCTTTTCCCTATATTCCCGGCTCCCTTGCACATCCAGCAGGCTCCCGATTTCCGCCAGTCCGGTCGCCAACTCGGGCAAGTACCGGTCAATAAGACGCAGGATAACATCGGCCCGCCAGATGAACATGCCGCTGTTCCACAGATACCGACCGCTGGACAGAAACTCCCGGGCCCTGTCCGCGGTGGGCTTCTCGGTGAACCTTTCCACGCGGTAGGCCGGGATGTCATTTGATGGTTCCACCGGTTCACCGCGGGATATGTATCCGTAGCCCGTGTCCGGCCGGGTGGGGGTGATGCCCATGGTCACCAGCCACTCGCCGCTGGCGGCGTAGTCCGCGGCAGCGCGTAGCAGCGTCTGGAACTTTTCCGCATCGGCAATGTAGTTGTCGGCCGGCAGCACGATCATAACCCCTCTCGGATCACGTTTATAAACATGAAGCGCCGCCAAACCCACCGCCGCGGCCGTGTCCCGCCCGCAGGGTTCGGCCAGCACGTTCTCCTGAGGAATCTCAGGCAACTGCCCGGATACCGCATCCAGGTACGCAGCACCTGTGATCACCATTATGTTTTCTCTGGGCACCAGTCCGGCGAGCCTGTCAACGGTCAACTGAAGCATGGTCCGCTCCCCAACCAGGGGCAGAAACTGCTTTGGCTTGTCCCTGCGGCTCAAAGGCCAAAAGCGTTGGCCGGTGCCGCCGGCCATTATGGTGGCATAGATCATTGGTTTCCCCTCCTGTAAGCCATTACACAGGCTGAACACACGGAAAACGGCTGGAGAGAGGACAGCCGGTGGTGCCACTTAGTACCGAATCCCAAGCAAATCCGGGCTACCCACTTCCGTACATCTCCAGGTAGTACTGACGGTACTCTCCCGATTTAATTCTCTCCCACCAGCTGCGGTTTCCCATATACCACCTTATGGTTTCCCCCAACCCCTCTTCAAAGGTGTAAGCGGGACTCCAGCCAAGTTCTCGGGTTATCTTGCCCGGATCAATCGCATAGCGCCGGTCATGCCCCGGCCGGTCGATAACGTATTGAATAAGCTCTTTGGGCTTATTCAACTGTTCCAGGACAAGGTTGACCACTTCCAGGTTGGTTCTCTCACCGTGCCCCCCGATGTTATATATCTCTCCGGGCCGCCCCTCTAAGAGCGCCAGTTCCAGGGCCCGGCAGTGGTCGTTCACATGCAGCCAGTCCCGGACGTTCCGCCCATCCCCGTATACGGGCAGGGGCTTATTCTCCAAGGCGTTGGTCACCATCAGTGGGATCAGCTTTTCGGGAAACTGGTAGGGACCATAGTTATTGGAACACCAACATGACCACCACAGGGAGGCCGTAGTCTCCCTACAACCCCGCCGACCGGAACTCCTCCTGCAGGGCCCGGTGGCGCGGGTACCGGCCTTTCAACCCGGCAATATACTTTTGCCACTGGGCTGTGGCACCAGTCCTCTCATAGAGGGCCTTCGCCCGCACCAGGTACCGGGCCGCCTCCTGGTACGCTCCCCGTTGCTGCTGCTTAATATATCCCTGCGCTATTTCCTGGTAAATAGACGCGGCTTCGGCGGGAAAGTCCTTTTCAGCCGCCCCGGCCAAGTCTTTGCGGCAATCGGACCATATCGCCGCAGAGTGCCGGGAAAATAGGTCCAGAGCCCGCCGCGCGTCACCCTCGGCCAGGGCAATTCTCAGGAGATCGGACCACTTTTCCTTCCCTTCCAGAACCTGCAGGAATTGCGGGCGGAGCCGTTCCCAATCGCCCACCTTCTGAGCCGTACTGCCTAAGGCAAGAAAGGAACCGGCCGAAGGCCCCAGGAGAAAATAGCGGCGCTGCCATTCCAGGGCCTTGTCCCACTCTTCCCTCTCCAGATAATACTTGGCGAGCCACTGGACGTACGCGGAGTGTTCGTGGGCCACGCCGGCCACAAAAGCAACCGCTTCCTCCGGAAAGCCATCTTTGATCAATTGCCCGGCCAACCTGACCACGACGCCGGGGCGATCGACGAAGTGCTGCCTGGCCAGGCCCAGGGCTTGTCCCACCTGGCCCTCCTCGGCAAGCAGAAACATGATCTGTTCAGGAGTGCCGGTTTCCCTGATCACGGCCGCCTGGGCCTCCGGGCCTCCGTTCTCGCCATACCAGGCGGCCAACATTTCGCTGAGCCTCTGCCTCGCCCAGTCGGCGCAGCCCTGCAAACGGGACCTGATTTCTTTCTCCAGGGGCTCCCATTCCCCGGGTTCGGCGTGCTCCAGGATCAGATCGAACGCCCCCGTGGTCAGCCCGGCATCCACCCCGAAGTCGGCGAATTCGGCCTGCAAAAGGGCGCCAAACCATTTGGCACGCCGCTCCGAGTCCGGATTGCCCTCGACAAGGCACTCCCCCAACAATTCCACGATTCCCTCGCCGAAGAAGTCCAGATCGCCCTCTTCGTCACAGGCCAGGGCCTGATCAATGTTCTCAGCCAAGGCGGTCAGAAGCGATTGACACACGGTGCCCGCCCCGACCCAGTCCTTCTGATCGGCCATGTCCCGGGCGGTGGAGAGCAGCTTCTGGATGCCCCTTTCGATGAGGGAGCCTTCCTCGTGCTGCAGCGCCTCTTCGGCCAGGCTCAGCCCCAAGCCTCCTCGTCCACTGCGCCCTTGTTGGCCGCCTCGGCTACCTCCAGCAGGGAGAACAGGCGGGGTTCACAATCCAGCATGCGCTTGACGAGGTTAACAAGTTGTTCCCGGCTAAAGCCGGCCAGAACTTGCTCCGAGGGGGGTCGTTCCCGGAAGGACTGTGGATCGTGCAGCCGGGCCAGGCACACAGCCACGATGTGCTTGCAGAAATCGCCCCGGGGGCAGGTACAGGAGTAATCGGTGATGCCGTTGGGACCGAGTTTGACCCTGACCTCGTACGGTTGGTAGGAGGAACCCTCGCAACGGGCGTGGATCTCGTCGCCAACGGATACGGGGTTTTGCACGGCGCCGCCTGCGTAGTATGTGTTCCCCCGTTGGAAGCTGGCGGAGTCGGCCATTTGGCGGATAACTTCTTCGGTGAGGTGGAAAGTGGGCATAAAGATCACTCCCCGGGCAAGTTTTGCTGCGGCCAGGACGGCGTAGCCGTCCCCCAACCTTGATTCCCCCTTTTTTCGACGTACGGAGTAGAAAACCTTCCGATTCAGGAGGCTGATTCCGCTTCTGTCTTCATCCTCTGCAGGGCACCGGCTCCGTCCCGTCTGTCCAAAACTGGCCCCGCTATTTGTCACATGGTAGACCCCGTGGTCGCCGCTCTCCACCAGATCGGCCGGGTCGACCGTGTAGGTAGGCGCACCCTTTTTGCTCGTCCACTACCTGCAGGCACTCTCTTTCCAGGCCCAGCTTGGGCATGGTACGGACGAAGTTGGGTCCATTGCCGAACAGGCAACTGGTGCGCACTATGTAGTGCCGGCGAAGGGTCCTTTCCACCGCAGCCCCAGAGCTTACTCCGGCCATAAGCGTTTACGGGCCCCGAAGGGTCAAAAACCCCGTAGGGAGAGTCCTTCTCGCCACTGAAAACGTAATTGGTGCTCACCTGCAGCAAAGCTGCTCCGTTCTCCCGGCAGGCCCGGTTGCGCGGCCCCAGGCCTTTTACCGCCAAGATACGCTCCCAGTTGATCTCAGCGGCGTCCACGGTCGTGTAGGCGGCGCAGCGTCCGGTTCATGCCCGGTCAGCGCTTCCCGCACCTTGTCCAGGGACGTAACGTAACATCCAGGGCGGCATGCCCAAACGACACTACTTCGTAGCCAGCGGCCCGGACCACGTCCTGCTTCCTCTTGCCCCGGTTGCCATTAGCCGCATCAATGGGCCCGATGGGGCTGTTAAGGTTGATTTGCCGCAGCCGAGCTGTCCCTTCTGTCGAAAAGTGTCTATACTTTTTCCAAAAAAGAGGGTATTGACACCATGAATATATGTTGATGCGATAGATTATATCGCAACATAAAAGGATCGCCAAGAGTTGTCGCGGGTCACCGGGAGATGTACCGTCTTGGGTGACCCTGGAAGTGCCGCAGCATTTTTATTCCCCCTACCCTTCCGGCGTGTTATAATAATCTTGAGAACTGGTGCTGCCGTGGCAAAGGAACACGATAAAGGATACAAGGAATTGTTGGGTAACAAGAGGGTCTTTTTAGAGCTTGTCCGAACGTTCATTCGGGACGAATGGGTAAGTACCATTGAGAGCAGAGCCTTGTGCGGATGGACAAATCATACATCTTAAAGGAATTCACAGAAATTGAATCCGATATTGTCTACCGTCTCCAGAAAAAAGATCGTGACATTATTTTCTATGTCCTCCTTGAACTGCAGTCAACAGTAGATTTTTCAATGCCCATTCGGCTTTTTGGCTACATGGTAGAAATTTGGCGGGATGTTCTTAATAACACCCCGCCAAACGTTATAAAACAAATAGGCTTCCGGCTCCCAGTAATCATTCCAGCGGTACTTTACAATGGGGAACAACGATGGACTGCTGCAAGGAACTTCAAGGAAATACAGTCTGGATACCAATATTTTGGCGACCATGTACTTGATTTCAGGTATATACTGTTTGATGTCAACCGTTACGACGACAAGGACTTAAGTGAGGCAGCCAATGTAATCTCCAGCGTGTTTTTCCTGGATAAAAAGATAAACTACGACGAAATTTTAGATCGTCTCAGGGAAATACTTAAGATATTCAGAAAATTTGACCCTGACCAACTTAGGTTGGCACTACAGTGGGCTGAGCATGTTTTCATACCACGGCTCCCAGAGTCAATCAAAGAAGAGGTCGGGCGTGTTCTCCGTGAAGCTAGTCTACAGGAGGTGGAAAATGTGGTTACAAACTTAGGCATTGCTTTAGATGAAATGAAAAAAGATGCTAAGACTGAAGGCGTGAAGGAAGGCGAAGATAAAGGAAAGAAAGCTACGGCCAAGGCAGCACTGCAAGAAGGATCGTCCGTCGAATTTGTCGTCAAGATTACCGGACTGACCCGGGAAACCGTCCTGAGGCTGAAGAACGAAGTGGAGCGCGAAGCGCCTGTAGGGCAGGGACTACCCTCGTAACCGCCCGATTCTCGCTGGTAGCCTACCGGCAAGTGGAAGAACCGGTCACGTCGCTTTGCCCGTGGCCGGTTTTTCTCCCTCCGGAGAAGTTTTCCCAGTGGAACGTACCATCCCCCCGGATCCAGACCCCGACAACTAATCCCCGTACATCTCCATGTAGTACTGACGGTACTCTCCCGATTTTATTCTCTCCCACCAGCTGCGGTTCCCCATATACCACCTTATGGTTTCCCCCAACCCCTCTTCAAAGGCGTAAGCGGGACTCCAGCCAAGTTCTTGGGTTATCTTGCCCGGATCAATCGCATAGCGCCGATCATGTCCCAGTCGGTCGGTAACGTATTGAATGAGTTCTTTGGGCTTATTCAACTGTTCCAGGACGAGGTTGACCACTTCCAGGTTGGTTCTCTCACCGTGCCCCCCGATGTTGTATATCTCTCCGGGCTGCCCTTCGAAGAGCACCAGTTCCAGGGCCCGGCAGTGGTCGTTCACATGCAGCCAGTCCCGGACGTTCTTGCCGTCCCCGTATACGGGTAGAGGCTTATTCTCCAGGGCGTTGGTAACCATCAGCGGTATCAGTTTCTCGGGAAACTGGTAGGGACCATAGTTATTGGAGCACCTGGTTATGGCCACCGCCAGGCCATAGGTCTTGTAATAGGCAAGGGCAAGCAGGTCGGCGGCAGCCTTGCTGGCTGAATACGGGCTACTGGGCAGGAGCAGGTTGGTCTCCCGAAAGGGAGGGTCGTCCGACCCCAGAGAGCCATAAACCTCGTCGGTGGACACATGGAGGAAGAAAACCTTTCCCGCGTTGTCTCCTCCCATATGCTTTAGCGCAGCATCGAGCAGCACCCGGGTTCCCTGCACGTTAGTCTGTAAAAAAACTCCCGGATCCCTGATACTCCGATCTACGTGGGATTCGGCCGCAAAGTTCACTACCGCGTCGATCCCCACTTTAAAGATACTATCTATATGGGGGTCCGCAATGTCAGCCTTAACAAAATAGTAGTTTGGTCTTTGGTCTACATCCTTTAGATTCTCTAGGTTGCCGGCATAGGTCAGCTTATCCAGGTTGTAGATCTCCATTTCCGGGTGCTTTGCCAGCATGTACCGGATGAAGTTGCTGCCGATGAACCCGGCGCCCCCGGTAACAAGAATCTTCATTGGATCCCCTCCGCTGACAGGTATCTGCCTAGCGCATCCTCCCAGGACGGCAAGAGATACCCTATAATCTCTCTTAAGGGAAACGGGTCGAGCAGGGAATTGGCCGGCCTCCGGGCCGGCCGGGGAAAGTCGGCCGAAGTACACGGATTCACTTCTACGGGAAGTCCCTGCTGCCGGAAGATCTCCCGGGCCAAGCCGCACCAGGTGGTGGCTCCGCCGTTGGTTAAATGGTAAACTCCGTAGTCCCGGCTCTCCACCAGGTCGGCCAGTGCGCCGGCCAGATCAACCGTGTAGGTGGGCGCACCCTTTTGGTCATCCAGTACCTTCAGGCACTCTTTTTCCCGGCCCAGTTTGAGCATCGTATGGACGAAGTTGGGGCCACTGCCGAACAGCCAACTGGTGCGCACTATGTAAGCCCGGCGAAGGACCTTTTCCACCGCCAATTCGCCCCAGAGCTTGCTTCTGCCGTAAGCGTTGACCGGTCCGGGCGGGTCGAAAACCCCGTACGGAGAGTCCTTCTCTCCGCTGAACACGTAGTCGGTGCTCACTTGCAGCAAATCTGCTCCGTTCTCCCGGCAGGCCCGGGCCAGGTTGCGCGGGCCCAGGCCGTTTACCGCCAGGGCCCGCTTCCAGTCGCTCTCGGCGGCGTCCACTGCCGTGTAGGCAGCACAGTTGATCACGACCTCCGGTTCATGCCCGGCCACCGTATCCCGCACCTTGTTTAGGTTGGTAATATCAAGGGCGGCATGAGACAGAGGGACCACTTCGTGACCCCTGCCGGTCAGTACCCCGACCACATCCTGCCCCAGCATTCCGCTGGGGCAGGTCACCATTACGCGCATCAGCCGTGTTCGACCTCCCAACTGTAGGGGATGGACGGATCGTCATAGGGAAGCCGGTACTCGTCCGGCTGATCATAATTGTATAACTCGGTGGGGTAATTGACAATCAGGGCGGTGTCCGGACCTTCCGCAGTGAAGCCATGATAGACCAGGTTGGGTATCTTTAATAATACGGGTGGCCTATGTGAAATTCGTTGACCAGACCTTTTGTAGGGCTACCCTCCGTGCGTCGTAGAGAACCACCCGGGCCATACCATGTAGGCAGACGAAGTGGTCCCACTGCAGCTTGTGATAGTGCCAGGCATTGATCACTCCCGGGTAGCTAGCAGTAACATAGGACTGCCCGAACTTCAGGAATTCGGGCCAATCGCTACGTAGCATCTCCATCAGATAGGCCCCGGCTGTCGGCCACCACTCTGAGTTTCTTGATAGCTACGCCTTCAATGAGCTGCAATTCCTCAACCCCCTCCCACCAAGATTGAAGAGCGAAGTAGAGCAGAAGCCTTTGGCAGGCGCAGAAAGTATCCTTGTAGTCTCCGGATGCCCGTCGAGGCACTCGCGCATAACAAACGCCGCTTGACGCTCGTGGCCGGTTTTCCACCCTCCGGAGGAAGGGAGTGTTGGTTCTCACCAGCCCCTGCTTGGAAAGGCAACACGTGTTGCCTTTCCAAGCAGTACTCCCACTCGAAAGGCCCTACCTCCCTTTGGGCAACCAGGGCCTGACCCATTATCCCGGTGATCTCCTGCAGCCCTTCGCGCGTGGTCGCCTCGCAGCGAGCCACCAGGACCGTTGTTGGAGGCCCGCACCAGTCCCCCGGCAAACTGTACCCTCACCCCGTCCACATTGATGACCTGGTAGCTTCGCCTGAATAGGTCGGTGAGCCTTTGGACCACGGCGAATTTCTCCTGGTCGCTGCACTCTGGTTTCCGCTATGGAGTAATACCTGGGCAGGGTGTCCACTCCCAAGTTGATCATGTGCAACAGCTCTTGAGATATTACTTCGCCATTGGGGTTAATTATCCTCATATTTTACCTCAATCTTGGAACTTCCTAAATTAATAAAAGCATCTAGTGGTACATGCTCACACGCCCTCATTAAATTTATGGTACCCTTTACGTTTGTTTCAACCATTTGATCGAGGTCAATCTGAAAAGGCACCCCTAGTTTATACGGTCTGGTTCCATAAGCAGCACAATGGACGACAACGTGCGCACATACGTTCTTACAAAAACCCCCTAATGCAGACACATCAGACAGCGAAACGTCGAGATGTACCGTAATCTCACCTATTACATCTCTGACCCGTACCATGTCACAGCCAGGCCTGACAACAAGATGAATATCGTTGCCATTGCAGAACTGCCTTGCGATATTCGAACCTACAAATCCGGTACCTCCGGTTATTAGGATTTTTTACAGTTCAGCCGCCTCACCCCCTTAACAGCCATACTCATAACATTGAAACCATTTTACTGTTTAAGAGAACTAATATCGGGTTCGATCAGCATATTACTTCTAAACTCATCTCGATCTAGTAATGGGTTTTGATCCTCAATAGGCCGATTTACTTCTAACTTGGGAACAACATCGCAATCCATGCTTACCGGTACCTCAAAAAGAACCGCGCTATCACACTGAGACACAGCATTAAGATCCTCCAAGTCACCAACATGCACATACCTCCACCCATACGCTTCAGCCAGCTTCTGAAAATTGGGGCTATCGTAACCCTCTATTGAGCCGTAACACCTTCCCTCAAAATATAACTGCTGGAACTGACGAATCATGCCGAGCGAATTGTTATTAAGGAGCACAACCTTGAGGGGAATGCAGTTACGAATAGCAGTATGCAACTCTTGGATGTTCATTTGCAAACCGCCATCACCTACGATGGCAGTAACCGAGCGACTATGATCAGCAAAAAAAGCTCCAATTGCAGCAGGAACTGCAAATCCCATGGAACCCATGCCCCCCGAAAACAACACCCTTTGATTAGCAGACACACTTATGCCTTGAGCCGTCCACATTTGGTTCTGCCCTACGTCAGCAACGAATACCTCATCCTCGGATGACATATCACAGATTTTGGCCAATACGGAGTATGGATCCAAACCGTTAGGAGTCCGCCCACCCCTCCGGAGATATCTTGACTTGACACTCTGGAGCCACTGCAACCACGGAGCAAAGGCATTTCCCTGCCATCTAATGTATTGATAGGCTTTCTCGAGGAATTCTCTCACATCCATGCATACAGATAAAGTTTCTTTTAGTCGACTGCCCAGCTCATTGGGGTCGATATCTATGTGAACTATTTTGGCCCCTCGAGCAAAATTATTAACAGATGTTCCAGTTTGCCTCGCCGTAAGGCGGCTACCCAGGACAATAATGAGGTCACTATTCGCTAGTGCATAGTTTCCATAACGATTCCCATATGCCCCAATGAAGCCAAATGCTTGGTGGTGGTCATGAGGTAATGCATCTAGCCCCATTAATGTGCAAACAAATGGTATCCCGGCCTTATCAACGAACTTCCTGAGAGCCGACTCAGCTGCCGCGAGCCGGATACCCCCCCCAACAATAATGATTGGGCGTTGCGATTCGCTAATTAGTCCCATGGCACCCTTGACTTCTCCGAGTTTGACAAGATTACCACAATCACCATTAGGAGAACTCTCCTGTCTTTCGAAACCCGGTGCGGTCCCAAGATCTATCTCCGCTCGTTGAATATCCATGGGCACATCTAACAACACAGGACCTGGTCGGCCGTCTTGCGCCAAATGCAGTAATCGACTCAGGACATATGCAGTTTGATTGGGATCAGTAAGAAGTACAGCATCTTTGGTAATAGGCCTAGCAATAGAAACGACGTCAGTCTCCTGGAATCCTAATTGACGAAGTGGACGCTCAAATTTGTATTCATAAGTATTCACCTGCCCCGTTAGATATAAGCAAGGCACAGAATCAAAGTAAGAGCTTCCTACGCCTGTAGCAAGATTTATCGCACCAGGCCCACTTGTGGCCATGGCCACACCTATTTTGCCAGACACTCGAGCATAACCCTCAGCTGCAAATGCCGCGGCCTGTTCGTGATGGGTAGAAATGAACTCGATACCAGGGGTTCTGCAAATAGAATCGAGTAAGTGGGTAATCGCCCCACCGGCAAAACCAAATATATGGGTTACCCCATGCGACCGAAGCGTCTCGATAATATAATCCGAAACCTTCACGATATCTACACCACCTTCAACGTCTAATACCCATTTGATCCGTCAAACTATTTATTATTTTACTCGCCATATTCCATAACCCTGCGCAGATGTTCTTTATCCCTTACGTCTCCAACTTCATGGTGCAGATATCGATCAATGCGAGAATGTTCAAACACATTTGGTGCCTTGGGAGGGGCCAGCGCATATCCTACAACTTTGGCTCCTAGACTGACGAGCCAAGCGGAGAGCCAAGCCCCTTTAAATCCGGTGTGACGGTTATTAATACCGTTTTCCCGTCGTATAACCCCTAAAATATCGTCCTCATATCGTCAGAGCCACACCTTCCATGGCGCACGGCCAGAACTCTACATTTCCTCCAACAGCGTCTTGTCCCGCAAGGTGTCCATAGGTTGCCAAAACTCTGCATGATTAACGGCGATGAGATGATGCTCCGCTGCCACTTTTACCATAGGCCCCTTTCCCAGATCGTCTGGTCGCCTTCAATGAAATCGAAGACTGTCGGCTACAAGACAAAAAACCTATATTTATCCACAAACCATCGCCGGCTGATTTTTCCCTGAAACATACTACCTGCGCGACAGGATCAATTTCCATTGATTTAAATCTGCCGGGGGGGGGGTGTCTTGCCGTTACAGTGGCTATCCTACCGTGGCTCTTATGGAAATTCGCCAGAGCAGCTACGTTTACATCCCCTATGCCATCACCATAAGTAAGCATGAACGTTTCACCATTTACATATCCCTTAATGCGCTTGATTCTTCAACCAGTCATCGTATCCTGACTAGTGTCCACAAGAGTCACTTTCCAAGGTTCTACAAATTTCTGATGTATTTCCATTCGATTAGTTTCCATATCAAAAGTCACATCGCTCATATGAAGAAAATAATTTAAGAAATACTCTTTAATCATATATCCTTTATAACCTAAACATATGATGAACTCGTGGTATCCATAATAAGAATATATTTTCATAATATGCCAAAGAAGAATTGGCTTACCATTGATCTCTACTAGAGGCTTGGGTCGGACCCCTGTCTCTTCGCTGAGCCTAGTACCCAAGCCACCAGCTAAAATAACAACCTTCACAAGCATTCTCCTTCACAAGTCTTCACTAAATTACTTAGGATCTTGCCCCTTACTTATGACGAATTTACCCTTAATCAGTGAAAAATCAAATGCGAAATACTTATTTCCTACGTAACTTATTATGATAACGAAGACTGTAAATACTGCTTGCATCACCAAAAGATTGATAGTAATCAAATGCGCACTTAGCCGTAGTAGCCCAACGTTTATTACATACACAGCTCCGTAAACCAAGCCAAAACGTAAACCCTCGCTGAAATAATTCCCTCGTGTCTTAAACACTATAAACTTATAAGCTAAGTAGTTATTTGCAATGCTAATAATATAGCTTATCATCAGCACAACCGTATAATCGAAAGTATTCCTAAGTAGTCCGTACAAACCGGCAAATAGCCCATATCCAAATAACGTATTCCAACTGCCCACGATAAGATACATTAGCTTTTCTTGGTGTCTTTTTCTGAAATAGTTCACGACTAATTCCTTCTCTAAGACCGTATTCTCGCTAACCACTCCGTTAAATGCCTTACCTTACGTTTACCGACATGGTCTCCACACTCCGCAAGTCCGCAATTACCTTCATGGGCAAGCCCAAAATAGAAGGCCCTTATCTGCCTCCTCGCTCATGATAGCAGAAGGTGGGAAAATCCGAAAGCGAGAGCACGAATGAGTTAGCCCTGAAATCAAAATCTTGCCTGAACTACTTCTTCCCTTTTCCGCATTCCTCTACTTTATCCGGTACGCCGCCAGCATCGTCCCATATCCACCATTTAGGGGAAGAAAAACTGTCCCGGAGAGGCACCAATACCAATGTACACGGTCATAATATTCTCTATTGTTTTACATTTCCCTACTGGTAATTTCACTGATTAACCTTATAACCACCACCAGAACCTTTTGTTGGACTTCTTTCACCGCCCGACCGCCCGTGGCTGCCAGGTTGCAGCTGTACGGCGGCGGACACCTTGGTCTACAGGAAAAGATCATGCTTTAGCACATACATCCTTGCCTGTCTTCTCCTCGTGAGCAGCGGTCACCTCCGGGGACAGATCCTTCAGAATATCCACGCCAGCCGGAGATGGCGCGCCCAGCTAGACATACCGTAGTGGTTCATGTGCAGGATGTTAACCGTCCCCTACGACATCGCCGAATCAGGTTGACTAAGACAGTTAATGAATGTATTTCTCATTATCTCTCATACTCCAATTCGCTTATTGCCAACTCGAGCTGTGCATCATCCGGAGATTTATAATGCCACTCTAGCTTGTTCTCCATAAACGATACCCCTTACCCTTTATAGTATGAGCAACCGAAGGCAATGCATCTTTCCCCCAAGTTGCTTTGGTTGATGATTTCATTTGTTATGCCAAAACCCTGCAACTTATTAAAACCAATAATCACAACGATATTGGCTAACTGTAGTGATCCGCCAAGCATCATGGCTTCCCATACTGAACCCTCATTGCATTCACCATCACCCAGAATCACAAACACCTTGCCCGGAGTTCCTGTTCGGCTATTAGAGATAGCCATTCCTAATCCAATAGAAAGGCCATGTCCCAGTGACCCGGAAGATACTTCAATCCCTAGAACAGTCAACATGTCAAGGTGTCCCGGAAGGACACCCCCATCTATATAATAACTATCCAGTAACATTTAGGGAAAACGCCTCGTTCTGCCAAGGTGGCATACATAGCAGCACTACTATGCTTTGCTCAGACGGTTTTTTATTTACCGACTCTATATTCATCAGGTATGGATATGTTAATTGTCCTTTCGACAATCCATAACGGTCTCCGCTTGCTTTCGATATATATCCTACCGATGTACTCTCCCAAAGTTCCAATTCCTAAAGACATAAGGGCCAGAATAAGTAGCAAGAGTAAGTAAATTGTAGTAAGGCCAGGAATTGGCCCGCCCATTAGAAATTGAGAAACAATTACGGCCATGTATACTAAGGTACCTATTAAAATCAGGAGACCCACAGCACTAAATACTCGCAAAGGAAATATAGAAAAGTTTGTCAAGGCCCGAATAGCAAAATCAATAAGATAAAAGAACGATGTTGCGCTCTTTCCCTTAAGTCTCGGCCGTCTATCATAAGGAACATTACATGTCCTAAAGCCGACCCAATGCGCTAGTCCCCTAAAATATCTATTACGTTCATCTAGACAATTTATAGCGTTCACAACTTGGCGCGACATCAGTCTGAAATCCGCAATATTTTGCGGCAATCTTATGTCTGACAGCCTATTCAAAAGAGCATAAACTAATCTTGCTCCAACACTTTTCCACCAAATACCATCCGCTCGGCTATTCAATTCTCCACAAACAACATCGTATCCTTTCTCCCATTTTTCAATAAAAGTTGGTATAAGCTCCGGAGGATCCTGTAGATCGCTAAAAAGAATAATCATTGCATCTCCAGAGGCATATCTCAGACCCGCAGCAATGGAATGCTCTGATGTAAAGTTCCTACTAAATTTGAGGTATTTCCACCTATTATCTTTACGACAGATCTCTGAACATACTTCTCCTGTTCTGTCCCTGCTATCATTGTCGATGAGTATAACTTCATAATCGTATGCTTCTAATTTAGAAACAAAAACGGCAGTAACCTCTGAATAAGCACGTGGCAAATTAGCTTCTTCATTCATAGCTGGCATAATTATGGAAATCAATTTCCTGCCTTCGGCAATTTCTTGACCCCTAATTAGGGGTGAGCCAGAATTTCTCATTTTATTATCCAATCCCCTTTAGCCAACTTCATTGTAACAAAATAACGTTCCACTTCTTGATAGGGCCGTCCGATAACATCGAGCCAACGAGTTACCGAGCCTTCTTGTACCTTCATTAGCGGCACCCTAAGAATCTCCCTAAAACCCAAACTGTTATACAACCTAATTGCACGACTATTATCTGAAAACACCCTCAAAAAGATACTTTCCACATATAGCCTATCAAAAGCCCAATCTATCAAAGCGCTGCATCCAATACGCATAGCACCAGGTAACTTACTATTTCCCCTGATTATATTGTCGAGCTCGCAAGATTTCTTTTTGAAGTCAAAACGATATAATCCAACATGGCCAACAGGAAGGCCATCATGACTTTCAAGAAAGAACAGTATTCTTTCCTTTTCCCCGACTACTTGATTCTCTAACCAGTTTTTTGTTCCGTCGTATGTCACATTAAACTGGGAGGGAAACCACTCTTGAGTAGCCTGTCGCCATTCCATAAGCATCCTAATTTCATCTACACTCTGAATAGATTCCACCGTCAGCGGACGCAACCTGCCTCGAACCACATTATTTACTTTAAGGAATACACAATAGTCATCAATGTTCTCCTTTGCAGCCGTCTTGAATTCTTGCAGAACCCTAAAGATTCGATCTCTGAAACTTAGCCAACCAAACGTCTGTGGCTTATGCGTACTGTTTTCTGCCCCAAGGATATCCCTTATATGGGCACAAACGTAGTCTATTTCTTCTTCTGTCCTTTCATGACCACTTGGCAGATTAACTCCCCTATAAGGTAAATCATAAGCGACAGGGTTGCTAACGGTTCTGGCTTTAAACATTGGGAATGAACTAATAGGCAGGAAAAACGACCTGGTGTCAATATTCCTATCCTTCAGCGCTCTCATAAAGTCTTTGCAGGTAACGCTCAATGATTTGCCAAGAACTAACGAAGTCATCCAAAATAGATTTTTGGCCCACGGGCGCTCCACATTAAGTGCAATGTCCTTAATATCCGCGAGACGTTCCCGATACCATCCAAATACTTGTCTCTTTTTAGCTATAATCTCATCAGCTCGCTCAATTTGGGCCAAGCCCAGAGCCGCCTGTATATTTGACATTTTATATTTGTAACCAATTTCTATACTACTGAGAAAACCATTCGGGTCTCTCCCATGGTCACCCAAAAACCGCGCTCGATTTAAAAGTGTTTCATCATTTGTAACAAGCATACCGCCCTCACCCGTTACAAATGATTTAGCGCCTTGAAAACTAAATGCAGCTACATTACCAAAACTGCCTAGCTTTTTCCCTTTATATTCGGCTCCAATTGCAGGAGCAGCATCTTCCAAAATACCAATGCCAAACTTCTCCGCAAGGCCTAACAAAGGATCCATGTCTACTGGATGCCCATAGAGATGCACAGGAATGATAGCTTTTGTTCTTGATGTCACTGCCTTAGCAGCACTATCAGGATCCATTACCCATGTGTCAGATTGTATATCAACGAAAATCGGGATTGCCCCAACGTATTTCACAGCACTAACGGTAGCGATCCAGGTTATTTCGGGAACAATTACTTCATCCCCCGGGCCCACCCCCATAGCCAAAAGAGCCAAGTGTAGCGCACCCGTACAACTGGATGTCGCCATCGCATATTTTGCTCCAATATAATCAGCAAAAGCTTTTTCGAATTGCTTTATATAATCACTGTGATGGTTATTCCATCCGTAGATGGCTGCATTTGTAACATATTCAATTTCTTTGTAGGATATAGTTGGTCCAGCAGTAAGTATTAGCTCTTTTGTAATTTCAGGCATGTTATATCTCCTCTAAATATAATTTAGGTTACTAGGTTTCCTCCCTTTAAATACCTAATTCACATTCCCTTTATTTGCGTTGAATCTCGCCGCTTTCTTGATAAATATTTTGATAGAATCGACCACATAATCTATCATGGACTGGGTTAGACCCGGATATACGCCAAGCCAAAAGCTGTGATTCATAATCATATCTGTTTGTTCCAATGGACCAATTACCCTATAGCCATTTCCAAGCAGCCTCATCTCATCAAAGCAAGGGTGCTTTATAAGGTTTCCGGCAAATAACATTCGAGTCTGAATACCCTTGTTTTCAAGATGCGTAACAAGCTGATCTCTGGTAAAACCGGCATCTCTCCGTACGGTTAACAAGAAACCAAACCAACTTGGATCGGAATTATCGGCAGCTTCGGGTAGAATAAAACAATCATGCAAATCGAGAAAGGCCGTTCTCATAAATTTCCAGTTGCGTTTCCGAGCATTTATGAATTCGGGCAGTTTCTCCAACTGCGCACACCCTACTGCTGCTTGCATGTCTGTAACTTTTAAATTGTAGCCGAAATGAGAATAGACATACTTGTGATCGTAACCAAAAGGTAATTGTCCAAATTGCTGGTTAAAACGGTTGAGGCAGGTATTGTCCTTTCCTGAAGGGCACCAACAGTCACGCCCCCAATCACGGAAGGACTCTACAAGGCGCTTCAGCAACGGATCATCAGTATATACTGCACCGCCTTCCCCCATTGTCATATGATGGGGAGGATAAAAGCTGGAGGTGCCCAAATCACCCACAGTCCCAGTATAACGCCATTCACCATTATAAAGGTACTTAGATCCTAAGGCATCACAATTGTCCTCTATCAGCCATAACCCATGCTTCTTGCAAAAAGTCTTGACACCTTGTAAGTCAAATGGGTTACCCAGCGTATGCGCCAGCATGACTGCTTTTGTCTTTTCAGAAAGAGCGGGCTCTAATTGTTCAACATCAACATTGTACGTTGGTATTTTTACATCAACAAAAACAGGCACTGAACCAAACTGGATGGCTGGGGCTACCGTCGTTGGAAATCCCGCCGCGACAGTAATCACTTCGTCTCCCTTTTTAATTCTTTTCTCTCCAAGTTTCGGGGATGTCAGCGCCATAAACGCCAACAAATTAGCTGAAGAACCTGAATTCGTCAGGCTGCAGTGCTTTATACCCAAAAAAGCAGCGAAGTTCCGCTCAAACTTATTAGCATACCTTCCTGTCGTTAACCAAAAGTCTAAGGCCGCATCAACTATATATAAAATTTCCTTTTCATCAAATACCCTTCCAGCATAACTAATAGGCTGCCCCGGGGAAAATGACATACCGTTTTTGACTCTATGCACCGCTTCATAATAATTTTTTGCTGCAGCCAAGACTTTTTCTCGCAAAGACCCTTCTATTCTACTTTCCAACCGCCTCTTCACTCTCCCAATCTGAGTTCATGTAATCTTGAATCTGGCTTCGGCAAACCGTAAGCATGTCATCTCCAACTTCGCAGCTTCTTACGAAATCTACAACCTTGTCTATAGCCTTGTCGAAATTCCAGCGTGGATGCCAACCCAACCGGGATTTGGCCTTGGAACAATCCAGTTTAAGCAATTTAGCCTCGTGCGGCTGGATACCTGAATCTACCAAGTAGGATCCTGCACTGGCAAGCTTTTCACACAATATTCGTACCAAATAATCCACAGTCTTTACGTCCCGTTCTTCCGGGCCAAAGTTCCAGGCCTCGGAATAACGGTCAGCATCCTTATAGAGATTATGTGCCAGAAGCAGGTAACCAGCTAATGGCTCCAACACATGCTGCCAGGGTCTAGTCGCCTTCGGGTTCCGTATAAGCACCGTCTTGCCACTGGCGGCTGCTCTTATGATATCTGGAACCAAACGATCAGCAGCCCAGTCGCCTCCGCCAATAACATTTCCCGCCCTTGCCGTAGCAACCCCCACGTCCTTAAAAAAGGACTTTCTGTAGCTTAAAGTAATCAATTCGGAACACGCTTTACTATTGGAATATGGATCATAGCCACCTAACCTATCTGTTTCCCTGTACCCCCATGCCCACTCCCTGTTTTCATAGCATTTATCCGTAGTTACGTTGATTACGGCTCTGATACTTCGACACTCCCGAACTGCCTCAAATAGGTTAACCGTACCCATCACATTCGTCTCATACGTTGCAACGGGAGCCTGATACGATTCCCGGACAATAGGCTGCGCCGCCAAATGAATTACAATGTCCGGTTGTGCTTCCAATAGGGCCCGCCGCAAGGCTATTTTATCCCTAATATCTGCGATGATGGACTTAATGAGCCCATGTACTTGAGCCACCATATATAGATTTGGCGAAGTTGGCGGCTGTAACGCATAACCAGTGACCTCGGCATCCAAAGCGTGCAGCCAGATAGATAGCCACGAACCCTTAAATCCTGTATGGCCAGTAATAAATACACGCCTTCCGCGCCAAAATGATTCTTCCACTATCCCTAAAGATTCGTTTAATCCCATAGTTTCCATCTTGCGCCCCCCGATTTCCACATACTTTCCAGTAAATTCTTGTCGCGCAAGGTATCCATAGGCTGCCAAAAACCCGGGTGCTTATAGGCAACGAGCTGCTTGTCGCGTGACATTTGCTCTAACGGTTCTCTCTCTAGGACAGTATGGTCGCCTTCGATATGCTCGAACACCTGCGGCTGCATAACAAAAAAACCTCCATTGATCCAACCGCCATCTCCAACGGGTTTTTCAATGAAGCCTTCTACAATCTCTTTTTCTCCCAAATCTAGAGCGCCAAAACGTCCTCTTGGCTGGACAGCTGTTACAGTCGCTAATTTACCATGACTAAAATGAAAATCAACTAGCCTATTAATATTTACATCGGCTACCCCATCTCCGTACGTTAACATAAATGGATCATTGCCAATATATCTCTGGATCCTTTTCACCCTTCCACCGGTCATGGTATTTAAACCCGTATTAATAAGCGTCACTTTCCAGGGCTCAGTACTATGATCGTGAATTATTTGTTGGCCACCGTTTCTATTTGTAAAGTCAAAAGTAACGTCCGCTTGGTGTAAAAAATATTGTGCGAAATATTCTTTGATCATATATCCTTTATAACCACAGCAAATGATAAAATCATTATATCCATAGTATGAATAAATTTTCATAATATGCCATAACATTGGCTTTTCCCCGACTTCAACCAATGGCTTTGGTTTATAAAATGATTCTTCGCTAATCCGTGTCCCTAAACCCCCAGCCAAAATAACGACCTTCATTATTACCAATCCTCCCAACTTGCCTTTGAATCTGGAAACTCCTGGATCCGCTAATCTCAAGGTTTGAGGGTTAAAGCGGGCAGGCGCACCAAAACACTTGGTATTTTTCAGAACAAGGCTAACTGATGGCACTAGGGGCAGTTATCCTCCTGTTTGTGCGCTCCTTGACATTGATTTTCTCAACTTGTTGTGGGGGCCTCATGCCCAGGCATTTAAATGCCTGGTAAGCATCCCCTACCAACTCCGTCCGGCACAGGCACTGCTCGTCGCCAAGGCAAAGCTCTACTGCTTTTGGTCGCTTCAGATCCCGAAGCAAGTAACTGTACTCAAGTTTGATATCTTTGTCTAGTAACTTTCTTTGGAGGGCGGATTCCAGGACCAACGCCAAGAGTCATATCATGATATGTCCTTTTATGCGACTGTCCTTCCAGTGATAGACCGGACCCAGGTCAATGGTGGACTTCATCTCCCGGAAAGCCCGCTCCACCCGCTACCTTGGCCCAAAGTGCCCACCCTCTCTTCCAGCGGTAGGCGAGATGGTTCAACAAAACGACTCCTCCGAAGTCGGCACGCGGCAGGAGCTTTCTCCCCTTTTGCCCTTAGACTACTTTCGGAAACTCCCAACCCTTTGGTATCAAGCCCTCAGAAGAGGGCTCTATCTTTTTCATCCCCAAGCACCTTCAGGGACGAAAAACGATGATTACTTGCAAGATTTCGTGATAATGCTCAATAACCGTAAGTAACTACCCACAACAAAGCATAATAGGACTTGACGTTTTCTGCACGCCCCAAAAATAGAAGTGATGGTATTAAAT
>DATKUX010000147.1:0-21960 GCA_035530395.1 Spirochaetia bacterium
CGACCGGATCCAACCCTCAGTGTGACGTAGACCAGACTACTTCGTCGGATTTCAGAATGTCAGACGTCGCCATTGTCACGACATCAAACAGCCGCAGGCCAGTGAGCGTAAGGCTTTCGGAGCTAACCTTATAGTCATAATATTCGATGAGCCTTCCTCCCACGGTCACACACCCGTCGCAGTTAATATCCCCGGCCTTGAGAGAAAACCCGTACTTCTCGGCATACATAGCAGCAGTCTTTTCCCTGGCGGCGTCATCATCATTTTGAGTGGCCAGAAATGCCGGACAGTCAGAGCAGACAAGCCCACAATAAGCGATCATTCTAGACATGAAGTGTTTCTCCCTTCCCGTCTGGTTTCTCAGGTTAAGGTGAGGTTTGTAATTTACTACATTATCCCCTGAGACAAAAATACACCGGATATGGGGTAGTGTCAATACTTCTCCCCCCGGTCCCAAGCGAGAAGAGTGGGCCCCGATGGTTTTAGGGCAGAAAACCCGCCGGTGCAAGGTTTTATCCTGCTCAGGCGGGTTTTCCAACCCGGGATCCTTATTGCGCCCCAAAAGGGCCAGCCCTAGCTCCGGCTGCCCGGTTTGACAACCGGTATTCCGTCGCGGCACAACGGACACTCCTCGGGAGGATAAGATGTCACGTTGAGGCGAATGAGGGCCTCCAGCCGCACCATCCAGCAAACCTTGCCGCTACTGCGGTCCGCCAGCGCGCCGACGCCCACCGGTACGGCCCCGTGCTCCCGGACCACCGCCAACACTTCCTCCACCGACCCGCCGGTGGTGATGACGTCCTCCACCACCAGCACCCGCTCGCCCTCGGCCAGGGCAAAGCCGCGCCGCAGGGTCATACGCCCGTTCTCCCGCTCGGTAAACAGGGAGCGTACCCCCAGGTTGCGGGCTACCTCATAAGACACCAGTATGCCGCCCATGGCCGGGCCCACTACCGTCTGCACCTCGTCCCTCGCAAAGCGCTCACCCAGGGCGGCTCCCAGTTCCGCCGCGTACTGCGGATACTGCAGCAGCCTGGCACACTGGATGTAGCGGTCGGAATGCCGTCCCGAAGTGAGCCGGAAATGACCATCCAACAAGGCCCCTGTCTTGCGCAGCAGATGAAGAACCCGTTCTTCCGCCAGCATAACCCCTAACCCCTTTCCCGCTCCGGCGGCCTTACCCACCAATCCATGTCCCGGTAAGGCTTTTGGGCTTCCTTCAGCCGTTCCCTTTCCACGCGGAATTTTTCCTTCATATCCACCAGCCAACCCAGGAAATGCTCCTGCATCCTGGCCGGGGTAAAACGTCCCTCGTCCGTACCGCCGTCTACCAGTTGACCATCCGGGTCCAGGCGGGAACGCACGCCGCAAAGAGGGCATTCCACCACGCCGCCCGGCAGGAGGCGGAAGAGATCGGATCCGCACGTCAAACACTCGCCCGGTCCCCTGGTCTCCTCACCTCCGGTAAAGAGGCGGGCGGCGATATCCCCGGCCCGCGCCAGGTTGTCCGGGCTTAGCGCCCCCTCCGCAGGCAGCGCCGCGTGCACGGCCCAAAAGTCCGCCAGCTTCATCTGGAGAATGCGGGGCAAAGTCAGGGCGGCGGCACGGGAGTAACCCAGCCAGCCCGTCACCCCGTAGGGCATGACCACGACACAGGGCTTGCCCCTGGTGCGCTGCACGTAGTGACCCGCTCCCAGCAGGCGGTCGGTAAACATCTTGAGGTAGCCGTGCGGTCCCAGTATGTAGACGGGCACCCCGATCACCAGGGCATCGGCTTCCTGCACCTTGGCCATGACGAACTTAAAGTCGTCATCCACTTTGCAACCGACGCCGGAGCTAAGACAGGTATAGCAGGCCTTACATGGCTCTATCCGCAGGTCCGTCAGACGGATCATCTCCCGTTCCCACTCCCCGGGAACCCGGATCATGATCTCCTTCACCAGCACCTCGCTATTGCCCAAGCGCCGTTGGCTGACTACCAGGCCCAGCAACTTTCCCACTGCTTTCGCCCCCTTTTCGTTAACTGCCGACCGCTTTCGCCATCTCGTCCAGGATATCCTGCACGGCCCGCACCGGATCCTGCGCCCCGGTAACCGGACGGCCCACCACCAGGTGGCTGGCCCCCGCCTTTACAGCCGCGGCCGGCGTAAACAGCCGGCGCTGGTCCCCGGGAGAGGCGCCCTCGGGTCTTATCCCCGGGGTGATGATGAGAAAATCAGGCCCCATTTCCCGCCGGAGGACGCCGGCTTCCCCGGCGGAAGCCACCACTCCGTCCAGGCCGGCCTTGGCGGCCAGATACGCTAGTTGCAGCACCGTATCCACAATGGTCCCGGTAAAGCCGGCCTGCCGGAAACCCTCGTCATCCAAAGCGGTCAAGACCGTCACCGCTATCAGTCGCGGTGGGGCTACGCCCAGCCGGGCAGCCTCGTCCCCGGCGGCTTCCCGCGCCGCCCGCATCATGGCCAGGCCGCCGGCGGCATGTACGTTGAGAATCGCGGGCGCCAGGGGCACCAGACTCCGGACGGCCCCCGCCACCGTATTGGGTATGTCGTGCAACTTAAGGTCCAAAAAAACGCCCGTGCCGCCCGCGGCGGTTATCTCGGGCACCACCGCCGGGCCGGCCGCATAAAAGAGCTCCAGGCCCACCTTAAAAAGCCCAACCCGCCCGGCCAGGCGCCCGGCCAGGTCTTTGGCCCGGCCCGCCGAAGGGACGTCCAGGGCTACCACCAACCGTTCCCGCAAAAGCAAACCTT
This sequence comes from Spirochaetia bacterium, assembly GCA_035530395.1. Lineage (GTDB taxonomy): Bacteria > Bacillota > Desulfotomaculia > Desulfotomaculales > JAJYZD01 > JAJYZD01. The sequence goes on from DATKUX010000147.1 coordinate 2,754, forward strand.
CCTCTCAGCGGTGGGCCCGGCCCACCAACTCGCTCAAATCTTCGATATCCCGCTCTAAGAGATAGCTTTCGATCCCGGCCAGGACGGCCAGGGCCGCGCCTGGATCGATGAAGTTGGCCGTGCCCAGGGCCACGGCCGAAGCCCCGGCCAGGATGAATTCCAGGGCATCGGCGGCCGTGAGGATGCCGCCCATGCCGATCAAGGGCACCTCCACCGCCTCGTAAACCTGCCAGAGACAGCGCAGGGCCACCGGTTTAACGGCGGGACCGGACAGGCCGCCGGTTACGTTGCCCAGCACCGGCTTTTGCCGTTCGATGTCGATGGCCATACCCCAGAGGGTGTTGATGAGGGAAAGGGCATCCGCCCCGGCGGCTTGCGCGGCTTGCGCCACCGCCACGATGGAGGTCACGTTGGGAGAAAGCTTGACGATGACCGGCAAGGCGGTACTGGCCCGGACCGCCCGCACCACGTCCGCGGTGGATTCCGGGTCGGTGCCGAACTGCATACCGCCCCGCGCCACATTGGGACAGGATACGTTCACCTCCAGGGCGGCCACGCCCGGCACGCCGGAAAGGCGCTGAGCCAGCCGGCCGAATTCGGCCGGGGTTTCCCCGGCGATGTTGACCACCACCGGGCAGGCTAGCGAGGCCAAAAGCGGCAGTTTCTCCCGGATGAGGACTTCCACCCCCGGGTTGGCCAGCCCGATCGCGTTTAACAGACCGGCCGGGGTTTCCACCAGGCGCGGCGGAGGGTTGCCCTCCCGGGGTTGCAGGGTCGTCCCTTTTAAGACCACGCCGCCCAGACGGTCGATGTCCAGGAAGGACGCGTATTCGGTGGCGAAGCCGAAGGTACCGGACGCCACCAGCACCGGGTTGGGCAGGACGAGTCCCCCTATGTTTACGGCCAGGTTGGGCCTCATGACCATTCCACCTCCTCCGCCGCAAAGACCGGGCCGTCTGAGCACACCAGGCTGTAACCGCCGTTGACCCGTACGGCACAGCCCTGGCAGGCACCGACCCCGCAGGCCATGTGACTCTCCAGGGAGACTTGCCCGGCCAGACCGCGTTCCCCCAGAACGCCGCACAGGGACCTCAGCATAGCCGGCGGCCCGCAGGCCATGGTGAGGTCCGGACGCCAACCGGCGGTCTCCCTCCGGAAGAGGTCGGTCACGCTGCCGGCAAAACCAAGGCTCCCGTCATCGGTGGCCGGGTAAAAGGGAAAGCCGGCCCCGGCCACTTCATGGAGAGCCGGGAACAAAGACCCGCTTCTCGCTCCGGCGAATACCCGGACCTCATGGCCGGCCAGTTCCTGGAGGAGAAAGACCAAAGGAGCGGCCCCCATGCCTCCGGCTACCACGGCCAGCGCAGAACTCTGGGCCGGCCAGGCAAAACCCCGGCCCAGCGGGCCGAGAAGATCCACCCGGGTTGCCCCGGTCAGAAGGCCGGTGCCCCGGCCGGTCGCCCGCACCAGGAGAAAGACCAGGCCCCTGGCCCGGTCCACCCGGTGGATGGAAAAGGGCCGGCGCAACAACGGGTCGGCGGTTGTACCCACCCGCAGGTGGACGAACTGTCCCGGGCGGGCCAGTTCCGCAAGGCGGGGGGCTTCCAGCGTAAACAGGTAGAGCCCGTCGGCCAGCTTTTCCTTCTGCACCGGTACGGCCGGAATATGGGCCCCTTGGGCCGGCTCCCCCTTACTGATGGTTACCACCGCCCAACAGGCCGCTGAAGCGGTCGAAAAGGTAATCCGAATCATGCGGTCCCGGCGAGGCCTCGGGGTGGTACTGGACGGAAAAGGCCGGCCATTCCCGGTGGTCCAGTCCCTCCACCGTATTGTCGTTCAGGTTGAGATGGGAGACGTAAACCGCCGGATCCTTCAGACTATCGGCCGCCACGGCAAAGCCGTGGTTCTGGGAGGTGATGTACACCCGGCGGCTGGCGAGGTCCTGCACCGGGTGGTTGGCACCGCGGTGGCCGAATTTGAGCTTGTAGGTGGTGCCGCCCAAGGCCAGGCCCATGATCTGGTGCCCCAGGCAGATCCCGAAAACCGGTAACCGGCCCAGCAGTTCCCGGGTGGCCGCCACTGCGTACGGCACGTCGACCGGGTCGCCCGGGCCGTTGGAGAGAACCACGCCGGCGGGCGAAACCGCCATAACCTCCCGGGCGGAGGTGCGGGGCGGCATGACCACCACTTCCAGACCGCGTGCGTGAAGGCTGCGGATAATGTTTTCCTTGGCCCCGAAGTCCATTAAGACCACCCGCGGCCCTTCCCCGGGAACGGTAAAGGGCTCGCGGACAGCCACCTGCAGCACCAACTCCTGGCCCGACAGGAGCGGACAATTCCTGGCCCTTTCCACCAGGGCCTCCGGGTCGGCACAATCCGTCGTTATTACGCCCCGCATGGTCCCTTGTGTCCGCAGGCGGCGGGTCAGCAGGCGGGTGTCCACGCCGGTCAGGCCGATGATGCCCTGGTCGGCCAGGAATTCGTCCAGGGTCTTTTCCCGCCGCCAGTTGCTGGGCACCCGGCAGGCCTCGTGCACCACAAAGCCGCGCACAAAAGACTGTCTGGCTTCGCAATCCGCCACGTTGACTCCGTAATTGCCGATCAGGGGATAGGTCATGACCACGATCTGCCCGGCGTAGGAAGGGTCGGTCAGCACCTCCTGGTAACCGGTCATCCCGGTATTGAAAACCACCTCACCAGTCTCTTCCCCCGCCCGGCCCAGAGTCTCCCCGTGCAAGACAGTTCCGTCTTCCAAGGCCAGGTAACCCCGTTTAGCCATATTGCCGCCCCCCACTAAAGGACTCCTCCCGGAGCCGTAAGTTGACCGCCCTGCATGAGCACCCGGCCGCTCCTCACTACCGCCACGGGCCAGCCCTTGAGGCTGCGCCCGGCAAACGGCGAGTTGCGCCCCTTGCTCTCAAATGAAGCCGGATCGACCGTCCGTTCCAGAGCGGGGTCGATCAGGGTCAGGTCGGCCGCCGCCCCTACAGCAAGTACTCCGGCCGTCAGACCCAGGATGCGCGCCGGTTCCCGCGACAAAAGGGCCATGGCCCGGGCCGCGGTAAGCACGCCGGTATGGACCAGTTCGGTAAAGACCAGGGCCACCGCCGTCTCCAGACCGCTGATGCCGAAGGGGGCCAGTTCATACTCCACTTCTTTTTCGGCCTGGGTGTGCGGCGCGTGGTCGGTGGCGATGGCGTCGATGGTGCCGTCGGCCAGCCCCTCCCGCACCGCCGCCACGTCGGCGGCGGATCTCAGGGGCGGATTGACCTTGGTGTTGGTATCATAACCGCCGCAGGCCTCTTCCGTCAGGGTGAAGTGATGCGGCGTGGCCTCGGCCGTAACGGCAACGCCCCGCGCCTTGGCCTCGCGCACCAGGCGCACCGACCCCGCCGTACTGACGTGGGCTATGTGGAGCCGGCAGCCGGTTTCCCCGGCCAGCAGGATGTCCCGCGCCACCATCACTTCTTCGGCGGTAGCCGGCACACCCTTCAGGCCCAGCCGGGTAGCGGTGAATCCCTCGTTCATCGAACCGCCCGCCGAGAGGGTCACATCCTCACAGTGGCTGATCACCAGCAAATCACACATCCGCGCATAGCGCATGGCGTTACGCAGGAGCCCGGCACTGGCCACGGCGTGACCGTCGTCCGAGACGGCCAGGACGCCGGCTGCCTTTAACTCGCCCAGCGGCGCCATTTCCCGCCCCTCCTGGCCCACGGTGACGGCCCCTATGGGATAGACTCGCGCCCAACCGGCCTCGTCGGCTTTACGCCGCACAAAGCCGGCCACCGCCCCCGTGTCGGTAACCGGCCGGGTGTTGGGCATGGCCGACACGCAGGTAAAGCCGCCTCGTACCGCGGCCCTCGTGCCGGTCAGGATGGTCTCCTTTTCCTCAAAGCCGGGCTCCCGCAGGTGGGTATGCAGGTCGATGAGCCCGGGGGCCACCAAAAGACCTTCGGCCGGCAAGACCGTCACGTCGCCGCCGGAGCTGACGTTGCCCAACGCTGTAATCAGACCGTCTTCTATCAGAACATCCTGGCGGATTAAGCCCTGACCGGTTAAATCAACCACGTGGCCGCCCTTAATCAATAGTTTCATGCTTGGCCCCCCCTCCCGCAATCAGGTAGAGGACCGCCATGCGTACGGCCACCCCGTTCTCCACCTGCTGAACAATCACCGATTGGGGGCCGTCGGCTACCTCCGGTGTAATCTCGATGCCCCGGTTCATCGGTCCCGGGTGCATGACCAGGGCATCCGGCCGCGCCAGGGCCAGGCGCTCCCGGTTCAAACCAAATAGGGCCGCATATTCACCCAACGAGGGCAAAAGTCCTGCTTTTTGCCTCTCCATCTGCAGCCGCAGCGTCATCACCACGTCGGCATCCGTCAGGGCTTCCTCCAGGGAGACCACCCTGGCCCCCATTTCCTGCACCGCCTCCGGCATCAGGGTAGCCGGCCCGGCCAGGCAGACTTGGGCCCCCAGACGGCCGAAGCCCCAGATGTTGGAGCGGGCCACCCGGCTATGGGCGATGTCACCGACGATAGCCACCTTGAGCCCTTCAATGCGACCCTTTTTCTCCCGCACGGTAAAGAGGTCCAAAAGAGCCTGGGTGGGATGCTCGTGGGCCCCGTCCCCGGCGTTGACGACATGAGCCGGCACTTCCCCGGCCAGCAGGGCGGCCGCTCCGGCCCGGGGATGGCGCAGAACGATTATGTCCGGCTGCATAGCCGCCAGAGTGCGGGCCGTATCCTTGAGGCTTTCCCCTTTGGACACGCTGCTGGAGGCGGCGGCCACGCCGATGGTGTCGCAGCTTAAGTACTTGGCGGCCAGCTCGAAAGAAACCCTGGTGCGGGTACTGGCCTCGTAAAACAGGGTGACCACCGTGCGGCCGCGCAAGGCCGGCACCTTCTTGATGCTGCGGTGCATGATTTCCCGCATGGGCCCCGCCGTATCCAGAATCTCCTCGATGGCCGCCCGGGAAAGATGCTCCAGTCCCAACAAGTCTTTGCTCAACACTTGTCTTCCATCCCTCCGACCCGGGTCATGTTCTCTCCAGAATAACTACGCCGTCTTCGCCGTCGGTTTCGGTCAGTCTGACCTCAACCACCTCCCGGCGCGAGGTGGGCACGCTCTTACCCACGTAGTCCGGCCGCACCGGCAACTCCCTGTGCCCCAGGTCCAGCATTACCGCCAACTGGATCGAACCGGGCCGGCCCAGGTCCATGATGGCGTCCATGGCCGCCCGTACGGTCCGCCCGGTAAAGATGACGTCGTCCACCAGAACCACCCTCTTCCCCGTAACCAGGAAGGGGATGTCGGTCTGGTGGACCTGCGGCTGGTGATCCAGCATCGTCAGGTCATCGCGGTACAGGGTTATGTCCAGGATACCGACCGGTACGCCGCGTCCCTCGATGGCCCGGATGCGCCCGGCCAGGCGCTCCGCCAGCGGCACCCCCCGCCGTCTCACCCCCACCAGCACCAGGTCGTCAATGCCGGTGTTGCGCTCCACGATCTCGTGGGCGATACGCTCCAAGGCCCTCCTGATAGCTTCCCCGTCCATAAGACGCGCCTTTTCCCGCCACTTGATCTCCACAAGCTCACCCCCCTTATGAAAAAAGCCTGCTTACTCCCGGTAAGCAGGCATAGCTTGGCCTTTCAAGCACCGTCCCTATGATCCCTTACCGGCCTCACCGGACCGATTTAAAGGCTCTTAACCCGCCTAGTATTCTACCAGACCAGGGGCCCGGCCGTCAATAAAACCTTCAGACACCCTTCTTTGGTTTACTAAAAACATTATTGACTTCTGTTATGAATGTATTTATAATAGGGAAAAATACTTATTAAATGGAGGTGATACGACGTGGATAATATTGATTCCAAAGTATTGAAGCGTTTAATGGAAAACGGCCGGACCACGTGGGCGGAGCTGGGTTCCCTCCTGGATCTCTCTCCCCCGGCCGCTGCGGAGCGGGTCAAGAAGCTGGAAGAACGCGGCGTCATCAAGGGCTACACCGCCCTGGTCGATGCCCGGGCCCTCGGTTACCCCCTGACCGCCTTCATTGGCGTGGTGTTGGACCGGCCGCAGGACCGCGGGCCCTTCCTGCAGATGGTGGAACAACTGCCCGCCGTTGCCGAGTGCCACCACGTGGCCGGGGCGGAGGACTATCTCCTGAAGGTACGGGTGCCCGGCCTCCCCGAGTTGGAGAAACTGGTCAGCGACGACCTCAAGGGCTTGCCGGGCGTGGTCAAGACCCGTACCGTCATCGCTCTTTCCACGGCCTTTGAAACCCACCGCCTCCCCCTGCCCCCGGGCCGGGAAGGGCCGCGCTGACCTCAACCTCCCGAAGTCGAAAGGAGTGATCCCTGGTGACCCGGTTATTCTGGGAAGGTCTGGCCCTCGGTTTTCTGGTGGCCGCCCCGGTCGGCCCCATCGCCCTCCTCTGTCTGTCCCGGACCCTGGCCCGGGGCTGGTCCAACGGCTTTGCCTCCGGCCTGGGGGCGGCTACGGCCGACGCTTTTTACGCCGGGATGGCCGGTTGGGGAGTCAGCCTGCTTTCCCGCTTCCTCACCACGCACGCCGCCTGGTTCAGTCTGGCCGGCGGACTCTGGCTGGGCTGGCTGGGGTTGTCCACCCTGCGGACCCACCTGTCCCCCGACTCTCTTAAGGCCCCCTCCCCCAATCTGGCCGCCGCCTATTTCTCCACCCTCGCCCTGACCATGACCAACCCGCTGACGATCCTTTTCTTCACCGCCGCCTTCACCGGTCTGGTCCGGGGATCCCATCCCCTTTTCCTGGCCGCCGGTGCCTTCAGCGGCTCCGCTCTCTGGTGGGTGTTTCTCACTGCGGGTACCGCCCTCTTGCGTACCCGGCTTTCGGTTTTGGTCCTGCGCCGCGTGAACTTGGCCTCCGGCGTGGTCATCCTCGGCTTCGCCCTGGCCGTCTTCGCCCGGGGCATCCTCTCCCGCTAGACCTTGCTCACCCCCAGGAATATCAGGGCCACGCCGGCCATCACGATAAAGATGCCCTGGGGCGAAATTTTACCCGCCAGACCTATCAGGCCAAGCGTGGTCACCGTCAGCATCACGCTGGGCCCTATCATGGCCAGCACGGCATTGATCCGGAAAGCGTCCTCCACCCGGTTGAAGTGGAGCATCAGTAAAGCCGCGCTAAACTCTATGGTCGACGAAAGTATCCTCAGCAGCGCCATCCCCATGACAATCCTGTCACGCACCATAATTCCCCCCGGCCGCCATTATCTACTAATTCCCTATGCCGGAAAGGGACGGGAGATACCCGACGCTATGTGCCTCGAACCGACCGCAAGCAACAGGCAGTGGCAGCGGAAACCGTTATTGCGGGCCGAAAAGACAATACGGGCCGGGCAAAAGCCATTGCCCGGCCCGTATCTTAACCCTGATGAATCCTATTGGCCGGTTCCGACGGCAGGCATTTGCACCGGCTTGCCGAAGCCGTACGTCCGGGAACTCCCGTGGATGGTCATGGTGACGGGAGCCGGCGGCATGTTGACCCGCTCCGTCATCGTGGTATAGCCTCTCTCCGTCAGAAGAGTGCTGGGATTAATGAACATTTCATAGGCGGCGTCTATCTGCGTCACGGCGAAAATACCCTGGATCGCCTGCTGAACCTGCGCCTGCTGTCCGGTGGGGGCGGACGAGGCGAGCATTTTTTCGATCCAGGCCTTCATCTTGTCCGGATCCATGGTGACCCTTACGACGTCATAAGTGGTACCGTTCAACGTCTGGGGGGTGCCGGCGCTTATGATACCGCCGGTCTGTTCGATCATCTTAACGCTGGAAGACGGGTCGTCACTCATCTGTTTGAGCCAGTCGGAGGAAACAGATGTCTGCAGCGCCTTCCAGCCGGCGCCGTTGAGGTTTTGGTAGACGGTACCCCCCACGGTATATGTTTCGATCTTCTGGGTTCCGGCCGCCCCGGGCAGGGATAAGGATTCGACCATATAGGCCTGATCCGGCTGTTTGACGCTGCCCTGAACGTTTATCGTCCCGCTGAAGGAAGGACCCTGGCCGGCGGTCTGCATGGTTATATTTTGCTCGAACATCTCGGTTCCGTACGATTGCGCTTTTTCGTAGGACTTGACCAGCAGCTCTTCCGGCGACATTCCGTCCACCTGCTCCTGGTCACTTATGTAGACGTTTCCCGACACGGTGTCGAACGTCACGCCGATGCCGAAAGCATCCTCCAGAACCTGGGCCGGCACCAGGACCCTGTCACCGGCAACGATCACCGACCCGGCTGGCGCCACCAGTTTTCCGTTCACCCCCGCAGACCTGTCCTGGAGGTCGACCGCGACTACCACACCGTCCTTGCTCACCGTGGCCGTCTGGGTCGCCTGATCCCACCCTGTTTCGCAGGCCAGCGCCGTCGCCACCGCCCGCAGCGGCAGAAATGTCTGGCCCGCCTGCACCACCGGTTGCACATCACTGTCCAACTGGTAACCGTTGATCAGAATGCCGGCTTGCGCAGCGTCGGCCGGCGCTGCCAGCAGGAACAGGGACATCATCACGACCAACCCAAAATAAAGCTTCTTCAAAATAGTTTCCGGCATGTCCCCCTGCTCAGCAGGAGAACAAACGCCGGACACCCCCTTCGACATTAATATTGTCTTTGCTTTAGAACATCCGCCGGTAACTGCTTAACCAGTTTGCAACATTCCCCTTCAGCCCGCAACGGGAATCCAATCGTCAACTACCTGTGTCTTTCTCCGATAGCAGGCTTAGGCAATCCCCCGCAGGTTATGCAACCCCTCCCCCTCTCCGAACATTTGTGCGCATGACCCTCTTGCGCACCCCGGGTTTTCGCCCACATTTATCCCAGATTCCTGCAAAATCCAGCGCCATACTATCACACGACAGGCCTTTTTGCAACACTTTTCTCATTGAAAAATGGCCGCCACGAGGAAGTCATCCCAACTGAAGTTTTATTATCCTCAAGGCTCGGCCGCCTCGATTCCTGGACTATTAGCCGGTCACTCCAATTTCGGCCGACCAGATCATGTGTTCCCCCTGAGCATGACATCAGGCACCAGCGGGACAGTTTACACCGCGGACGGCAGCTTCCTTTTCAGTAAGGTTTTCTTCCACCAATGATCCATATCCTACTCGGCTTCGATGTCTTTTGCATGGTTACTTTCTTCACATTCTTCCAATTCCGGACTTACATTATCACACGCTATTCCGCAACTGCAACGGGTGGTACCGAATGTTACTGCATAGGCGGCAGGAAATTCCGCATTAATATGCTGAACCTCCCGGGCAAACTCTTCCCGGTCTGGCGGAACCGGACCCAGTGCATCGGCTTTTTGCTGGGTGTCAATCAGAGCTCCCAGCGGAACAAACCGGTTGCGGGCTATTCGCACTCCATCAGTGACAACAGCACCGGTTGAGACGAAGGAACCTTCTCCAATAACGGCGTTAAGGATTGTAGCGTTAAATCCAACGAATACCCTGTCTCCAAGCTTGCACGGCCCGTGAATAATGCAACCATGAGCGCAGGTAACCTCTTTGCCGATATAGATTGAGAACCTTTTACCGTGTACTACTACCCTTCCTTCGTGTAAACCATGCAATATTACTCCATCCTGAATATTGCTATTAGGTCCGATGAAAAAGGGCGTTCCTTCATCTGCTCTTATGGTCGCATTTGCGGCAATGAAAACATTGGCCCCAATAGTCACATCACCAATTACACTTGAAAACGGACCGACAAATGCAGTTGGATCAATACAGGGGTATGAACTCACCGGGTTAAAAGTAGTTGGGGGATTGGGGCCAATAAAGTGGGCAAATAAATTAATGGGGCCAACTGGTTTGCATTTTGTTTGCATTCGAATTCTCCTTGCTCTTACCTTTATATGTACCCAATGAAACGTCATGTGTCGTTGATTCCAAAAGCAGAAATCAATCCCGCCCCGGCGGTCCCCGGCAAAGGGATTGCCCATGGGTTCCGCTGCCAGGCCTACATATATTCTATAAAATGTTATGTGTAGTTGTTCCTGAAACACTGACCAGGCAACATCACTTCCTATCAGCAGGCCGGTTATAAAAGGGTTTTTTCAATCGTCACGTAACAACCCGGCTTCTATCCGCCCGCTGGTCTGCCCCGCATGGTGTCAGGAAGATTTCGGAGCTCTTCTTGTCTTTTGCAATAATCGTGGCCCAACTCTTCGAGCCAAGGCTTCCTCACCAAAAAGGACATCGCGGGTGCAGGCCGGTGAACCAGCCTGCACCCGCTCACCCCCCGGACCACCTCTCCCCCACCACAATTCCCCCCGGCAGCCACTTATTACAAATCCCCCATGCGCTCCGGGACAGGAGATAAGTCACACCCATGCCCCATAAAGCGCATAAATTAAACAAGACAGTTACAAACGGCATTTTGGGGGAGCCTGGAAAGGAGTTGCGGATATGGGAAAGGGGTATGCCGGGACACCGTGGAACGACCTCCTGCAATTTCCCATCGAAGGAAGGCAGGTCAAACCCCGTCTGGGGGGTCTGACCATGGTGATCGACAAAGGTGTTGGCACCGGCGCCATGGACGATCTACTGAGGACAGCCGGTGACTACATAGATTTCTGGAAACTGGGTTTCGGAACCACCGCCCTCTACAGTCGGGACGTGCTAAACCAGAAAATTTCCATAGCTCGCTCGGAAAACATCGATGTATACCCGGGCGGCACCTTTCTGGAAATCGCCATCGCGCAAAACAAACTGGAACAATTCCTTGAACTGGCGAAAGAGACGGGCTTTACAGCGGTGGAAGTATCGGACGGTTCGCTGACGGTAAAGAAAAGCGTACGCAAGAGGGCCATCTCATTGGGCTGCACCCTGGGACTGAAGGTACTCACCGAGGTGGGCAAAAAAGATCCCCGGGAACGCATGAGTACGAACCAGTTGATTGATACCGTGTATCAAGATCTGGAAAACGGCGCCTTCAAGGTGATTTTGGAAGGCCGGGAAAGCGGCATGGACAGCGGATTATACGATGAGGAAGGTTTCTTTATCGGCCAGGTGGTGAAAGATCTGGAGGAAGCCATCGGAGACATCAACAACCTCATCTGGGAAGCACCCCTCAAACACCAGCAGACGGACCTGATTTTGCGGTTCGGACCCAACGTGAACATGGGTAACATCGCCCCAAATGAAGTATTCTCCACGGAGTCCCTGCGGTTGGGGCTGCGGGGCGATACCTTGACGGCGGCCTACTTCGGGGAGCTATAGGGCCGGATAATTCCAGAGCCTAGAAAAAACCGCCCCCAGGCAACCGTTCGTTGCCCTGGGTGGTTTTCTGCTTTTCCCTTCAGCCGCGGTAGTGGTTCCCGAAGGGGATGGAGGATGACCGAAAGATAAGCGAGGGGCCTGTAGTTTCCATAAGGTGCTTTGCCGGCAGCAGGGAGTTTAGCTAGAACGAGGTTCGCCACGCGGTGGTAAAGATTTTCATGAAGAAGATGGCCAAGAAGGATTCTTCCGATTCGGGTTGAGATTATCCGGGGGGGGGGTGCCTGGACGCCGTCAGGGTAAAAAAACCAGAAACAGAGATAAGTATTAATGCTCTAGCAATAGGATCTTACTCCTTCAACCTGTTCAATTTCTTCTCTAACTATTTCTGGGTCAAAACTACTGAAGGCAGCATAATCAGCTTCCTGTCGATCATGAAACAGCCTATCAAACAACTTTCCCATCTCTTCGGATGCAATTCCTCTTTTTACAAAATCACGGTGCAAGGACGAGCGGACGGCAGAATGCTTGCCATATTTCAACCCGCGGGAAGCAAGTATCGCACTTACGGCATAGAATACAGCGTAATATAACCGGTTAACGCAAAAACTAAGATGCCCTTGCGAGTATTCCAATTGAGCAGAATGGAAGCTTTCCTTGGCTTTTTCCATCCAGTAATTCGCAATATCTCGTCTTTGTCCCTGGTTGTTCACACGACAACCCCATCCTTCGTGACTTCTTCGTGAAGCGGTAAAACGGAAAGTAGACCAGTTTCCCATGCGGATCTATCTACTACCAGAATGCTAATACCGGTGTCATGAGACAAGTTGACATCGAAAACAAGATCGGACATTGCGTGTTTTTCTCTGTGACTCATCGGGCGACTGGTAAGAACCAATAGATCGAGATCAGATTCCTTGGTGGCCTGACCTCGTGCCACGGAACCAAAGACAATGAACTCCTCAACGGGAAACTTCGTTTGTAAGAGACTTTTGGTTTCGACGAGAGCGGCTTGCTCATTCGAAGAAAGCTTCAAATCCATCGCCCCACAAAGCAAAATCTGAAAATATTATATCCCCGTTTTTAATAGAATTCAATAGCAAGCAATCCGTCGGATACCCGGGATTTCTTGTCGATTTGTAGCCCATGAGTGGCACGCGAAACAACCGCCGCAGAAGCATCCAAGTTCATCCTGGCCGGACCCGGCATCTCAGCCCTTCATAAGATAACCCCTTCACAACGCCGTCGGGAGGGTGTCGGGAGTTGGCAGGATCATCCAACCGTCTACGGGTCGGTGAGTGGCTGAAGGGCCGCCAGGGTTACGACCGTCTATGCCATTGTCCTCGTGTGGTCGGAGAAACGGGCCCTTATGGAATAAGGGCCTCGTGCCTGGTAAGCTCGGCGAAACTCCGTAATGATCAGCCATGCCCAGCCCCACCATGGTCAGTTTTCTTTCAGGCTCCGCCAGAGCAGAATCAGGGCGGCTTCGGCGGCCCGCCGCGCCGCCTGGCTGCGGCTGCCCCAGAGGCGCATTTCCTTAGTACGGCAGGAGACACCATCATCAGTGGCTATACAGGCCGTGAAGCGGTCAATGCTCCTGGCATCCGCCACCTCCGCTCCGGTCACGGCCAGGCCGAAATCACTGCCGGCATAGGCCCGAACGGCTGTAGCCATCCGCGCCGCCGCTTCCTTAAGGCCCTCTCCCGGCCGTCCCAGCAGTTCGGGAGGCAGTGCCACCTTTGCCGTGGTTGCGCCGGTCAGGACCAGCCCGCAGGCCAAAGTCCCGGCAGCCACCGGATCCAGGGCCAGGAACTCTCCCAAGACCCCCCCCGTAAAGCTTTCGGCCAGCGCTACCTTCCGGCCGGCCAGGAGACGGCCCACCGCACCCTCGAGGGTGTCCCCGCCGGTGCCGAAGATGTGACCGCCCAGACGCTGCCTCAAGGCCGTCTCCATTTCCGCAATCATCTTAAGGGCCGTGGCCTCGTCACCGGCCTTGGCCGTTATACGCAGGTGAACCTGGCCCTCTTTGGCGGAAGGAGCCAGGGTCGGGTTGGTACTCTTGAGCAAGTCGGCCAGGCTTTGGTCCAGGGTCGATTCTCCGATCCCGCAAAACTTCACAATGCGGGAACTGATCACCCCCAGACGGGCAGCAAAGTGCCGCTTCAGGTAAGGTATCACCTGTTCCTCCACCATCCGGCTGAATTCCTGAGGAGGACCGGGCAGCAGGAAAAAGTGTTTGTCCCCGTGGGCCAGGACCACCCCGGGAGCCGTGCCGATGGGATTGTCCAACACCAGGCCGCCGGGCGGCACCAGGGCCTGCTTCAGGTTGTTGGCCGCCATCTTCAGGCCCCGGGAAACGAAGAACCTCTGCACGATCTGCAGGGCCGTTTCATCCTGAACGAGGGGCAGACCGAGGGCCTCCCCCAGCGCCTCCCTGCTGACGTCGTCTTCCGTGGGCCCCAGGCCGCCGCCGATAAAAACCAGGTCGGCCCGTGCCTCGCGGATGGCCTCGGCACAGCGGACCAGGTTGTCGCCCACGGTAACCTGCCGGTAGAGGTCCAGGCCCTGGGCCGCCAGGGCCTGCTGCAAGTATTGGGCGTTCGTGTTAAGGGTTTGACCCAGCAATAACTCCGTTCCGGTAAAGATGATTTCGGCAATCAAGGATCTCGTCACCATCCCGCCATTTTAGTATTTCACTATTCCGAGGGCTTACGGCCTGCTCCTGAAACCAACCCCGCTGGAGAACCGTTTCTAGTGTGGTGTTCTACATCGACCACCGCCATTTCCTTTTGGCCGCCAAAACAAATGGGCCAGCCACCCAGGCACCCCTGGACAGGAAAATCCATTTCTTAATCTACAATTAACGCATATTTCCTTGACACCTTATTGCCTTCTCGTCTGAAAAGAAGCATAATAGGGTGATAAGGAAAAGCCAGGGCTTCACAGAAGCACTGTTTACCACCAGCCTGACCAGCTCTTTCCGGCCGGCGGTGCGAAACTTTCCCTTCTTCCAGGACATAATATTTCCCAAAAAGGCGGGTGGGTTTTAAGACATGCGGGTACTTCTCGTTTACCCCAGCTACCCGGAAAGCTTCTGGAGCTTCAAACATGCGCTCAAGTTTATCGGTGTGAAAGCGGCCCATCCTCCCCTGGGGCTGCTGACGGTGGCGGCCATGTTGCCGGCGGCATGGGAAAAACGGGTCGTTGACCTCAACGTCCGCCAACTTCGTGATGCCGACCTCACGTGGGCGGACATCGTCTTCGTGAGCGCCATGGTAATTCAGCGCGACTCGGTGCAGGAGATAATCGCCCGCTGCAAGTCCGCCGGCCTGCCGATGGTGGCCGGGGGGCCGCTTTTCACCATGGAGCCCGAGAAATTCGCCGACATTGACCATCTGGTCCTAAACGAAGCCGAAATTACGCTGCCCGAATTCCTCGCCGACCTGGAAAGCGGTACGGCCAGGCACATTTACGAGTCCAACCGTCACCCCGACCTGGACATGACCCCTATACCCGCCTGGGATCTGATCAACCTGGACCTATACGGGGCTATGAGCACCCAGTATTCCCGCGGCTGTCCCTACGACTGCGAGTTTTGCAACATCACCTCGCTGTACGGCCGCAAAATACGCACCAAGACCGTGCCCCAACTACTCGGCGAATTTGACGTCCTCTATGCCCGCGGCTGGCGGGGAGGTCTTTTCATTGTCGACGACAACTTCATCGGCAACAAGGCCAAGTTGAAAAAAGAAGTCCTCCCGGCCATGATCCAGTGGAACAAGGAGCATAAAAACCCCTTTGACTTCATAACCGAAACCTCGATCAACCTGGCCGACGACGAAGAACTGTTGAGACTAATGGCCGAGGCCGGCTTCGACCAGGTCTTCATCGGCATCGAAACCCCCAGCGAAGAAAGCCTGAAGGAATGCAACAAGTTCAACAACGTTAACCGCAACCTGCTGGCTTCGGTGAAAAAGATCCAGAATTTCGGCATGGCCGTGAGCGCCGGCTTCATCGTGGGCTTCGACAGCGACACGCCTTCTATTTTTGACCGGCAGATCAACTTTATCCAGCAAAGCGGCATCGTCACCGCCATGGTCGGTTTACTCAACGCCCCCAAGGGAACCAAGTTGTTCGAGCGGCTCGCGAAGGAAGACCGCCTCTTACAGGACTTCTCCGGCAACAACACCGATTTGTCCATGAACTTCGTGCCGGTGATGAATCCCCAAAAGCTCATCGACGGCTACCAGAGGATTGTGACCACCATATACTCTCCGGCCCAGTATTATGAGCGGATCCAGGAATTTTTGAAAGAATTCCGGCCCATCCGGAAAATTGACCTCTCCCGCTTCCGTTTCCGCTATATCAGGGCCCTTTTGCTGATCACGTGGTACCTCGGCATCCTGGAAAAGGGTAGAAGATACTACTGGCGGCTGATTCTGAAAACACTCTTCAAACGGCCCAGCTTCCTGGTGGAGGCGCTCACACTGGCCGTCTACGGCTTCCACTTCCGCCGGATCTTCAATGTCCACGGCACCCCGGGCAAACGCCCCGGTCTGTCCACGGAGTAGCACCATTCGGCTGTAACGGCTGTCCCGGACTCTTGCGGGCCCGGGACAGCCTTCTTTTATAGCCCGTATTTCCCGGCCAGTTCCTCCACCAAGCGGTGATACTTCGCCTCCTCACCTGGTTTTCCCTTCGCCACCCGGGCGAACTCTGCCAGCAGCCGGGACTGTTCGGCGGCACCGAGGACCTTGTCGGTAGTTTTGAACAGGCCCAGGTCCTCCTTGTTGATGTGCTTGGCCAGCATCTTGCTGTATCCGTCGATGCTTTCCACCAGGAGGCCGGCGGCGTCCCGGTCACCACTCTCTATCCGGTCCAGGCTGAGGGTGATGTTCTTGATAAACTGCCGGCCCTGGGTGTGTTCGTCAATAAACACCCGTACCGGGGCCCCCATATTCGCTTTTTCCATCAACAGCGGGAACAGGATAGCCTCCTCCTTGGCGTGATGGAAACCGTCGGCATAGTTCTTGAAGAAATCCACTGCCAGGCGGATTGTTTCCAGGTCGTCAAAGTTGCCCTGTTTCACTCTTTGGGCACACATGCCTACAATGTCCAGCATTTTTACGATCAGCACGTGTTCGTCCGTCAGTATCTGTGTAGGCGTCATCAAATAAACCTCCCTCATCGTCTGCTACTCTTCTGCCACCCGCTCAAACCAGTAAAACCGCTTCTTCCGCCATTAAAAAATAGAGGTACTTCTCCCGGACCGGCCGGCCGAGGATGGTCTGAACCGCCCGTGCGTATACATCCAGCTGCACCCGGTAGCGCTCCGCGGCCGCCACCCGGTCGGTCTTCCAGTCCACCAGGAGAAAGCCGTCCCCTTCCTCCGCCAGGCAGTCGATCACCCCCTGGACCAGAACCGTCTCGTTCCGGCCGGCCAGGTCGGGATAAACTTCGCCGGCCGGCAGGAGCAAACTGAAGGGGAGTTCCCGGCGGACGGACGGACGGCGAAGACGCCTTCCCAACGGCCCGGCGAAGAGACGGGCGAGACTATCCGGGTCGACGACCTGGGCCTGTTGGGCGGTCAAAAGCAGGTTTTCCTCCATGACCAGCATCTGCTCTCCTATACCTGCGGCGCTCAGGTCCCCCTGCAGGTCCAGGTGCTGCAGCACCAGGTGCCAGGCGCTGCCCCGCTCCAGTTCCGACAGCCGCCTGGTTTCCTGGAGAAAACGGGGCCGCAAAAGCGCCGGAGGATGATACCATGAGGTCTCATCCTCGGCCAAAGGCTCAAACGGCCTCTTCAACTCCGTCACCCCGATCTTGGCCGGCCGCCCAACCGTGATCTGGTGTGGGTAAAGCCAGTCCAACCGGGCGGCCACCGCCGCCGTGACCCCGGGCGGTACGACCAGGGGCTCCCCCCGGCGCACGTGCTCGAAGAGGAGCTCGTCCACCGGCCCGCTGTCCCCGTCCGGCGGGGCAGGGAGTTCCACCGGACAATGGATGGCCCAGCGGGAAGGATCGTCCCGGAGCGGGGCGGAACCCGCGGCATCAAGTAAAACACCCGCGTCCGGATGCCGGAGCACCGCCGGCCCGATCCAGTCCAGGCAACTGGTGGCCGCCAGCAGGCGGCCGTCGGGAAGGGGAACCCGGGGCCAGTCCAGGTAGGTACCCCACTCCTTAACCCTTCCTGCCAGGTTCCGGACCGAGCCCACCAGCACCAGCTTCTCCCTGGCCCTGGTAAGAGCCACGTAGAGTATACGCATTTCCTCGGCCAGGGATTCGCGGCTCAGCCTCTCCCGGATGGCCAGCTTGGCCCAGCTGGGATAGCGCACGCCCAGTTCCCGGTCCACCACGTCCGGACCGATGCCCAAGTCCTTGTGCAGGACCGTCTGGGCCCTTACGTCCTGCAGGTTGAAGGAGCGGCCCAGGCCGGCCAGGAAGACCACGGGAAACTCCAGGCCCTTGGACTTGTGGATGCTCATGATCCGGACCACGTCTTCTTTTTCCGAACCGGCCGGGCCGGTATCCTGACCCCCCTCCCGGAGCCGTTCCACGAAACGCAGGAAGTCGAACAGCCCGTGCAAACTGGTCTTCTCGTACTGGCAGGCCCGGTCGTAAAGGGACCGCAGGTTGGCCTGCCGCACCTGACCGCCCGGCAGCGCGCCGGCATAGTCGTAGAAGCCGGTTTCCCGGTAAATCCGCCAGATCAACTCGCTCAGTCGGCCCTGACGAGCCTGCCCCCGCCAGCCGGCCAGAAGGGATAGAAACCGGTCCAGTTGGGCGCGGGCGGCCCCCGTCAGGGCCGCTCCGACCACGGCCCGGTGGAATGCGCCGTCTGTTTGAGCCGCCCTTATTTGCGCGAGTTCGGCCGCCCCAAGTCCCACCAGCGGGGAGCGCAGCACGGCGGCCAGGGGCACGTCCTGCAAGGGGTTGTCGATGACCTGCAACAGGGAGAGCATGGTCTCCACTTCCGTGGCGGCGAAATAGCCGGGACCGGCGTCCGCGGCGGCGGGTATGCCCTGGCGGCGGAACTCGTACAGGAAGCTGTCCGCAGCTCCCCGGACGGACCGCAGCAGCACCACCATATCACGGTAGGCCAGCGGCCGGTACCGGCCGTCCACCCAGACATGCGCGCCGGAGGCCTGCATCTCCCGGATACGGCCCGCCACCATTCTGGCCTCCCGTTCTACGGCGGACATATCCTCCGGGCCGGCCTCCAGGTCCTCATTCCGGGTTTCGAGAAGGTACAGTTCCACCGGCCCGGCTGCCAAAACCGCACCGGACGGCGGATAGGTGAGGCCGCAGGCCAGTTCCGCTTCCGGCCCGTACGCCATTCCCCCCGCCAGCTCGGTCATGATCTGACGGAAGAGGAAATTGACGGCCCGGATGATTTCCGGCCGGCTGCGGAAGTTTTCCGGCAGATCGATGCGCCGCTCCACGGCGCCCGGCTCCGGCGCAAAGCGGCGATACTTCTCCAGGAACAGTTTGGGCTCGGCCAGCCGGAACCGGTAGATGCTCTGTTTGACGTCACCAACCATGAAGAGGTTCGGAGCATCCGGGCGGGCCACCAGTTGGAGGATGGCCTCCTGGACCGGGTTGATGTCCTGGTACTCGTCCACCAGCACCTCCGCATAGCGACGCCGCAGGGCAAGGGCCAGGTCGGAAGGAACCCCGTCTGCCCCGGCCAAAAGGCGCAGGGCGAAATGTTCCAGGTCGCCGAAGTCGACCAGTCCCCGGGCCAGCTTGGCCTCCCGGTAACCGGCGGCAAAGGCCGACACCAGTTCCACCAGGGTGGCCATGCGGGGGGCCAGCCCAACGTGGTCCAGCACGATTGCGCCGGGCTCCCGGGCAAAGAAGCGGCTCTGCACCTCCTTGAGCACCTCTTTGGCCTTATCCCGCAGGCCGCGCACCCGCTCCCTGGTATCTTCGTCCACCGGACCACGGCAGGCC